>CAZSUF010000092.1:2013-12592 GCA_964609875.1 uncultured Bifidobacterium sp.
AGAGCATCATCTTTGGCTTTGTGCAACTTGCGAAACTCAAATAGGCCAGCCTGAAACGGCAGATGAAATTCATTGGCGTTGTTTGAGCGATAGTATTTGGAGCGAGAATCCTGCTACACAAGTCGTTTCATGGCGCATGTTACATAAATTAAAGCAATGGGATTGGGTAAGAGATTTATTGGATATTGCCTACCTTGATGAGGAAAATTTGGCGTGGGCACAAGCAAGCGGCGATCACATAAATCAAGATGAAGTGGAAAGACATCGCGATTGTTTTGGGGCTGTATTGGAAAGTGGCGATGCAGTGGTATTGACTAAAACCCTCGATGTAAAAGGCGCTACATTCAGTGCGAAAGTAGGCACGGTGGTAAGAAATATTAGATTAGTACAAGATAATATCGAGCAAATTGAAGGCAAGGTAAATGGCTCTCAGATTGTCATTTTGACCAAGTATGTTCGAAAGTCGAATCCGTAAATAGGTTTATTTTTTTATTTGGGCGGCACACATGCTATCCCTCCAAGTCCTCTCCCGATCGGCTATTATCAGTCTGCTCACATTCCAATATCGTGAAGCCTCTCGGGATGCGGGCTTTCCGCTCTATCATTGCCGCAATACAAACATTACGTGTTCAAGAGATCAATCGTTTAGTTGACTGAATCAGGAGGCAAAGCTGATTTAGGTTCAAATATTCTACACAAGACATTGTATAATGCCGGATGTTGCCTTTCAAGCATGCCCGGCTTTTCGAAAAAATATTCTGAAATCACTGCAAAAAACTCAGCATCATTGGTAGCAGCATAAGGATTAATATCAGTATCATTCGATTTAATTTCTTGTATCATCACACGCATCAGCCTAATCCATGGTTTGATAAGTTCTTTGGAAATCAAATATTCCGGAATACCATCTACGGCACCATCAGATTTATCAATTAAATGTATGAATTCATGAAGAGCGGTTTGACTACCTTCTTTCTTTTCGAATCCTTCACGAAGTGCTTTTAAAGAAAGTATCATGGTATGTTGTAAGGCGCCGTCCCCAACCATACCCATAATAAAGTTATCTTCATTGACGGCATAATCATGATTGAAGTTATCTTCATATAAAAGCACTTCATTGATATTTGTATACTCCCATTGAGGAAAGTAAAATATAGGAATAATGGCGCTACTCGCAATATATACTTCGTCGAGCGTAGTATGTTGAGCTTTGCCCACAGAGGTAAACTTAACTTGTTCAATAAACTTTATGACACGTTGTTTAAAAAGTTCTTTTTGAGTATCAGAAGATATTTTTTGATAAAAATCAATGTTCGTTTCAAGCAAATGGGAAATTTCTTGAATGGGAGTTGCAGTGACTATTTTACGTTATCTGCTGCTATACTTGTACGCGAAAAAAACACCTCCAAAAAATAAAAGTAACCATAAAATAGCCATGCAGTAAATGTAGGGCTAATTTTAAAGAAGTAAAACAATGAATCTTCAGAAGTTTAGTCTAAAATTAATTTGAGGCAGAATATAACAAGGGAATCCACTGAATGTATTATTTTCGCTTTCATAAATAAAGAATTATGGGATTAAACAAAGTGGTACTGAACGCTGATGAAGCTGTAAAAGATATACAAGATGGCATGACTATTATGCTAGGTGGATTTGGATTATGTGGCATTCCAGAAAATAGTATTGGTGCCTTAGTGAGAAAAGGAGTTAAAAATTTGACTTGTATTTCAAACAATGCAGGTGTAGATGATTTTGGGATAGGTTTGATGTTGCAACAAAAGCAAGTTAAAAAAATGATTTCGTCGTATGTAGGCGAAAATGCTGAATTTGAACGCCAATTATTAAGTGGGGAGTTAGAAGTAGAATTAATTCCACAAGGTACTTTAGCCACAAGATGCATGGCTACAGGATATGGTATGCCGGTCATTTATACACCCGCAGGTGTGGGTACAGAAGTTGCTACCGGCAAGGAAACTCGAAAATTTACGATGTATGGTGAGGAGAAAGAATACTTGATGGAAAAAGCATTCGAAAGTGATTATGCTATTGTAAAGGCATGGAAAGGAGATACCCAAGGCAATTTAATTTTTAAAGAAACGGCTAGGAATTTTAACCCCATGATGGCCATGGCTGGTCGAATTACCATTGCAGAAGTTGAAGAATTAGTTGAACTTGGCGAACTACATCCTGATGAAATTCATACGCCAGGAATATTTGTTCATAAAATATTTAAAGGTTCAGCCTATGAAAAGCGCATCGAACAAAAGACAGTCAGAAAGAAAGAAGCTTAAGGATATGAAAAAAGCCAACTTGTAATGAGTTGGCTTTTTGCTTGAAGGGTAATCCTTTTATTTCTTCTTAATCATGTAGTAATAAACTCCCTGAACAGAAGGATAAATACCACCAAGCTGAAATTCTTGATCGCTACTATTGAGTATTTTTTCGAGATCAGCAGCACTTTGAATGTCTTTATCATTTACCTGCGTGATAATAAAAGTTTTTTTCATTCTAGTTTGCGAGGCAATAATGCCTCCTTGACGAATATTAGCGATATATAGTCCACCTTGAATATGCAAACGTTGACATTCGCCTTTACTTAATTCTTTCATCTCTACACCTAAATCTTGTAGGATATCACTTTTTACAATATCAGTATTTCCTAATTTATTTTTAAGATGTAAAGAAATTTCATTAGGCTTGCCATTTCTTAAATACTGGACATTTACTTCATCTCCAGGCCTGTATTGAGTCATTTGCTCTAATAATTGTGGACTTGTTCTAATTTCTTTACTACCTAACTTTGTGATGATGTCTCCTTCCTTCAAGCCAGCTTCTGCAGCACTGCTTCCTTTTTCTACTCGATTGATATAAACGCCTTCAATTTTATCTAAGCCAAATTCTTTAATTTGCTCTGGGCTGGCTTGTTTGCTATCGATATAACCAATCCCTAAATAAGCTCTTTGCACATTACCAAATTCTTTTAAATCGGCTGCAATTTTATTGACAATATTTGATGGAATCGCAAAGGAGTATCCAGCGTAAGAACCAGTAGGTGAAGCGATAGCCGAATTAATTCCAATGAGTTCACCTTTCGCATTCACAAGTGCGCCGCCACTATTACCTGGATTAACGGCTGCATCAGTTTGAATAAAACTTTCAATAGCACTTCCATTACCTCTTTTTTGATTGACGCCAATATTTCTATACTTAGCACTTACAATACCCGCTGTGACAGTAGTTTCGAGTGTCAGTGGATATCCAACAGCGAGCACCCATTGGCCAAGTTTTACATCATCAGAATTTCCAAATTGAACAAAGGGTAAATTGGATTCATTTACTTTTAAAAGAGCTAAATCTGTAGATGCATCATTGCCAATTACTTTGGCTACTAATGATTTTTTGTTGTTTAAGATCACAGTCACTTCATCAGCACCTTCAACCACATGATTATTGGTAATGATGTAACCGTCTGCTGAAATTATAACGCCTGAGCCACTAGATTGCTGTGGAGGCAATTGTTGAAATAGTTGCTGACCGCCAAAGAATTGATTGAAGAAATCATCACCGAATGGATTTTGGTATTGAACAACTTGTGCTTTCTTTTCGGTTTTAATATGCACCACCACTTTGCTAGATTTTTCGGCTGCCTCTTCTAAATTTGTATAGCCTCCATCAGGAGACGATCCTGAAAAATTTGCTAATTGAGAAACAGGAGTTTCTTCATTTGTAGAAGAAAATGTGTGTTGCTTTTGTTGTTGTTGAACATATTTATTGGCAAAAACAACAGTGAAAAATGAAGTAACACATGAGAGTAAAACGATTCCAATAATCTTTTTCATATCTGTAATTTTTTAGAACACAAAATTAGGAGATGAGTTAAATTTGAAAATCAGTTTTAATTTTTTTTAACACCTTTTTGGGCGTTAAGAAAGTTATAAAGAATTCAAGAAATCAACTGTATTTATTCCATCGGCAAAGTCTTTGAGAGAAGGCGATTGAGCTGATCCAAAGGGTAGGTATTGATGTCCGATGATAGCCTGAATATCTTGTTTGTTTCTAAACTGACTTATTGCATCTAAATCATCCTTATAGTATTCATAATGTAATACAGAAATTGGAGAAAAAATAGATTCATGTTCAGCTAATAACAATCCTTCGCTGCTCATATAAAATTGGCTGTTTAAAATATATAAGGCTAAATTATAATCGTAATTATTCCTGAACTTGTTATGGTCTTTGAAGTATTCATATTTCTTCAGTGCGTCGATCAGTGGCACAAAATTGTAATTCTGAGGAACCATGATCTTAGTGACATTTCTACAGCCTAATCCGAAATAGGTTTGAATATCATCTGCTAATAAAACAAGCTCTTCCGTTGTCTCTGTTCCATCTAAAATGGCCATGGAAGTTCTATTTCGTCGAATGATGTGGGGGTATTTTGCAAAGTACTGTTCAAAATATCTTGCCGAATTATTGCTTCCTGTGGCAATATAGGCTTCACAACCTTTCAGCATTTCTGCTGATTGTATCAACTGTTTACTTTGTTCATTCCACGCATAGAGTTTTGAAATGAGGTAGGGGAGTAATACATCATCTTTACTTGAGAATTTAATCATTTGCTGATGACCACTTAAAAAGACACATAAGAAATCATGAAACCCAACTAAAGGAATATTTCCAGCCATGGTGATGCCAATTTTCATACACTTGCCTTTAGATTCAGCGGTCACGAAATCTTTTGCAAATTCTCTAAGTTTTGATTCTTCTAAATAGAAAGAACAAATTTGATGAATCGCCTGATCGATGAATTCTTGGGTAAACCAACCATTCATTCTTTGAGCATTATTTTTTATTTCCTCAAATTCTGGGTCATTTGAACTTAAATACTGATTTAATTTTAATAAAAGTTCAATTCTATCTTCAAGGCTGGTATGAATATTCATATTGTTTTGTAAATTTGGCACGAAAGTCGAACAAACAAACTAATTTCCTTTCTGAAATTTTAAAATTACTAATTATGGCAATAAAAATAACTGATGACTGTATTAATTGCGGAGCTTGTGAACCAGAATGTCCGAATAACGCAATTTATGAAGGTGGCGTAGAGTGGGCAATTGCTGATGGCACTTCTGTTAAAGATGCCTTCAAGCTTATGGATGGTTCTATGATGGAAGCTTCCCAAAAAAATACACCTGTTTCTGATGATACGTATTATATCACTTCAGATAAATGCACAGAATGTCAGGGTTTTCATGACGAACCACAATGTGCTGCTGTTTGTCCTGTAGACTGCTGTATTCCTGATGAGATGTATAAAGAGACCGTTGAGCAACTTTTAGATAAGAAAGCGCGTCTTCATTTATAAATTCAACATGACAACAAAAACTTTTTTTTTCAGTGGAATGATTCTGCTGAATAGTTTTATTTGTAAAGCACAAAAGCCTGCAAACTTCAATCCGGATTTAGTAAAAACTAAACTAGATACCATGCGTGTCCAGATGAAGGATTGTGACATGTTGCAGGTCATGGATAGTCATGGCATTGTTGTAGAAGAAGGTTATATAAAAAACCGTGTGAGAGATGGAGTATGGACTACTTTTCATCCTTCAGGCTTCCCTGCTTCCATCATTTCTTATCGGAACGGAAAAAAAAATGGGACTGAGATTATTTTAGGGAAAGATGGTTATATGGAAGCTTCCTCAACCTATAAAGATGATTTGCTAGATGGTCCTTTAAGGGTATATTTTAAAGGAGCTCGTTTAAATAAAGAAATCTATTATAAGGATGGCATTGAGGACGGATTTCGAAAAGTGTTTTTTGCTGAAGGTGGCATCCAAGAATCTGGAAGAATGAAGGAAGGAAAACGCGAAGGTCTTTCTACTTGGTATTATTTAAACGGCAAAAAGGCTGTGGAATATGAATATAAGAATGGAGAAATTGATGGTCGCGCGGCAACGTATAATGAATTAGAGGTGGCTATCACGGTAGGCACCTATTCAAAAGGTAAACAAACAGGAGCCTGGAAAGAATTTGCTGAAAATGGTTTTCTTAAAGCCGAGGGCATGTATCAGGATGGAAATAAGCAAGGAATTTGGAAAACTTACGACAATAAGGGAAAGTTTTTTTCAAATATTGAATACGATCAAGGAATAGAAAAGTCAAGAACCACTAAATAAAACAAAGATGATTTTAGACAGTTTTGGCAAAATTCGGCATTTTATTTTTGATATTGATGGTGTACTCACGAATGGGCTTTTATTGATTAGTCATGATGGCACTTTACAGCGTAGTATGAATATCAAAGATGGATATGCCTTGCAATTAGCCATTAAAAAAGGATATAGTGTATCTATTATTTCAGGAGCTAAGGAAGAAGGTTTATTAAAGAGATTGCATGGATTAGGCATTACGGATGTTCACTTAGGCATTTCTGAGAAAAATGCCAAGCTTCAAGAAATTATGAAAACTCAAATGTTGGATTTAACATTAGCCTTGTATATGGGTGATGACATGCCAGACTTAGAACCCATGGGTAAGGTGCTTTTACCTTGTTGCCCGGCAGATGCTTGTGAGGAGATAAGGCAAGTATCTAAGTATGTATCGCCCAAAAAAGGCGGGGAGGGTTGTGTGCGTGATGTGATTGAAAAGGTCTTAAAATTAAACCAAGATTGGGAGTAATGCCAAGTTGAATTTCATCAAATTTTAATTATCAATCTAAAAACAAAAGTCATAATCTAATAAAATGAAACATATGAAATTTAAGTTCAAAGGTTTAACCCTAGTTAGCACACTTGTAATATTGACAATGGTGTTGAATAGTTGTAACTACGCAAAATCCAATCAACAAGTTGTAGTTTCTACAGATTGTGGAATGACTTGGGAAGAAATTAAAGCTGGCGATGCAGTTCCCAAAGCAGGGCTGAACGCTTGTTATATGAAAGTAGTCATTCCGAATTATCCTATGCAAGGAGAAAGCAAATTTATTTCTAATTTAAAAGATCGAGTAAGAGCAAATGTTCATATCGACTATGATTACTCGATTATTTCGCCCTTAGCTTTTATTAAGCAAGCAAAATATTTAGGAAAAGCGAATACAGATGCAGACAATGAAGAAGCGATAGGCAATGCATTTGAAGGTGCTGAGAATATGGTTATTGACAAACGAATTAAAGATGTGGCAAAAGGTGTATTTATTAATGCAGATATTGTTGAACTTGACCAAAGTGATATGGAAGCACATTTGCTATCTGAAAGTAATAAGGTTTTAGAACCCTTAGGTGTACATTTAAATTTCATCACATTGACCTTTGATTTAGATGAACAAACAAGACAAGCCATTGATGTCACGACTGCAATGAAAATATACGAAAGCAAAGGTTTACAAGAAATTGGCAAACAAGTTATGACACAAAGAGCTGGAGCAACAAAAATTATCATTGACGAAAGAAAAACAGAAATTTCTCAAGCAGCAAATGAATAGGTTTTATTTAGTTTTCAATTGTCCTTCTTCGGTGAAGTAATCGCTTCCAATAGATTCAGAGAACATCGTTGAATTGTGGCAAGGATCGAAGCGATACCCCGCCTCGTTCTTCAAAACGAGGCGGAGTAAAGCTGAGAGCCTGTGTGCCACCCAAAAAAAAGCCCCAGAAAAATCTAGGGCACTTTAGAATTTTTATAAGATTTTAAGCAACTGCTTTATTCACTAGTTCTGCCGCTTCGCTTAATAATATGGCGCTTTGTACTTTAAGTCCAGATTTTTCAATCAACTCTTTAGCAGCTTCGGCATTGGTGCCTTGCAAGCGAACAATTACTGGAACATTAATTTCGCCAATAGCTTGGTAAGCATCAACGACACCCTGAGCAACACGATCACAACGAACAATGCCTCCAAAAATATTGATCAAAATAGCTTTTACATTAGGGTCTTTCAAAATAATACGAAAACCAGCTTCCACAGTAGTTGCATTAGCTCCACCACCTACATCTAGGAAGTTCGCAGGCTCGCCTCCACTTAATTTAATCATATCCATGGTAGCCATAGCCAAACCAGCACCATTTACCATACAACCCACATTACCATCTAACTTGACATAATTTAGATTGCTATCGCTTGCTTCCACTTCTGTAGGATCTTCTTCAGATTTATCTCTAAGTCCGATTAAATCTTTATGACGAATCAAGGCATTATCTTCTAAATTCATTTTACAATCTACGGCAATCAATTTTTCGTCACTTGTTTTGAAGAGAGGATTAATTTCAAGCATATCACAATCTAAACCAATAAATGCATCATATAGATCCGTGACAAATTTTGTGCAATTTTTAAAAGCTTCTCCTTGAAGACCTAAGTTAAAAGCGATTTTGCGAGCTTGGAAAGGCATGAGTCGACTTCCAGGATTTACCCATTCTTTAAATATCTTTTCGGGTGTGTTATGGGCAAC
Source organism: uncultured Bifidobacterium sp. (assembly GCA_964609875.1). Classification (GTDB taxonomy): domain Bacteria; phylum Bacteroidota; class Bacteroidia; order Chitinophagales; family Chitinophagaceae; genus OLB11. The sequence continues at coordinate 10,455 of CAZSUF010000092.1, forward strand.
ATCTTCGATATTCATACCGCCTTCAGTACTATACATAAAAACATACTTCTTGCTTTGACGATCAAGGAGTATGGATAAATAAAATTCTTTCACTGGATTAGCGCCTTCATAGTAGGCATCTTCAGCCATAAATAATTTGGAAACTTTTTTGCCTTCAGCACCTGTTTGTAACGTAACAAGCGTATTACCTATCATATTTGTGGCCACTTCTTTGGCCATTTCTTCACTTTTTACAACCTGAACACCATGTTGAGCAGGAACTTCCTTATAGGTACCTTTGCCTCTACCTCCAGCGTGGATTTGAGCTTTGATCACTACAAAACGACTGTTGGTTCTTGTGCTGATATCCTTATAGGCGGCTACAGCTTCATCAATTGTTTCGCATGCGATTCCATTTTGTACAGGAACATTATATTTTTTTAATAATTCCTTCGCTTGATATTCGTGTAAATTCATATAGTATATTGAAAAGTGCGCAAATTTAATTTTTGATTATGATATTATCGTGCTCTTGTCGATTTATTTTTTAGATGTGAACAAGTTTAATACATCAAGAAATTACATGCAAGAACAGCAATTTTATGACAGATTCTATAGATTGTCTTTTGCAGCTCTTGTCAGAATTAGAGGTTTCTATATGTAAGATAAATTGTTATATTTGCGCTATTAACATGGGGTATTCTATTTTATTTTATGTGTTAGGTGCATTTCTTGTATCATTGGTTACTCAGTACTTAGTTATTGATTTATCTCATAAAAAGGGGATATTTATGGATGATAACAACAGTGATCTGCCCCAAAAATTACATAATGAGCCAACGCCGAGAATCGGTGGACTCGGTATATTTGTGGCATGTTTGTTCATGGTAAAACATGTAGTTAAAGATGATGATTTAGGACTCTATTTAATTCTTTGTTTAATTCCGGCCTTTTTAGCTGGCTTTTTGGAAGATCTTTTTGCTAAAATTTCTCCTTTACGCAGATTACTCATCATGAGTGTTTCAGGTGGAATGGCCATTTACTTAATTAATGCCATAGTGCAGGATTTTGGATTTATACAAGTGCCCATTTTCATTGGAATCTTTATTTCCATGGTAGCCATCTTAGGCTTGATAAATGGTACTAATATGATTGATGGCTTTAATGGACTTTCTGCCGGGGTCAGTTTTTTAATTTTTACAACTTTTTTTGTCGTAAGTCTAATCGTTAAAGATTATACCATGGCCTATATTAGCCTTATTTGTATGGCTTCGATTTTAGGGTTTCTCATTTTCAATTTCCCTTCGGGTAAAATATTTTTAGGAGATGGAGGCGCGTATAGCCTAGGGTTTTTATTAGCCATTGTGGCTATAATGATCGTGAAGCGAAATACCCACATATCACCTTGGTTTGCTTTAGTAGCCTTAATTTACCCAGTATGGGAAGTTATCTTTTCGTTTACAAGAAGAACTTTAGTGCACCGATTATCTCCATTATATCCTGATTCTAAGCATGTACATCAGTTAATTTTCAGAAATTTAGCCAATCAAAACAACCCGAAAACAACTTTGATGATTTATCCTGTCGTGCTTGTTTTCAATACTTTAGCCATTTTATTTTACGATCAAACTTGGGTATTATTTCTTATTGCCTTTGTATTCGTAGTACTATATACCCTTTTTTATTTTGTTTATTCACGTCGAGAAATTTCACAGCAAAATAAAGAGAATTTAGCCTAAATCTATATTACATTTGCGCCCATAAACAGCAAATATGTATAATAGACTTATCCAAAAAGAAAATAAATTAGCAGTTATCGGTTTAGGTTATGTAGGATTGCCTATTGCCCTAGAGTTTGCCCGTCATATTCATGTTATTGGATTTGATATTAATGCCAAAAGGGTAGAGATGATGCGTAATCATATTGATCCGAGCAATGAACTGGAATCTAGTGCCTTTGAGGGTTGTGAAATTGAATTTACAGATTCTTTAGAAAAATTAAAAGAAGCTACATTTTATGTGGTGGCAGTACCTACTCCCGTTGATGAGCATAATGTGCCTGATTTAACGCCGGTATTGCGCGCTTCAGAAACCATTGGGAAAGTCATCAAAAAAGGCGATTACGTGGTTTTTGAATCCACTGTTTATCCTGGATGTAC
>CAZSUF010000092.1:12752-13043 GCA_964609875.1 uncultured Bifidobacterium sp.
GAAAAAATTTCTGGATTAAAAGGCTTTACTGATTTTAAAATTGGCTATTCCCCTGAACGTATCAATCCAGGAGATAAGGAACATACTTTGCAAAATGTGGTGAAAGTGGTGTCAGGTTGCGATGAGGAGTCGTTAGAAAATATTGCCAAAGTTTACGAATTGGTTGTAAAAGCTGGTGTACATAGAGCTTCTAGTATTAAAGTAGCTGAAGCAGCAAAAATTATTGAGAATACACAACGAGATTTGAACATTGCCTTAATGAACGAATTATCGATCATTTTTGACAAACTT
>CAZSUF010000093.1:0-12847 GCA_964609875.1 uncultured Bifidobacterium sp.
GCTATCAATCAGTAATTTAGTAATCACGTTGCTGCTAACATCCTCGCCTACTAAAAAATTCGTAAAATTCTTTCCATCATATTTGGACACCCCTTCCCCAGTATGTAACCAAAAGATACCGTTTGAATCCTCAATTATTCCTGTTACCCTATCAGAAGGCAACCCATCTTTTGTTGTAAAATAGGTTAGCCTTTTACCGTCATATCTTGCAATTCCATTTCCATTCGTCCCAAACCATAAACTTCCTTTGGAATCTTCAAATACACTTGTAACATATTCTCCAATTTGAGATTCAATTTCAACTTTATCTGAATCACTTTTTTTAGTATGGTTCACTTTTTTTTCTTGTGAGCTACAAGAAGTTGATAAAATCGACAAAATAATTAGTACTATCAGTTTCAATATTTTTTGTTTTAATAGGATGAATAACACGCGCTGTTTTGATATAATCAATCTCTAATCGACACCTTAAACACTTGAGCGAGTTTGTTTTTTTCTTCGATCTTTAATATATACATGCCCGAAACTAATTGATTTCGCTGAATAACAAAATCGTTTCCAACAAGATTACTTTGAATGTATAATTTTTGTCCTTGCATATTGTATAGAGTCAATTGTACATCTTGTAAAAATACATCCGAATGAATTTTTATAAAACTCACAAATGGGTTCGGCGAAATTTCAAGGTTAGTTGAAGAGAATTGGGATACAGTTGTTGGGGTTTCATCGCCCAAGTATCTTGCGACAAACATATTATACCCACCTTGACTGTAAAAACCAGTAATTACAATTCGGCCATCAGCTTGTATGTTGACGGATTGTCCATATTCATGTTCATTGCCTAAATTGGTAGTGACAGTTCCTCCAGAACCAAAACTATTATCTAAATTTCCATCGCTTAGGTAACGAACTAAAATGATACTAAATTCACTGACTCCATCAGCACTTCGACCAACGATCAAAATTTTGCCATTGCTTTGGATGGCCACACCATTTGCAAAATCAGCTTGATTGCTTACTTCGGTAAACACCTTTCCTTGGTTACCGAAAGAACTATCCACACTGCCATTAGGTAAATATCTCATCAGCATCACATTTTTACCCATCGTAATATTGACTGTATCATAACTCGATCCTGCTACAATAATTTTTCCATCATTTTGAATAGCTAAAGCATACGCATTGTCGTGATAACAAACATCTGTTGTTACGATACCATCGTTATCGAAATTTTGATCTAAGCTGCCATCACTATTGTATCGAACTAATAATACATCATATTCATTGCCGGGAAATTTGGTTGTAGCACAAGCCACAATTTTTCCATCAGCCTGAATAGCCATGGATTGACCATCTATATAAACGTCACCTACTTGCGTATAAACGATACCATCTGTATCAAAAGTTTGATCTAAGCTGCCATGGCTAAGGTATCTGACAGTAGCTAAACGATTGATTCCTGCAGCATTCGAAAATCCGGTTAAAACAATTTTACCATCTGCTTGAATTTTTACACTAGCTCCATAATCATTGATGCCTCCCAGATCGGTCGTAACCTTACCATCGCTATCAAATGTAGAATCTAAGGTTCCATTGGTAAGATAACGCGCGATAGAAAAATCATAAGCATTTGAAATTAGACTTTTTCCAGCAACCACTATTTTGCCATCAGTTTGCAAACAAATGCTCATGGCCTGATCGTCTTGACCGCCAGACAAATCGGTTTTAACCAAGCCATTGATTCCGAAACTAGAATCGAGGTTTCCGTTAGTCTGATAACGAAGAACTACAAAATCATTATAGGTGAGCGTGTCAATATTTCCAAAACCTGCAACCAGTATTTTGCCATCTGCTTGTATGGCTGAAGCAAACCCATAATCATTATTTCCTGTGATGTCTTGTTTTACAATACCGCCGTTACCAAAGCTTACATCTAAATTACCGGCTTGCGCAAAGAGGTTGTTGAAGGGTATACAAAGGAAAGAAAGTAATGTCAGATAGTAGTTCAATGGATGCATAAAAGAAAATTAGTAATGCCTAGACGAGATCGAGGTATGATTAGTTTGATTAAATCCATGCTAGTTTTAAGGAAGATATATTTTTTCGGAAAGCATATTAAGTTATTTGATCTTTATGTTCAATGGCCCAAAGAAGCAAGGCGTTTTTATTATTTTGCAAGTTTAATTTTTTAATCATGTTGCTACGATGATTTTCTACAGTCTTTTCCGTGATAAACAGCATATCTGCAATTGTTTTTGAGCTTTTCTCTTGAGCGATAAGAGATATTATCTTCTTTTCAGAAGGTGTAAGTAATAATACTTTTTCTTGTAAAGTGTCACTTTCTTTAAAGATAAGTTTTTCAGATAGTTTAGGACTAAACCATTCTGGCTTGTATTTTAAAGAATCCAAGCAAGTTTCTAATTCTTGCATGGCAAACTCTTTAAGGATATAGCCATTCACGCCAAGTTTTACAGCCTTGTCGAATAAGGTTGTTTCGGTATACATGGTATATATAATTATTTTAATGCTCTTATTCCTGGCTCTAACTTTTTCTAAACTTCTAAGCCACTCATGCCGGGCATGCTTAAATCTAGGATAGCATAGTCTGGTTTTAGAGATATAATATTGTTAAAAGCAGTTATACCATTTTCATAGGTGGCTAAAACTACGTGCCCTAATTTTTCAATATAGGTTTTCATACCTGCTAAGGTAATTGGATGGTCGTCTGCTATAATAAAAGTACTCATATTTTTAGTGAATAGATTTTAGTGATTAGTTTTTAGTGAAAAGCTTATTGTTTTTTCGCTTTAGAGGTTTTAATGGATGCTACAAGCATTTTTTGCAATTCTACTAAGTCGGTTTATATACTTTCTTTTGTCGATGCGCTTATATAATCAGACGCTTCCAAAAGATCAATCCAACATTCTGTTTCGTGTGCTTCTTTTTGACTCCTTCATTAATTTTCAATTTTTGTTTTTAAAATTCACTATTCACTTAACACTGTTCGCTAATCACTAATGAATTGGTGTTTTTAATATTAATTTTGTGCCTTGCTCATTAGATTCTATGGTAGATTTTCCGCCAATGGCTCTTGCTCGTTGCATGAGACTTTGTATGCCAAATGAAGAGGCATTGTTCATTTTATCATGGGTGTCAAAGCCAATCCCATTATCTTTTATTTCTACTTGCAGTTCATTGCCTACAGTATCAATCGTAACTTTAGCCGCATCGGCTTTGGCATGCTTGAGTGTATTATTCAATGCTTCTTGAATGATGCGATACAATTGTAGTTCATTTCGCTTTGAAAGTTTCAAGGTGTAATTGATATCACAGGTTGTAAATAATCCTGCTTCAGTTATACGTTCGCATAGCGCTTCAATGCTTGCAACTAAACCAATATTTTCAAACATGGCCGGATATAAATCTCGACTAACTTGTCGAACTTCGTTGATCACTTTTTCTATTTCATGGGCGTTTGCTAATTTACCGTTTGTTGCAGCATTTTTTAGTGTAAGCAATTCGTGGTTTACACCATCGTGCAAATCAGTAGCTATTCGCTTGCGTTCATCTTCAGTGTTTTGCATGAGTTCATCCGTAAACTTTTGTTGACGTAATGTTTCGGCTTGGGCTTCTTTTCTTTTTCTTATGCCAAAGAAAATAAGAGTTGATAAAATAATTCCTGCTATGGAAAACAACAATGCAGTGATTTGAAATTTGGATTTCTGAAGTTTAGAATTTTGCTCGGCAATGGTTTTTTCTTTTTTAGCTGTTTGATATTTTTTGTCGTACTCCTTTACTTTGGATTTTAAAGCAATATTGGTTAAGCTGTCCGACATGACCTCATATTTTTCTTTGTATTGAAGTGCCACTTTATAATCCTTTTTACGGATTGCATTCAAATAAAACAAATCGTACAATTCTTGCAATAAAAAATATTGTTCATCTGCTTCTAAGTCTTTCAGCATGGTATCAAACTTTTCTAATTTAATATCCACTATGCCTGCGCACATTTGATATAAATCATAGGTATAGTTGTAGTCCTGCAACCTAAAGGAACTTGGTGGATTCATTTTGTCTAAATAAAATTTAGCAGAGTCTAAGTATTGTTTAGCTAAAGTTGGCTGGTTTTTTTCGATAAACATGTTTGCATATATTAGATTCATTTGTGCATGTTTGTCTAAATATTTCGAACCTTGTGGATACCATATTTTATAAAAAGCATACATGTTTTCTGATTCTTGTGCTAGCAATGTATTAAAGGAAGTAGGGTCTACAGGATTGACAGAATGGTAATGTATTTTATCATAGTAGGTATTAAAAATAGAAACACTATCTTTTATTAATCTTGCTAAGCTGTCGGCATACGCTAATGTTTTTTTTGCTTCATCGAAATCTTCACTAAAAACATATAAATAATATAGTTGATTAAGTGCTTTTACAACGTGATGAGAATCGGCTAAGCTTTGGTAGCCATCGAGTGAATTCAAACCAAATTTTAATGCAGTATCAGTGCTTCCATTTCTAAAAAAGTAATTACATATAAATAAATCTGCTTCAGCAATATTTAATGCTGTGTAAGAATCTGTTTTTGGTAAATAGGCTTTTTGAAGCATCGAATATGAGCTATCCCATTTGTTTTGATAACTTAATTGCATGCCAATGCGCAAATACAAGGATGATAAGAATCGATTTGAAATTTTTGATTGATATTGCTTTTCATGTTGAGTGGCTAATTTTATGTACTGTGTATCGGGAACATAAGTGTGCTCAAGATGTATTCCCTTGATACATAATATTCGCGTGGCAGAATCGTATTGATGTAAACGGATAAGGTTGTTATAAATATCTACATATTTTTTATTGTAGTTGCTATCTGAAATCTGATTATGATCAGTAAGCCATTGGCAAATAGAATCTAGCTTTTCTTCAGGCGGTTTTGTAAATACTTCATGTTGATTGTTTGTGGAACAGCTCAATACAAAAAGTATGCACGATAGAATAACGAGTATTTTTTGCATGACTAATGTATGGGTGTTTTTAGAATTAATTTAGTTCCTGTTTCGTTCGATTCAATACTCGATTTTCCCCCGATGGCTCTGGCTCGTTGCATCAAACTTTGTATGCCAAATGAAGAGGAGCTATTCATTTTCTCTTCAGCATTAAAGCCAATCCCATTATCTTTTATTTCTACTTGCAGTTCATTGCCCACGGTATCAATTGTAACTTTAGCCGCATCGGCTTTGGCATGCTTGAGTGTATTATTCAATGCTTCTTGAATGATGCGATACAATTGTAGTTCATTTCGCTTTGAAAGTTTCAAGGTGTAATTGATATCACAGGTTGTAAATAATCCTGCTTCAGTTATACGTTCGCATAGCGCTTCAATGCTTGCAACTAAACCAATATTTTCAAACATGGCCGGATATAAATCTCGACTAACTTGACGGACTTCGTTAATTACCTTTTCAATTTCCTTACTTTCAATTTGTTTGCCATTATTGGCTTGATTTTTTAAAGTGAGTAACTCATGATTCACGCCATCGTGCAAATCAGTAGCTATTCGCTTGCGTTCATCTTCAGTGTTTTGCATAAGTTCGTCGGTAAACTTTTGTTGACGAATCACCTCTGCTTGGGCTTCTTTTCTTTTTCTGATGCCAAAGAAAATTAGTGTTCCTAAAATTAAACCAACTAAAGAAAAAAACAATGCAGTGATTTGAAATTTGGATGTTGATAGTTTGGATTTTTGTTCGGCAATAGTTTTTTCTTTCTTTACGGTTTGATATTTCTTTTCGTATTCTTTTACTTTGGATTTGAGAACAATATTCGTAAGGCTATCGGTGGCTTCTACTGATTTTTGTTTGTAATGAAGCGCTTGCTTGTAGTCATTTTTATGTATGGCATTCAAATAAAATAAGTCATACAATTCCTTTACAACATAGTATTGCTTTTGCGCTTCAAAGTCTTTTAGGATAGCATCATATTTTTCAAGTTGAACATCTACATCCCCAGCTTTCATATGGTATAAATCAAGCGTGTATTCATAGTCATCAACATAGCCAGGTGATGGAGGATTCATTTGATTGAGATAGAACTTTGTAGTGTCTAAATATCGTTTTGCTTCGGGCAGTTTATTTTCATCAATGAGTAAGCTTGCATACACAGTATTCATTCGAATATGAACAGTCAAATGTTTTACAACATCGGGGTTCCATTTTTTATAAAATGAAAACATGTCTTCAGTTACTTGTGCAAGTAAGGTATTAAATGCTCCTTCTTCTTTAGGGTTTACAAAATAGTAATGTTGTTTTTTGTGATATAAATTAAAAATATTCACACTGTCTTTTTCTTTTATAGCAAGAGTATCTGCTTGGTCCAATATTTTCTTGGCTTCTGGAAAATCTTCTAACTGTGCATAGATATTATACAACGTAATGTAGGTAGTCATCTGTTGTTTCGTTTCGTTATTTTTTCGAGAAACATCTAATGATTTTAATCCATATTCTAATGCTGTGTCCAAACTACCTTTATTCATAAAATTATGTGCCATAAAAAGATCGGCCCAGCTCGTGTTTATAGCCGTGTAATAATCTGTTATTGGCACATAGGCTTTTTTTAAGAAATGGTAAGCGCTATCCTTTTTTCTTGCATAGGTATATTGCATGCCTATTCGGAGATACAAGGAGGAGAGAAATCGATTAGATACTTTTGATGCATACCTTTTTTCAAAATCAGTAGCAAGTGTTATATATTGACTATCGGGGGCAAATGTTTGTTCAAGGTCCAATCCTTTATAACACAAAATTCGTGCAGCAGAATCGTATTTTTTTAATGCAATTAGGTTGTGATAGGCTTGCAAATACACGCGATTATAACTGGTATCGGAATAACTGTCAGACTTCTTTAACAATTCGCAAATTGAATCTAATTGCTCAGGTTCTGGTTTGGTAAAGGTTTCATGATTTTTTTTTGTTGAGCAATTCAACATTAAAAGCATGAATGTAAAAACAATGAGGAATTTTTGCATTCAACAAATATAATTACCAGGTATCAGCTTTGCTAGTGTACTTCAAAAATTTAGGGGGTAGCCCCTATAAGGCTTCTTATTGATCTAGGGGTTACCCCTCAATTTTAGGGTGCTATGATGATGATGAATAATAATAAAATTATCATTGCGTCATAATCATAAAAAAATAAAACATGATACAAAAAATTTCATTATTCTCCATTCTCTTTCTATGCTTTTCGATAGGCATGAAAGCACAAAACAATGTAGGTGTGAATACTACCACACCCCACTCATCGGCAGTGTTAGACGTATCGGCAACCGACAAAGGAATGCTAGTACCTCGAATGACAGCTGCACAAAAAACAGCCATTGCCACACCAGCTACAGGCTTATTAGTTTTTCAAACCGATGGCACGTCAGGATTTTATTATTACAATGGTACAGCATGGGTAGCACTATCTGGTGGAATTGCTGGTTCAACCGATTCATCTCAACTACAAAAAATTACAGAAGGTGGTAATACAGGTTGGCGTATTTTGGGTAGAGATACAGCTAACTATGGCAATATTGGCAATCGTGCAATGGATTTTTCTTATTCAAATGGATTTATAGGAGGATTAGCAGGAGCTACAGGAAATAACTCTTTTGCAGGAGGAACACATACAACCGCAAGTGGTATTTCTAGTACGGCATTTGGAAATAATGCAAGCGGTGAAAAATCTTTTTCATCTGGTGAATTAACTACAGCTAGTGGTGCAAGATCAACTGCAATGGGATTTCAAACAACTGCATCAGGAGGATTTTCTACAGCAATGGGTGGTAGTACATCTGCATCAGGTGATTATTCTACAGCAATGGGTGATGGTTCCATAGCATCGGGAGTAAATTCCACAGCAATGGGTAGTATTACCACAGCATCGGGTACTATTTCTACAGCGATGGGTTATTTTACAACTGCATCAGGTGATTATTCCACGGCTATAGGATTTAGTACAACTTCATCAGGTGAAAATTCCACAGCAATGGGTAATTCTACAACTGCATCGGGAAAAAGCTCTACAGCAATGGGCGAATTTTCAAAAGCAAAAAGCTATGGAGAACTTGCTATAGGAACATTGAATGACACATTAGCAACAGCGATACAAAGTTCTTTTGCAGGCGATAGCAATAGGGTATTTACAGTAGGTAATGGCATAGTTGGCAATCGTAAAACAGCCTTCGTTATTCAACAAAATGGCAATATAGGTATTAACCAACGCAGACCATCCGAAAAATTAGACATTGCAGGTAGCATCAAAATAGTAGATGGAACACAAGGTGTTGGTAAGGTTTTAACTTCTGATGCTAATGGTAAAGCAAGCTGGCAAACAGCAGCAGGTGGCGGTGGTGCATCTGAATTACAAAAAATTACAGAAAATGGTAATACAGGATGGCGTATCTTGGGTAGAGACACTGTCCATTATGGTAATATTGGCAATAATGCAATGGATTTTTCCTTTTCAAATGGATCTCAAGGATCATTAGCAGGTGCTAGAGGTGCGTTTTCTTTTGCAGGAGGAAGAAATACAACTGCATCAGGATCTAATTCTACAGCGATGGGTGATGCTACGACTGCATCAGGATCTAATTCTACAGCGATGGGTAATAGTTCGATTGCAGGAGGACAATCTTCCATAGCGATGGGTACTAGTGCGGTTGCAACGGCATATTCTTCTATAGCGATGGGTAATGGTTCTACTGCATCAGGAGATGCTTCTACAGCGATGGGTGATGTTACGACTGCATCAGGAATTGCTTCTACTGCGATGGGTTTTCATACAACTGCATCAGGAGATGCTTCTACAGCGATGGGTTGGAATACACGTGCATCTGGTACACAATCTACAGCAATGGGCACAGGTACAAAAGCTAAAAGCTATGGAGAATTAGCTGTAGGGTCTTTTAATGATACACTTTTAAGTGTTAACAGCAACAGCAACACTTGGGTTGGAGACCAAAATCGAGTTTTTACTGTAGGTACGGGAGTAAGTAGTACTTCTAGAAAAACAGCCTTCGTAATTCAACAAAATGGTAGAATAGGTATTGGTACTGGTACTAACGCTGTAACAAAAGGATTAGTACAAATTGAAGGATTTGTGGATTATATTCCTAATCAAAATACCGGTTATTTAAACGGAAGTGGATCTATGGGTTTTTTCTTTAATGATGACCCTACTGAGTATTCTATCTGGGCAAGTCATAGAATTGCCGCTAACGAGTTTAATGCCTATAGTGATAAAAGAATTAAAAATGTAATAGGTGTTTCGAGTAACATAAGCGACTTAAATACCTTGGCTCAAATTCGTATTACAGACTACACAATGAAGGATAAGGTTCAATATGGCGACAAGGCTTTCAAAAAAGTAATTGCTCAAGAGCTTAAAGAAGTATATCCTCAAGCAGTAAACATTTCTTCTAATATCATTCCGTCTATTTATCAAAAAGCCACTATCAGTAATGGGTGGATTGCTCTAGAAACTGATTTGGTGAAAGGTGATATTGTAAAAATTGTTACAGCCAATAGTAATAAAGAAGTAACAGTGGATGAGGTAGAAAAAGGAAGATTCAAAGTAGCACTTTCAGATGGTGATGTATTCGTATATGGTAAGCAAGTAAACGATTTTCACACTGTGGACTATGAAGCTCTAACTACTTTAAACATTTCAGCTACTCAAGCTTTACTAAAAAGAATTGAAGAATTAGAAGCACAAAATGCTAACTTAACTATACAAGTAAAGGAAGTAGCATCTCTTAAAAGTGATATTGAAATCATTAAAGCGCAATTAAATATTGGTGCAGTTTCAAACAAGTAAGTAAAGTTATTTAATCATTATAGCGCTATCGCTTTTTTTAAAAACGGTAGCGCTTAATTAAAAAAATGAATATATCATGAGTAATAATAAAATATTAAAAACATTAGCCATACTGTGTTTACCCATAATAGTAGACGCACAGATCTTGCATAATAATGGCGCTACGTTTTTTGTAAACACCGGAGCCACAGTACAAGTAAATGGCGCCGTAAAAAATGAAGCAACTAGCAATTGGCAAAATGAAGGCACCGTAAACATTGTGGACAGTTTTGTAAACGATCAAAATATACCAACACCTACTTCAGGTACCACACGTTTTGAAGGCACTACTATGCAAATAGTAAGTGGAGCAGCACCTTTAAATACCTATGATGTCGTGTTTGATAATGCAAGCGGTGTTACGCTTAATACTAACTTATATGTAAGCCACCAAGCTTTTTTTAATAATGGCATTGTGCAAGACGGTCCAACCGATAGAGTTTTAGTATTTGGCACATCAGCTACTGTAGGTAATACTCCTAGTGATGCAAGCCATGTAAATGGCAGGGTTGCCTATGATGGTATTGGAGCATTTACTTTTCCTATAGGAGACGGTATTCGTTACCAACCCATTGGTGTGAACTTAACAAGTAATGCAGATGGTATGGGCGCACAATATTTTGCATCTGACGCAGGTGCTGGTTCATTTACGGCTACAGGAACAGAGGCAACTCCATTGGTAGCTTACAATGCAAAGGAGCATTGGAATTTTGTAGAAGATGGCGCTACAGGCACTGTTACTATGTATTGGGATGATTATAATAACAGTGGTATCACAGATATTGCGCATTTAAAAGTGGCTCATAAATCTGGAGCTAATTGGTTAAATGAAGGTAATGTTGCTACAGGTACCGTTGCAAGCGGTAGCGTAACTAGCAATACCATTTCATCGTGGAGTCCATTTACATTAGGTAGTATTAATATTAGTTCGCCATTACCTATTTCTTTATTATCGTTCACAGGTAAAAAAGAAACAAACAAGAACATATTAAATTGGATAACATCTATGGAACAAAACAATGCCTATTTTAATGTACAGCATAGTTCTAATGCTAGGGATTTTGTAACCATAGGTAAAGTGGCAACGAAGGCAGTAAATAGCAATTCGTCGGTAAATATAAACTATGAATTGCATGACGAAAATCCTAAAATTGGACATAATTACTATCGTTTAGAACAAGTAGATATTGATGGGAAAACTAGTTTTAGCAAAGTGATTGATTTGCACAGAGAATCAAATGGATATGTAGTAAACGTTTATCCAAATCCTACTTCTTCAATCTTACATATTGAACTGAATTCTGACATCGAACATCTACTATCTATTAAACTATCTGATTTATCTGGAAGATTAATTAAAGAAATAAAAACTACAAATAATGTTTCTCAGATAGATATGAGCAACATAGCAATAGGTATGTATCTGTTACAAGTAGAACAAGACAATCAAATTATTTCTACCCAAAAAGTGGATAGAAAATAAAGGAGTAGTGATCCTTTTCATAATGTAATAAAAACGCTCCTCAAAAGGGAGCGTTTTTTGTTTATTGCAACGATACTGCGACGAAGAAAGCAGTCTAACTAAATTCAAAACGATAAACTAAGATTGCTTCTGCTGATTGAAGCATCAGCATCGCAATGACGGACGCTTAATTATTACCTCAGTGCTTCTTAGTTCCTTCGTGTCTTCGTGGCATAATTCGTATTTCGTAATTCAACATTCGTAATTAACATAGGGGCTACCCCTCATTTTGGAGGTTGTAGTTTGATATTTAAGAAGTTTAAAGTAGTCTTGCTTTGTAAAATAAAAATAATATGTTCAAAAAATTACAAAATGTTTGTACACTGCACAATAGCAGGGTTTTATGTGCTATAAAAAAATTGGCGCTTTGTTTTGTTTTCGTATTGGCTGTAAACACATCGTTTGCACAAGTGCTGTTAACAGAAAATTTTAGCTATACCTCAACTGGTACACTAGCAAATGATACCTTAACCAATCCTGCCATTGGAGGTGCTGTTTGGAAAAGACACAGTGGTTCAGGTACACCTATAGTTTGGACGTCAAGTGGCTTGACCTATATAGGTTATTTCGGGTCTGGTATTGGTGGGTCTGCCAATTATACAAATGGTAGCGGCTCAAGAGAAGATGCCAATATTGGATTAAGTGATTCTATAAAGACAGGTAGTGTGTATTTATCTTTTATGCTAAATGTTACAGCAAGTGGTGGAACAACTGGTGATTACAACGTTCATTTCACAAGTGGTGCAGGTCCTGTTTCTGGGGCTTTTGTTGCAAGAATTTTCATTAAAGATGGTAGCACAGCTTCTACTTTTAAATTAGGTCTTTCAAAGGGTAGTGCTGCTGTTGGAGCAGTATTTACAGCCAGCGACTATAATTATAGCCAAACTTACTTGGTAGTATTAAAATATACGTTTAATATTGTTACAGGTACTGATGATGTTGTTAATGCATATATACTTAGTACTGGAGTTCCAGCAACAGAGCCATCAGTAGCTGATTTAACGGCAACTGATATGACAAATGACATGTCAAAAATTTATGGAGTAGCAATTAGGCAAGGAACTGTGGGTACAGCAGCTGCAATACTTGATGGCTTTAGAGTTGGTCAAAATTGGGTAGATATAAATTCTAATTCAACTTCTACAACTACAATTTATGATACGATTAACCAAACGATATGTTCAAATCAAACCTTTTTATTCAACGGAGTAAACTTAAATTTAGCAGGGCAATACCAAGATACAATTGTTGGATTAAATGCTACTGATACGTTGCGTACATTAAATCTCACAGTAACACCTACAAGTAACTATACTATTAATGATACGATTTGTTCAGGAAACAGTTATACTTTTAATAATATTGCTCAAACCACAGCAGGTACATATTATGATACCTTAGTAAATGCAGGTGGTTGCGATAGTATTA
>CAZSUF010000094.1:0-6627 GCA_964609875.1 uncultured Bifidobacterium sp.
TATGGACGTATTAAGTAGTCAAGCTAATATTGCAGGATACAAAGCAGTGCTTTTAGCAGCCACTTCTTATAGTCGATATTTTCCCATGTTTATGACGGCTGCAGGAAGCATCACCCCAGCTAAAATGTTGATTTTAGGCGCTGGGGTTGCGGGCCTACAAGCCATTGCAACTTCTAAACGTTTAGGTGCTGTAGTTGAAGTGTTTGATACAAGGCCTGCAGTAAAAGAAGAAGTAATGAGTTTAGGTGCAAAATTTGTTGAAGTAGAAGGTGCCGCAGATGCTAGTAAAGCCGGAGGTTATGCGGTAGAGCAAAGCGAAGAATTTCTTCAACGTCAAAAACAAAAAATTGCAGAAAGTGCTGCCAAAGCTGATATTATTATTAGTACGGCGCAAATTCCTGGTAAGAAAGCACCTATCTTAATTACCAAAGAAATGATACAGGCCATGAAACCTGGAAGTGTGATCATTGATTTAGCAGCTTCTACTGGTGGTAATACTGAGTATACTAAGAATAATGAAACGGTTGTTGAAAATCAGGTAACCATCATCGGTAACTCTAACTTGCCATCCATGCAAGCCTCTGACGCAAGTAAAATGTATGGTAAGAATGTGCTTAATTTCTTAAAACTCATTATCAATGCCGAAGGTGGAATAAACCTTAATTTCGAAGACGACCTAGTTATAGGTACTTGTATCACACATGATGGCAAGATTGTAAACGAAAGAACTCAACAATTATTAAATTCATAGAGAGTAGCATATTACTTGTTGCTTTTTTAGATCAACTTAAAACAATTAAAGATGGATAGTTTAATAGAATTTTTTAGCGCAAATTATAACATGATCACGATTGTGATTTTGTCTATTTTTCTTGGTATAGAAGTGATTTCACGTGTGCCATCTGTACTGCATACACCTCTGATGAGTGGGGCCAATGCCATTCATGGAGTTGTGATTATCGGTGCAATCATCGTTATGCTGAATGCAGATAGTAGCGACTTATTGGTGATGATACTCGGATTTTTGGCAGTGCTTTTAGGTACACTGAATGTGGTGGGAGGTTTTGTGGTTACCGATAGAATGCTTCAAATGTTTAAAAAGAAAAAATAGTCAGCTCATTCAAAATAATTCTTTCGAAGCAAAAAGATTAGGGCATCATATAGCTCAATACTGAATAGCTTGAAATAAATAAATAGTAAAACAATATGCAAGATTTATTACTTAAATTATGTTACCTGATTGGTTCAGTCACTTTTATACTGGGATTAAAAATGTTGTCGCATCCAGATACAGCTAAAAAAGGAAATTTAGTGGCTGCTTGGGGTATGGGCATCGCTATTTTTGCCACCTTGTTTTTGTATTATCAAGGCGATCTTTCTGATAAAATAATCAACTTGGTTTGGATTTTTGTCGCGCTCATTATAGGGACTATTTTAGGAACTATTGCAGCCAAGAAAGTCCAAATGACGGCCATGCCACAAATGGTAAGTTTGTTTAATGGGATGGGAGGTGCTTGTGCCGCTATCATTTCGGTTGTTGAATTTAGACATTTAATGGATGAAGGCGGGCAAGACGAGAAATTAAAAATGTTGACTATTTTGCTTGGCTTAGTCATAGGCTCAGTTTCATTTTTTGGTTCTATGATTGCCTTTGGAAAATTAAACGGCAATATCAACGATAAAACTTTACCCGGACAACAAATTATCAATATCGGCTTAATGCTTATTATCGTTGCGCTAATCGCATTGATGATGATGGGTGGAGTGGCTGAT
The DNA here is from genome assembly GCA_964609875.1 of uncultured Bifidobacterium sp. Classification (GTDB taxonomy): domain Bacteria; phylum Bacteroidota; class Bacteroidia; order Chitinophagales; family Chitinophagaceae; genus OLB11. The sequence continues at coordinate 1,774 of CAZSUF010000094.1, forward strand.
CCGCACATGTTGTTTTATGCGTTGCTTTTAGTTTCTGCTTTGTATGGCGTATTGTTTGTAATGCCCATCGGTGGTGCAGATATGCCAGTAGTCATTTCATTATTAAATTCTTTTACAGGTGTCGCTGCAGCATGTGGCGGATTTTTATACGATAATCCTGTGATGTTGACAGGAGGGATTTTAGTAGGAAGTGCGGGTACGATTCTAACTATCTTGATGTGTAAAGCCATGAATCGTTCTTTGACCAATGTTATCGTTGGGGCCTTTGGAGGAAACAGTGGTGCTGCATCAGGTGCCGAAGTGGGCGGTGCTTATAAAGAAATTAGTTTGACAGATTCTGCAGTATTAATGGCTTATTCCAAGCGCGTGGTCATAGTGCCAGGTTATGGATTAGCCGTGGCTCAGGCTCAACATATTTGTCATGAATTAGAAAAAGTACTAGAGGAAAAAGACGTTGATGTGAAGTATGCGATTCATCCTGTAGCAGGGCGTATGCCAGGCCATATGAATGTATTGCTTGCTGAAGCCGATGTGCCTTATGAAAAATTATTAGAGATGGAAGAAATCAATCCGGAATTTGCTCAAACAGATGTGGTATTGATTTTAGGCGCCAATGATGTCGTTAATCCTGCGGCTAAAAACGATCCAGCTAGTCCAATTTATGGTATGCCTATTTTAGAAGTTGAAAATGCTACGCACGTCATTGTAAACAAGCGAAGTATGAAACCTGGTTATGCGGGTATTGAAAATGCCTTATTCTTTCAGCCAAAAACGTCGATGTTATTTGGAGATGCGAAGAAGGTATTACAAGATTTAGTGGCAGAGTTGAAAGCGATGTAATTCAGTATTTATTTTTTTGAAGCTATTCCCGCTTTACGCGAAAAGGCCCGACATTAAATTTCTTTTTTCTTGATGAAGCTTTCGTGTCGGGCGCTTTCTGCTGCAATCGGGGCTAGGGCATTCGTGCTACATATTTTGTTTGCTTTTCAAAAGATACACATTCGAATGAGAAACTTGCCAAAGAATGACTATCTTGCCTCAGATTTTATTTGCCAACTAAGTAAGCCTCAAGCAATTAGAAGTGTAAATGAAAACAAACCATCAAAAACATAAATTAGTTGAATCTTCAAGCTATAAAATTGAAAATGAATGATCAGTTTTTTTAAAAAGCCAACCGAAACCTTAGTTGATGATATATTTTTTGCACAATTGCGAAAAACAGAATATGCCAATTTAGATAAGCAACATCAAACTTATCTTGATTTTACAGGAGGTAATTTATATGGGAAGTCTCAAATTATCAAGCATCAAGAACTTCTTTTACAACATATTTTAGGAAATCCTCATTCCACCAATCCTTCCTCACAAACGGCCACAATTCTTGTAGAGGAAACACGAAAACGAATTATCCAATATTTTAATGCCCAAGATTATACTTGTGTATTTACTCAAAATGCTTCCGCAGCCTTAAAAATTGTGGGCGAATGTTATCCCTTTTCAGAAAATAGTACCTTTTTAATTTTAAGTGATAACCACAATTCGGTAAATGGAATTCGAGAATTTTGCAAGAGTAAAAAAGGACATACACAATATGTTCCGCTGAATTACGAAGATCTTCAAATCAATGAAGAAGAATTAATTAGACAATTTGAGCAAGTACCCCCAAGTACAAATAATTTGTTTGCCTTTCCGGCTCAATCAAATGTATCAGGTGTGAAACATGATTTGAAATGGATAAAATATGCACAACAAAAAGGTTTCGATGTATTATTAGATGCTGCCGCCTTTGTGCCAAGTTCTAAATTAGATTTGTCTGAAGTGCAACCAGATTTTGTGAGCGTGTCGTTTTATAAAATGTTTGGCTATCCTACAGGGATTGGATGTTTGCTTATAAAAAATTCAACTTACCACAAACTCAACAAACCTTGGTTTGCAGGCGGTACAGTTACCTTGGTCTCTATTGCTTCGCAAAATAAATTTTTGGCAAATGGCCATGAAAGATTTGAAGATGGCACAGTAAATTATAATAATATTCCTGCCATTAAAATTGGTCTCGATTTTGTCGAATCAATTGGCATTGAAAGAATTTCGGCTAGAATAAAATCTTTAACTCAATACCTCATCACTGAATTAGGAAAATTAAAGCATGATAATGGTCAGCCTTTAATTAAAATATTTGGACCTAAGTCTATCGAAAATAGAGGGGGCAATGTGATCATGAATTTTTTTGATAGTCAAGGAGTGGCCTATCCCTTCGAGAAAATAGAACAAATGACCAACAAACATTTAATCTCTATTCGTTCAGGGTGTTTTTGTAATCCAGGTATTGATGAGATTAATAACTGTATTACCACCGAAGAAATTTCGACTTATTTTATTAGTCGTGATAAAGGTGATTATTATGATATGATTTCTTTTTTAGGAAAAATGAGAGGAGCTACAAGAGTCTCAGTAGGTATGGCCACAGTGAAAAAAGATATAGATACATTTATTTCATTAATTGCTACACTGAAAAATGTGGCTTATTCAGATTGACATAATCTATCTGAACTGTGATGTAGTTGCGTTAGGGATTGAAGCAGAAATCCCATCTCGTTCTTCAAAACGAGATGGATTGCCGCGAAAAGCCCGGCCGCAGGCAACGCCCAAAGAATAGGGGAATTAAATTTTAGGGTAAATTTTAATCATTGGTCTGTCCAGCGCGATGAGAAAAATCGCATGGATATAACATTTCAACATCAAACAAGCCTTATCTTTGCCCATTATCATAAAAAATTTACACAGATGAAAAATCTGCGACATTTGACTTCAGAAGAAATCAAACAATGGATTGCCGATCAAGGTGAACCTGCATACAGAGCTAAGCAAATAGATGAATGGATTTGGAAAAAAGGTGTGGCATCTATCGATGAGATGTTGAATTTATCGAAGGCAATTCGCGAGAAACTCAAAGCTGAATTTGTGCTCAATAAATTACTCATCGATCATACCCAATTAAGTGATGATACTACCATCAAAAACAGATTTGTTTTGCATGATGGACATTATGTTGAAGGCGTTTTAATTCCAACTTCTACACGCATGACGGCTTGTGTGTCTTCACAAGTGGGATGTAGTTTAAGTTGTAAGTTTTGTGCAACTGGCTATATGGATCGTAAACGAAATCTAGATTTTGATGAGATTTATGATCAAGTGATGCATTTAAATAACCAAGCTTTATCGCATTATCAGAAGCCATTATCTAACATTGTTTTTATGGGCATGGGCGAACCCTTGTTGAACTATAGTGGCATGATGAAAGGCATTGAAAAAATTACTTCGCCTGAAGGTATGGGCATGTCACCTAGCAGAATTACTGTATCTACAGCAGGTGTGGCCAAAATGATTCGTAAATTAGCTGATGACAAAGTGAAATTTAATTTGGCACTTTCTTTACATGCTGCGAATGATAAAAAGAGAGATCAAATTATGCCTATCAATGAAACAAATCAACTGAAGGAACTCATTGATTCATTAAATTATTTTTATAAAGCCACTAAGAATCCAATCACTTTTGAATATATTTTATTTGATCAATTCAATGATAGTATAGAAGATGCTGATGATTTGATTAAGATTTGCAGACAAGTACCTAGTAAAGTAAATATTATCGAATATAATCCGATAGCCTTGGCAAAATTTGCTAAACCTGCCGAAGAAAAAGTAGACGCTTTTATGCAATACCTAGATCGAAATCGTGTGAATGCAAGATTGCGCAGAAGTCGCGGTAAAGACATAGATGCAGCTTGCGGACAATTGGCTAATATAGATCACCCTTCAAATGCTTAATCATGCCTAAAAAACGAATACCCATACCTTCTGATTTTTCAAAACCCAAAGCAGGGGCTTATCTAAAAAAAGAGGAAACAAGTAAGCCAAAACAACGAACACCTAAGCCGAAAAGATCTTTTTCTCCTAAAGAAGAAGGGGCGTGGAAGTCTACTGAACCTAAAATCGGAAAATATGCGCCTAAAGATAAATCAGCGCATGCTGAAAAAGAATTTAAGCCTGCTGAAAAAAAATACGAGAGAAAAAAAAGTAGTGATGAAAAAAGACCATCTAGACCTGATGGGTTAAAGGATATAACCAAAAGAACTTCCTTCAAAGGAGCCAATGATAGAAAGTCTTTTTCTGATAAACAAATATTGACACCAGTTCCAAAAGCAACACAAGAAAAGTCGTTTGAGCAAATGCCTTTAAATAAATATATTGCGCACTGCGGCATTTGTTCGCGTAGAGATGCAGTAGATTTAATTAAGCAGCAAAAGGTAAAAGTGAACGGAACTATTTTTACCGAACCTGGGTATAAGGTGCAAGCCAAAGATGAAATTCAACTTGAAGACAAGGTGATCATTCCTCAAAGAAAATTTGTGTATTACTTATTGAATAAACCTAAGGATTATATTACAACAACGGATGATCCTGAAGGCAGAAAAACTGTGTTGGATTTGATGAGCGCAGCGCCAGAAAATAGAATTTACCCTGTAGGAAGATTAGATAGAAATACCACAGGTTTGTTGTTACTTACCAATGATGGAGACCTCGCTCAAAAATTAGCTCATCCCAAGAACAAAATAAAAAAAGTATATCAAGTCGTGTTAGATAAGCCTTTGCAAAAAGAAGATTTTGAACTAATTGCAGCGGGTATTACATTAGAAGATGGCAAAGCTGAGGTAGATGATATAGCCTACACAAATTTTAAAGATAAAAAGGAAATCGGGATAGAAATTCATATTGGCCGTAATAGAATAGTCAGAAGAATATTTGAGCATTTGAATTATCAAGTAAAGGCTTTAGATCGAGTGATCTATGCAG
>CAZSUF010000094.1:6637-11435 GCA_964609875.1 uncultured Bifidobacterium sp.
AGGACTTACCAAGAAGAATTTGCAACGAGGCAAATGGCGTGAACTTGATCAGAAGGAAATTATTTTTTTAAAACATTTTAATTAGTATTTGAGTAAGTTCAAATAAAATTTATAGAGAATAAATAAGTCAACATGAAATTAGAAATCATTTTTGAAAACGAGTTTTATGTTTTCGTCAATAAGCCTTCTGGCATGCTTTCAATTCCTGATCGTCATCATCCTGAATTTGTGAATGTGAAAGATTTGCTCAAAAAGATATATGGGCAAATTTTTGTTGTACATCGCCTTGATCGAGAAACCAGTGGTATTATTTGTTTTGCCAAGGATGAGCATACGCATGCGTTTACATCAGGGTTATTTGAAAATAGGCAGGTTGATAAATACTATCTAGGTATAGTCAATGGTTGCCCAGTTGAAAAGGAAGCTTTGATCGAGGCTGCCATTATAGAACATCCTGTACACAAAGGCAAAATGATGATACATGCCAAGCATGGCAAACCAAGTGCCACTGAATATAAAGTAGTTGAAAATTTTGGTAGATATAGTTTGCTTGAATTTAAATTGCTTACAGGTCGTACACATCAAATTAGAGTGCACATGCAATATATCGAGCATCCTTTAGTGTGTGATCCTTTATATGGACTAACAGATCCTGTATTCATTTCGTCCTTTAAAAAGAATTTTAAGTTAGCTAAAGATGTGGAGGAGGAAAGACCGATTTTAAATCGTTTGGCATTGCATGCTTTTAAGTTGTGTTTTATCTCTGAGCAAGGAGAATTATTACAAATAGAGGCAGCTTTACCTAAGGATATGGATGCTATGATTAAGCAATGTCGCAAGTGGCTTAAATAAAAGATTAAATAATATTTATAAAGTAAAAACGACCTATTATGCAAAAACGATTCATGTTATTTTGTTTATTAATTTCTCTACTTCATTTACAAGGAAATGCGCAAAGTAGTCAGAAGAAGGAAAAAGCAGCTAAAGGCTATGGTAAAAACATTGTAGCTTTTTCTCCCGTTCAACTGATGGTTAACGACTTTAACAGCGATGCAGATGCCACCATCGGATTAAGTTATGAGCGAATTCTGGATAATGAAATGATCAGTTTTAAATTGCCCGTTCATGTTTCATTACAAAAATCTGCGTTTTATATTTTGCCCACGATCAAATTATATCCTAAAAAACAAGGGCCCGTAAAATATGCACTTGGGCCACAATTTTTAATTGCTATAGGTGATGATAGTTATTCCACTTATGTTCAAACAGGATCTGGTGGAGGTTATACAGTCACCAAAGAATATACACGTAAGCAATTTGGTTTCTTATTAAATCATTCAGCGAATTTTACCATCGCACGATCTTTTTATGCAGCCATAGATGGTGGTATTGGTATCATTTATGCTGATAATAAACCAGAAGATTATAACTATTATGGGCTTTCTCCATTTGGTAATTCAAGTGCAATTCAACCTGCCTTTCAGTTCAACTTTAATATGGGTTACAGATTTTAATATTATTGTGTGAAGAAAACTGGCTTATGCCGGTTTTTTTTCTTTTCTAGCTCAATTGACTTAATTTTATCGGATGCATAAAATAGTATTGTATCATCATTTGATTGATGTTCATAATCAAATCATTTATCCTGCTGAAATTGTGGTGGTAGAAGATAAAATTTATTCGATTGCCGAAACTGAAAAGCCATGTGTAGGATATATATTGCCTGGCTTGATTGATTCACATGTGCATATAGAAAGTTCTATGTTGATACCTAGCGAATTTGCAAGATTGGCTGTTCAACATGGTACAGTATCTACTATTAGTGATCCACATGAAATAGCCAACGTATGTGGAATTGCTGGTATTGAATACATGATACAGAATGCGAATAAGGTACCTTTTAAATTTCATTTTGGCGCGCCTTCTTGTGTGCCGGCTACGAGTTTTGAAACTTCGGGCGATATCATTGATTCTTCAGCCATAGATGAATTATTAGCTAGACCAGATATTTATTATTTATCTGAAATGATGAATTATCCTGGTGTGCTATTTAAGGATGAGGAAGTGATGAAGAAGATAGCTTTTGCTAAAAAACATCAAAAGCCTATAGATGGACATGCCCCAGGATTAAGAGGTGAAAAAGCGAAACAATATATCGAGGCAGGTATAAGCACAGACCACGAATGTGTGACCTATGATGAAGCCTTGGATAAACTACATCTTGGCATGAAAATTTTAATTCGCGAAGGAAGCGCGGCTAAAAATTTCGAAGCTTTAATTTCATTGTTACATGACCATGAAGATAGCATGATGTTTTGTTGTGATGACAAACACCCAGACGAATTGCTGTTGCATCATATTAATTTGCATGTAAAAAGAGCCTTAGCCAAAGGAATCGATTTGTTTAAAGTTTTAAAGGCCGCCTGTGTGAATCCCGTGAATCATTATAAACTTGATGTCGGATTGCTTAGAGAAGGAGATCAAGCTGATTTTATTGTGATTGATAATCTAAAGGATTTTGGTATTCAACAAACTGTGATTAATGGACAAATTGTTTTCGATCAAGGTGAGGTTAAATTTGATTCTATTCAAGAAGGTGTGATCAATCATTTTAATTGTAAGACTGTTCAAGTAGACGATTTCAAGGTGTTCAGTGAAAGAAGTCAACAGCAAATCAGAGTCATTGAAGCCTTAGATGGGCAATTAATCACAAAGACATGTTTGGTAAATTTGAAAGTTGTTGAAGGAGAATTACAGAGTGATATCGAACAAGATGTGCTAAAAATTGTGATTGTGAATCGCTATCATGCAGCACCCATAGCGAAAGCCTTTATAAAAAATATAGGTTTGAAGCAGGGGGCAATTGCAAGTACTGTAGCGCATGATAGTCATCAAATAATTTGTGTAGGTGTCACTGATGAAGATATCTGCAAAGCCGTCAATGCCTTAATTGCATGCAAGGGTGGTGTGGTAGTTGTTGATAAAGATTCTATTGATTTATTACCCTTGCCAGTTGCTGGATTGATGAGTCATGAAAAGGCTGAGAATATCGGGGAGAAGTATGCAAGCTTAGATCGTAAGGCTAAATCATTAGGAAGCACCTTGTCAGCACCTTTTATGACTTTATCCTTTATGGCTTTATTGGTAATTCCTCAATTGAAACTCAGTGATAAAGGATTATTTGATGGCGAGAAATTTGAGTTTTCAGATTTGTTCGTAGAATAAATAGAGTTGGTTGTATTGCAGCAGCGATTGCAATGGAAAGCCCGGACCATCTCGTTCCTAAAAACGAGATGGGAGGACTTGGAATGAAAAGCGCGTGTGCTGCCCTAAAAAATATCCCCTAAAAAATTTAAATTATCCATTTGATTTATGTTTAAATTTGATTGATCATTTTTTATCTATGCGAAAATTTCTTTTTTGTTTCGTCGTGATGTTTCATTTTACGTTCAACATAATGGCTCAATTGCCAGAAACATCCATTTATTTATTTGAAATTCAAAGAACACAGCGCTCATATACTTTAATGACGCCTAAGAAAATTTCAAAGAAGAAAGGATATAATAATCAGCCTTATTTTAGTCCAGATGATTTGTCGCTTTATTATGTAAGTGCCATGGATACTACAAATACTGAGGTGATGAAATATGATTTGAAGAAGAGGAAAAGTAGGCGTTTGACGAAGACAAAAGAGTGTGAATATTCTCCAAAGTTTAGTCCAGATATGAGCACGATAACTTGTGTTCGAGTTGAGCAAGATAAAGAAACTCAACATCTTGCAAGTTATACTTTGAAAGGGAAAAAGCCATTAGTAATTTTACCTGAACTTAAATCGATTGGTTATTACGAATGGATAAGTCAAAGTGAATTTATATCCTTTGAATTGCCTGAACCTTTTTATTTGGTAAAGCACAATATCATGAAAAAAAGTACGGATACTTTAGCGACTCATATTGGACGATGTTTTGTTCATCTAAGATCAAAGGGGAAAATAGTTTATTTAGATAAATCGGATTCATTACATTGGAAAATTAGAACCGTGGCTCAAGAAAATTTGAAGTCTACCAAACCAAAAAATAAAGTAGAGAATCCTGTATTGACAGAGTCCTTAGCAGGCGAAGAAGATTTTTGTTTTCTGCAAGATGGAAGTATATTGATGGGACATGAAGGAAAAATTTATTGCAAGAAAAATCCGTTTAAAAATCCAAATGCTGAATGGCAAGAATGGGCGGATTTGAGTAAATTTGGGATAAATAAATTTTATCGTATGGCCTTGTCAGCTGATAATACACAAATGGCTATAGTGGTATACGAAGGGGAAAAGCCTTGATTAGGGGCTGCTGTTTATTTCATAGTCGTTTCAAATACAAGGAAGTGACAAAGGGATAGCACTAAAGTACTGCCCTTTAATACTGACTAAGTAATTGAAGATGCTTATAAGAAGTAGATTCATAAAATGCTTAAGCATGAGTATTTGGTAAATTGATAAAATAACCCAGCACTTTTATTCTTGACAATTATTTAAGAATAAGACTCATCTTTATTTTTAACGTTAAACAGTAGCCCCTCAAAAAGACATCCCAGCTATTTTCTTGCATTTGTAATATGATTTAATCATTTTGTTGGCCTTGTAAGTAAGCCACGCCGAACCTGCGCCAATAATTGCACCAGCTAAAACGTCACTAGGATAATGCACACCTTCATGCATACGAGCATACCCAACGGCTCCAGCCCAAGCATAGGAAGGAACAATTACATACCATTTTCTAAGATTCAAACTTAAAGAAGTGGCGGTAAC
>CAZSUF010000094.1:11546-12781 GCA_964609875.1 uncultured Bifidobacterium sp.
TAGTAGTATGGCCAGAAGGAAATGAATGATAATATTCATTTTCTAAAGCGTCAATATCAGGATAGGTAACTTGAGGTCTACTTCGATTCACGACTCTTTTTAAGATATAAGTTCTTGCTGTGGCGGCAACTAAAGCAAACGACATATTTACACCTTGTTGAAAGAGTTTGCCATCTCGTTCTATAGCAGAAACCAATACCACAGATACAGGCGTTAAAACACTTATAGCTCCTTCTGTTTTGGAAATAAGTTTTGCTGTGCCATCCCAATTTTTATTTCGATTGATATTGATTTCCCTCAACAGATTGATATCCATATTTTGTGCAAAAAATGGTTGCGACATCATTAAGCACAAAAAAAGTAGCCTGAAGTGTTTATTCATAAAGTAGAAATTTAGATCAAAGTGATTCGAATATACGAATTATATTTACATCGCATGAGGAGCCTAATTTTATTTGCCTTTTTCTCAATCTGTCTGGTGATTATTCTTTTTAATTGTAATTCCGAAAAGGAAAACCCTTTTAGAAATATACATAAAGAAGGTGCTTCGTATGTAGGCATGCAAGAATGCAAAACTTGTCATTGGCAAGTGTATGAAACGTTTATTAAAACGGGCATGGGGCAATCATGGGATTATGCCACGCGTAAAAAATCGGCCGCGGATTTTACACCTTCAAAAGCACTTGTCTATGATAGCATCAAAGATTTTTATTATAAGCCATTTTGGAATGGAGATAGTTTGTATATTTTAGAATACAGACTTGCCGGAAAAGATACAGTGCATCAACGACTCGAAAAGGTAAGTTATATCGTAGGAAGTGGTCAGCATACCAATTCGCATATAATAAATATCAATGGCTACTTGCATCAAGCACCGATTACATTTTATACGCAAAAAGGTAAATGGGATTTAGCTCCTGGTTTTGAAAAAGGAAAAAATTCACGATTCGATCGAAAAATTGAATTAGAATGTATTAGTTGTCATAATGGATATCCAGTGTTTGATCAAGGAAGTTTAAATAAATTTTCTCAAATCAAAACAGGCATTGATTGCGAACGTTGTCATGGACCAGGAAGTATTCATGTGGCAGAAAAAAGAAATGGACAAATTGTAGACACATCTGCAGGGCCGGATTATAGTATTGTCAACCCAAGAAGACTCAGCATTGATCAACAAAATAGTTTATGTCAACGTTGTCATTTGCAAGGAGTTGCTGTGTTAAATGAAGAGAAAT
>CAZSUF010000095.1:0-1971 GCA_964609875.1 uncultured Bifidobacterium sp.
ATGGAAACAAGCCAGATTTCAAATTAGATTCAACCGTTTTTGAAATGCGCTCGTACATACTTTTTATTCCTCGAATTCTCTTAGCATAAGGGCTTTCAACCGGCTCGTACAACAAATTATTTTCGGTTTCCACTACTTCACTTGGAAAATTCACAAAAAAATTACTCATAAAATCAAGGGCCGCAATTTTTAATGCATCAATCCCCAAACTAGCTCCTCGAGTTCCCGCACCAATTTCAGACTTTACTTCAATGATTTTGATATTTCGCATACGACAAAAGTACAAATCTTATTCAAATGCCCAAATGGATGAAATTAAAGCTATGGATATTTTTTTTCGAAGCTATTTCCTGCTCTTCGCGCTATCTGTTGCATCACAAACTTTGGCTATACCTCATCTAAATCGACATGCCACAGGATAGCCAGCTACGATCAGGGCTAGGGCATTTGATTTCAATTTGAAGCCCTTAGTTAAAAATAAGTCATATTTAGGGTTTGCTGAATAACTCATAGGTTGCTCAAATTCAAAGAAGCAGTGGAAGCATAGTACTATTGTACATCCTTTCACAGATGATGAAGAAGTTGGGCAAGCTATGAGTAGTGTAAAACAGAACACGAATAGGCAAGTTTTGCAACTCAGTTTATTCAGTTTGATTTAAACTTGCCTTGCAATGTTAATTTCAAGAATCATACTGAAAATCAGTGATATCTATTAATTACACGTTATTGAGCGAACCCTAATTAGGGTTTTATGGCTTGTACATTCTGTTGACTATTCGCATCAAAAACTGGGTAATCAAAGCCATCCACATAACCATCTCCATTTAGGTCTGTCGCCACATACACCCCACTCACATTATTTTGCGCATCATCATCAAACATCGGGTAATCAAATCCATCCATATAGCCATCTTGATTCATATCGCCAGAGTAGAGAGCCCAAATCCCAGGTTCAACTTCAACTAGGTTGTTGCCAAAGGCTTGAGAAGCAGCGGTAGTAAAATCATACAGGGTTCCTGACACAATGCTTATTGGATTTGCACTCCATGTTTCGATAGCGTTTCGATGTTTGACGGACAAGAAGTATAAATTACCCGAAGCCGCTAATGGGAAGTTGGCTAGAGCCTGTCCATTCGTATTCAAAATGGCTTGGGTTGAATGTACCAATTCGTAGGGGGCACTAGAGTTGTTCAACTCGACAGTAATCGTATCTGTGATGCTTGGGTCGGTAGAGATTCCTTGGTTCAGCAAAGCAGACGTCATGGTACTGTTACCGATATAAAAGCCTTGAATAAAGAGCTTGAGATGAATAGCCATTGTATTTAAAGCCACAATTTTCTCATAAGCACCAAGATCAACTGTGCCGTTTCGGATACGTGCATTGCCATTTATATCCATCGTTGAATAATTTGCAGCCAAGCTATTATCACCTGCATTTATACAAAGACTTCCATCGTTAGGAATGCCCCCGTCGTCTATGGTTCGATATAATTGATCAACTCCTATTAAATTATTTACATTTTGCAAGTTAGGATCCTGACCAAAAATATTACCCGAAGCATTCATGCCTAAATCATAATTCCCAATACCAGTAAAAGTGTAGTTGGTCATTGCTTGTTGTAGGGCATTATTTTTAAATACATGGCTTCCATTTTCTTGAAAATAATCAGCACCAGCCATATTGGTTTGTGCTGAAGTCGTATTACCCCAAATAACATTATTACTAAAAGTACAAGCACCGGCGTATCCATGAATGCCTCCTCCACCCGCAGTGGCATGATTGTTTAAGATGCTGTTATTTGCAATATCACAATTTGTTTGATAAACATATAAACCAGCTCCATTGGAAGCATTATTTTCAGCGATTAAATTATTATATACTTGACCTGTTGCAAATTATAAAAATAAGCCCCCGCCAGAAGGAGAATAGTTGTTAGCGATGACATTCGCATTAAATAACAAATATCCTAA
>CAZSUF010000095.1:1981-8748 GCA_964609875.1 uncultured Bifidobacterium sp.
GGATAGAATATTACACTCGGTGATTGAATTCAATACAAGATGAGTATATACCCCACCTCCAAAGTATCTATATAATGTATTATTGTTAACCATGTTTTCTCCTGTCAGGCTTGCTTCACCTCCAGTAATAGTTACTCCATTTAATTTGGTTGTATCGTTTGCATTCATCCAATTGCTTGAATGTGCCATAAGAACCACATGCAATGCATGCTCATTCATCACACCACCCACATTGGCGCCACTTAATATAGTCGGATTTGCAACACTATTTTGAATACCACCTCCATTCGGATAACCACCATATATTTCAAGTCCATCTCGAATATGAAAAGTTCTATCTCGATTTTCAACCATCGTATTCCCACTTGTTTGACCTATTAGCTGTTCAATACCTATTTGGTTTGTATTCATATCGTAAGGCAAATTCATAGGCGTATATGTTCCTTTAGCCACATAAATTTTTTCCACCAAAGGGCATTTATGGGCCACATTCAAGGCTTCGCTGAGTGTTTTGTAAGCACTTGTCCATGATTGCCCATTGCCACTTGAAGCCATGCTGCTATCGACATAAAGTTCAGTAGAGGCAGGGCAAGGATTGCAATTGTTGTCTATCGGAATGATTAGCGTATCAACAAATTCATTTCCATTTGCATCGACTACTACATATTCTATTTGACCAATTGGCAAACCGCTTCTTTTTATCCCTACTATACTATCTGCCCAATACACTTCAAAAGGAGGAAAATCGCCTGTGATCATAACTTCAATAGAATCAGAAATGGCATTTGTGCAAATAGGATTTACAGAACATGTTGCAGTTGGCATAGTTATCGGTTTACAAGTTGAAACCGCAAAACCACCTATGGCGTATGCACCACCTGTGTTAGTTTGAACTAATGAAAAATCAATACTACCTGTTGTGATGGCTGTGAATTCAGTTGAAACTAATTCATTACTTTCAGTCCAACTAGCATTATGAGCAAGTACACTTGTACTTCCAAATTTAAATTCAAAACTTGGCGCAGATAAAGTAGAATCTAACATAGGATGAACGACAGTTTCTATTAAGTAGGTTGTTCCTGCTACTACATTTATTGACGCTGTGAATACTTTTTTATTTGGTGCATTACTACCCTGCACAACCATGATATTGCCAGTTTCATTTTCATTATTGCTCAAGGAATCCCAAGAGCCACATTTATTTTGTACATTAGTTACAACAGCATAAGAGCCTGTAAAACAACTTGCTTCTTCTGGTAGTTCAGATGTAAATGCTACATTCTCTTCAAACGTATTTAGGTAAAGTGTACTCAATGCGCTATTTGAATCACACAAACCAATACAGACAGTATCTGTCACCACAAAACTTTGGTTGAGGGTATAACCTAAATCATCAGTAATGGTTACACTATAGGTTCCTGCTGTTAGGTTGTTGATGTTCATTGAGCTATCACCTGTACTCCAAAGTAATTTATACGGCATAATTCCTCCTGAAATTGAGTTCAAAGAAATACTACCTTTGGCAAGTCCAGCGCATGATTTTTGAACTGTCGGATTAGCTTTTAAAATATTGGGTTGTTTAATTTCTACTGTTTGAGAATTGATTACATTATTTGCGTCCGTAACAGTAACGGTATAAACACCAGGTGCAAGGTTAGAAGCAGTTTTAGTGGTTTTGCCATTACTCCACAAGTATTGATACGGAGGAATTCCGTAAAAGATCTGTGCAGTAGCTCTTCCATTGCTTAAGCCATATTGGCTTGCATTTTCGGCAATACAAACGACTGGCAAAACAATTACTTCAATTGTGGATGAACCTATAAGTCCGTTAGCATCACTAGCAGTTAATGTGTATATGGTATTAACAGTTGGTTGAATATTTATGGAAGAAGTAGTTTGTCCACCCGGTTGCCAATTATATGTTATGTTAGAAAAGTTATACGAAACATTTGCGTTAAGCACACCCTGTTGACCTATTCCGAAAAAAACTTTATCCTTATCATATACAACTCCTCCTCCTCCATCTCCGCATACATCCTTTATGCATTCTCTTAATTGAAATTCATCTAAAGCATACATATAGTCTTTATTTTTTAAAAGATCTTTTAAATCGTAAGACTCTATACCAAACGAGGTGAAATTATCTATTGTTGAAGTAAACATAGTCTCTTTAGAAGCCCATTCCTCTTCATGCAATCCTGGAAAACTATCTATTACCTCGTTTGTATTATAAGCTGAATTATAGGTTAATCGTAATGAAGGCTCATGATTATCCTTTGCATGGTTTTTGAAATGCGTTTTTACTTTGAAGCAAATGCTATACCTACTTGTGAACAAGCCAATATTTTCTTGTTTTATTGATCTGGCTACTTTTTTTAAATCGTAGTTACTTGTAGTCCCATTTTTCTTTTTGGGATTATTAAAAATCATGAAGTAATCATTTGGAAAACTTGTGGCATTATAGCTAGCCCCAGTTATGGTTTTATGTATATTTCGAATTGTATGGTCTTGGGTGTTTTTCAGATAGTATGCTTCGCCATTGGTAATACTAAATTTATTATTCACGTTATGATCAGCATATTTATAATTATAATCAATTGCGGGATCCCAGTACCTTGGTTGTGAAACAAGATATTGGATAGGTTCATTTAAATCGCCATTGTAAAATAAATTATCCCCAAGATTAAATCCAACATCACAATTACCGCATCCACTATTAGCTTGCGATCCTCCATCGCCTATACAATCTTTCACCAATAATTTCTTTGTAATTTTTCTACAATTGACACTATAAGTGACATCAACGTACACTGCATTGGCTGGACCAACACCATTGCCCGAATTGGCTGGTATAAATTCCCCGGTTGAATTTATACAAGTTGGACAAGTGTTGCTGGTATATACACCACCAGAAGGCAACCCATTTAGAACAAAAGAAGTGGTTTTATTTCTGCAAACTGTTTGCCTTACATCAAGTGAAATTGCTGGAATATCTACAACAAAGGTTGAGTTTGTACAACATCCATTTCCGTCACAAACCGTAATGTTGTACAAACCGTTTTCGGGGTCTACTTCATCATGATAATTTGCATTTGTTGAGGTTGAAATAATACCACCCGAAGGTGTAGTTAAATTATAATTATACGACCAAAACTGTGCTGGAGTGCCTCCAGAAAATGTAAATCGAAGTATGGATGTGCCATCATTACATAGTAAATTGGGAACAATAGTGATAGGCGGTGGCGGTGTATGAATAATACCTGTAGTCGTTTTACTACATCCATTCGCATCTGTTATAGTAATAATATAGGTCCCAGGCGTAAATTGAGGATTCGTGGTAAAACCTGATGTAACTCCGAACCATATTTGATTATCGATTCCAATTTGATATGGAGGTACTCCATTGATTGGAATGATAGTAAAACTTCCTAGATCATAACTGCAATTTGATTGATTAGCTATAACTTGTAAATCAACAGAATTAATGCTTAAGTGAAGTACTTCAGTTAAACAAGTAGATATTGGATAATAATAAACTCCACTTGTACTATAAGTATCCCCATGCCATGTATAGTTGTCACAAGCAGAAACATATTGATCTTGGTAAGTTATTGGATCAATTGTAAGATGCAACTCTAAGGTATCACATCCGGTAATACAAGCATAAACACCTGATACCACCAAACTCTGAGAAATATTATTACAATTCCAAGGGTAATAATCACAAACAGTTACATTCAATATAGATTTAGTTCCATTGCCTTGAATAATAAATGTTTGAGTGGCTGTGCAACCATTTGCATCAGTAACTGTTAATGTATATGTGCCAGGAGGAAGATTATTGTGGGTAAAAAACTGGTTTGTTGTTCCACCATATCCAATGAGTGCAGACTGATAGTCATAGTTATAAGGTGCTGTTCCACCTGTTACATTAGCAGCAAAATCTCCTGTCTGAGTATAACAATCAAAACCGGTGGAAGTAATTGTTAGGATGATTTGTGGCGGTGGTGCTATTTCTACAGTTTGGGTCGCACTACAACCATTGGCATCAATAACAGTAATAGTATAATTACCTGGCAAGAAATTCGAAGTTGTTGACAAACCGCCAGCTAAAATACCACTATATTGCCATGTTCCATTTATGTCTATGCTATAAGGTTCTGTTCCTCCATTTGGTATAATGGTAAAACCTCCCATACCATTTGCGCAATTTACTGGAAAAGAAATAACTGAAAGAGTTGGGCTATTATTAATAGTTAAATTCAAATAATATGTAATGCAATTTTCAATTACTATATACGTTCCTGAGGAAGTATAAGTAATTCCATTTTGAGCCCAAGTATATTCATTACAGGCTGTAAGATTTTCATTGCTAAAACCTGGATTTGCTAGAATTAAATGAAGTGTAATAATCGAATCGCAACCTAATGAATTCACAAAACTAGCATCATAAAAACCTGATTGATAATAATCCTGATTCGTAACATTCCAATGATAAAATGGTCCACAAAAATTTACTTGAACTGTATCACGTGATCCCAAATATTGATAACAGCCCTCAATCCAATTAGAAGAATTTCCATTTAAAGCAAAATTCAAAAGTGACCCATGATGATTATTTCCTGAAACATCATTGAGCGTATTAATTGTGGCATTATTTCCAGCTGGAATTCCTTGATTAAAATTATAGTATCCTATTAAACCTGTTTGTGTTCCAACTAATGTTTGCATATTTGAAACAAGCTGAGATTGAGTTCTTGCAACAGACCATATTCTTAATTCATCTATTTGTCCATTATAATAATCGCTGGTATTTAAATTATCATATTCTTGTCCAATACTAATTCTATCACTAGATGCTAATGAAAACCCAACAGGAATAGTTCCAATTGAAACACCATCAATAAAGGCTTCACCAAAGTTGCCTGTTCTCACATAGGCAATATGATGACAATTATTGTCTCCTACAATAGTTGAACTTGTTGTTAAGATATTTGTTCCTCCTGGTTCGTAAATTGTCAGTTGCCCAGTTTGCTGTCCAAGACCATTGCCCATCGCGATAGAAAATTTATTATCTGCAGGTGCAGCTGGATTTATTGCAAATAGATTTGAAATAGTTGACGAAGTATTTTGATTATAATCGGCTTTCATCCAAAATTCAATAGTAAAATCTGTTGCATTCGATAGTGGATTGGCTAAAGTATTCAAATTGACATAATCATTTACTCCATCAAAATGTAAGGCATTATTTAATCCACAAGGTGGCGTGTTGAAATTCTTACATACCCAATTAGAAAATAATCCTCCATTACACGCTGTTCTAACACAAACCTCATAACAAGTACTAGGAAGTAATCCACTTAATACTCTAGACAAGGTTGTGTTATTTGCAGTGCTCCATGTTGATTCACCGCATTGTTTCCATCTTACTTGATAATATTGTGCATTACTTACAGCATCCCAGCTTACTGTAGCTGAATTTGTGTTATTCGATATAGCAGCAATGTTTGTTGGTGGACCACAAGTAGCAATTAAATTCACCAAGTAATCTTCAGTCTCACCAAAAGTATAAGCCAAACAAGCCCCGTTTGCAGTATAAGCTCCGTCAGAAGCCCCTCTAACACGCATACGAGTTATCCCTAAGCTAGTAGAAGCAGGTATATTTAAAGTATATGATATTGTAATTTGAATCTTATTCCTAGATTTTTTTATCCAGCAGCCGCGACTGTAGATAAGGCTAAGTTTTCCGAAGCCTCAAATGTTCCATTTCCGTCAAAATCAATCCAAATAGCACTATGTTGAACACCATCCGTACCAAATGAAATAGAAATGCTTTGAGAAGTTCCTTGGATTAAATCAACTGGTGTGTTATTATAAGCCGTATACCAAGGCGTTGCACCACCAGAACTTTGAATTAAAGGGCCCATTGTTACATTAGTTATAATATCACCGAAAGCTCCTGATGATGTAAGTCCAGTGGAGCAATAACAATTCGTAAAACTATTCATTGTAATAGCTACTGAATTGCTTGAGCCTGCACTTTGTCCTGAATTTGCACAGATTGCCACAACTGTATATTCTGCAGGAACTGTAATCCCATCTACAGCTGTCACTGTATAAACAGAAGTTGGGAGTGTATTCGCTATATTCGTATAGGTGCCACTTCCGATAGGTTTGCTTTGCCATTGATAGCTTATCCCTGTTCCAGTAGGTGGATTTTGAACTGAGAGCTCAAATATTGAGTTTGGACAAACAGATGCTGCAGATGAAATTAGTGTAAATGCGCTAGGTGTGCCTGTACAAGGTGTAGTCGAATATCCAATTTGTGTATTATAACTGCGAGACAGGGTTGTCCATGTATTGAAATTAGAAGCTATTGTTGAATTATTAGAAGTTCCCATTGCTTGGGTACCTGAAGTAGTTGTATACTCCCATGTAAAGGAGTTTGAGGTAAAGGGTGAACTGAGTGTACCTATTGGAGTCCATTCAATATAAGCTTCAATGGCATCTCCAGTATAATTAAATGGTGAAATATTCCACATCCAATAGCCCGTTGCAGTAGGCATGTTTGAAGAATTAATCGTCGCCGAATATACTAACGATGCATTCGAAATCATGGTATTCCAATTTGAACCGGCAGTAAGTACGGTTGATGCTGAATTTTTTAAATACACATTTAAGGTCCATGAATTTGTTCCTGAAGGAGCACCATTGTTTAGTTTATTATACCCCCAACTTGTAATAGTTGCTCCTCCTGGAATCCCACT
>CAZSUF010000095.1:8758-9421 GCA_964609875.1 uncultured Bifidobacterium sp.
AGCTAATTGTGAAGCTGTGATTAACTGAATTGACTTTGCATGGTGGAATGAACTGTTAGCACCTGAACGAATAATGGGTGAAGGAGAACCAACACCACTAGATGTGCCAGAGCCGATGATAACTAATTGTCCATACGCATTCAATAATGGGAAAATTAAAAATACTACACATAGTATTTTGCTGAGAATAAGTTGTTTTTTCATGTGATATAGTTTTAAATTTCAGAATGTATAGGTTGATTTGAATAGAAATAATCAAGCCCTTTCTAAATCAAACTTACAAATGCTCGAATACAAGTTTTATCCCCATTGAGCCAACGGCAACTCAATTTAGTTTGCGGTATTAAATAATTAAAAAGGGACGGATGATTAACTCAAACCAAGCATGTCAATTACTAATTGTCTTCGGCGTCTTGCCAATTCAACTTCAGTTTGATCATGCAGAATAACATGGTGCTCCGATAATCGTTCTATATAATGTTTATTCACCAAATGTGATTTATGTACCCTTATAAATCCTCTATTGGAAAGTATTTCATCATACTCTTTAAGCGTTTTCGCAGATACCCATTTTTTGTGTTTCACAAAATGAAAAGTGGTATAATTACTCTCTGATTCACAACGTATAATATCTTTTACTTCAACCGTTATTGAATTATCATT
>CAZSUF010000095.1:9431-10119 GCA_964609875.1 uncultured Bifidobacterium sp.
AAAATGTTGCTCATCTTGTAATTCTAAATTGCTAATCAAACTAGCATACAAGGCTGCTTTGCTAAGATTGTTTTTAGAATGTTGCACAAAATGGTCAAAGGCCTTTCGCAAATCATCGGCATCGATTGGTTTCAATAAATAATCTAAGGCACTATATTTAATTGCTTTTATGGCATACTGATTAAATGCTGTGGTAAAAATCACATCGAAATTTGGATGCGTAATTTGATTCAACATTTCAAATCCATTCATATTCGGCATTTCAACATCTAAGAATACTAATGCCGGTTTATGTTTCTCTATACACTCCAAACCTTCTTTGGCACTCAGGGCTGTATGCAAGGTGGTAATTTCTGGGATGTTTTTTTCAATATTCTTTTTAAGCAAATTAATTGCCCTTTCTTCGTCGTCAATAATAAGTGCTTGTAATAACATTAATAAATTGGAATTAATATTTCAACCCTTGTGCCAGATGCATTTCCATGCGTATCATACAAATCTAAAATATTTAGTTCAGTTTGTATATCTTGAAGTTGACCCAATAAAGATAATCTGTTTTCTGATAATGCAATACCCTTGGATTGATGTTCCTCAGACTTTAGATTACTTTCTTTAAGTGCTTTCGAATTCGACCTACCGATGCCATTGTCTTCTATAATACATTTTACTTGTTGAACATTATATTTTT
>CAZSUF010000095.1:10129-12719 GCA_964609875.1 uncultured Bifidobacterium sp.
ATGCAAAAGTCCATGCCAAATCGCATTTTCTACAAAGGGCTGCACCAATAACGATGGGATACGGATATCCTCGTCATGCAAGGTGTCGTCTAAAATTATTTCATAATGAAAACTTTCACCAAATCGCAAAATTTCCATTTCTAAATATAAAGTAAGTATATCCACTTCTTCTTCTATGCCGATCGATGCACTTTCAGAAGCGTGCAATATTTTTCTCAACAACTTAGAAAACTTGATTAAATAAATGGAGGCTTTATCAACATGCTTTGTTTCTATGCATTCCAAAATGGAGTTCAAACAATTGAACACAAAATGCGGATTCATTTGCGCCCTAAGCGCCCTTAATTCTGTCTCTGCAATTAATATATCTACTTCTAACTTGGCTTTATGTTGCGCTTGTAATTTTCTTTCGCGTTGCCTAATATACAAATAAACCAACGCAGCCAATAGTATCAAGCAGAGAGCAAAGAACCACCACGTTTGATAAAATTTGGGTGCTATAGAAAACCGTATTCTTTTTTGACTTTCATGTCGGTTTGAGAAATTATCGTATATACCTAATTCTAATTCATAATCTCCCGAAGCTAGACTATTAAAATTAATTTTACCTGGATTAGTCATCTTTTGCCACGCTGTGTCATTTGGCAATAAACGATATATAATATCAGAATGAGTCGATCCTGATAAGTCATTTATAAATACTTTAAACACCAAATTATTCTGAGAAGCATGTAAACTTAAATAATGCACAAAATCGGCATTGGTGTCTGTCAATGCTACTTTGTTATTGACAAGAATATCTTCTACAGAAACACGTGCATGATAATAAGATACCTTCTCTAAAGGAGGTTTAAAATAGTTAAATCCAGAAACCCCGCCAAAGTACAATGTACCATCTCTTCCTTTTAAGAAACAACGATTATTAAAATCCCAATCTTGTATACCATCATCCTTGTTGAAGTTTCTTATATTATACGTATGGACATCAATATTACTAATTCCACTTGAATGACTACACCAGACATTACCCAAATCATCCAGCAATAAACCGTAAATATTATTCGCTGCTAAACGCTTATTCACATCAAACTTATGAATTGTTTTGAAGTTACTATCTAGTTGAAAAACCCCTTGATTACTTCCAACCCAATATTGCTTTCTTAGGCTATCTTCTGCTATATAATAAGATTGGACTTGATGAAGCATATCTTGTATAAACTCAAGACTATCATCTTCATGCATTTTAAACAAACTCATATCACCATTCAAGTAACTGACTGCAATTCTTGAATCACTTAACAAATTAAATTTGAATGGACTTGGTTTAGTTGAAGCACTTACTTTACTGAATACTCTTGATGCTGCATTCAATCGATAGACCCCACTTTCTAAGGCGACAAGAATATATTGTTTTGATAGGGGTTGCACATCATTGATGACTTTCAATAGATTGGCTTCATTACCTATAATAGATTCAACTTGATTCAATTCATTGATAAATACCATAGATTCTTTAGTATACGGATTTGAATAGTTGGCAAAGCACCATACTCCTCTTCTAAATGGATCATAAGCCTTTCTATAAGGGATATAAGGCATAAAGGACTTTGGTATTGGGCTTAAAGTTTTATCAAGGTAATTTAGTTTTACATGATTATTTCCAAGAATGTCGCCATTGGACATTTCTGCTAAGCAAGATGTGCCCCCTAGATTTTTAAAAAATTGCCAAATTGAATTTTTTGTTTCCCCCTTAAGTAGTTTTGGATTCAAGTCTAAAATGAACTGTCCTTGTCCTGATTGACTCATCCACAATCGTCCACTTCGATCAAAACTATAATTTCTATCTCCTGTATATTTTCTGAATTGATCATCTTCCCAAATAATTTGATTTGTATTCGTATCAAATAAATTCAATATCATGTTTTCTGTAAAAAAGGCAATTAAACTTTTGTTCTTTACACATCGATTTAAATCAAGCAAGGACTTGTTTCCCAATTTTTGAATCCAATCTATTTTCTTCGATAACGCATCAATAGACAGTAACCCAAGATTGGTTGAGAGATGTACTTGATTTGCTTCTCTTTCATGGTACCAGGATGAAATCTTAACAGAAGAACCTTTTGAAAATTTGATTAAAGGAGTGAATAGATCTTTAGATTTTACATTAAACACCCACACGGAATCATGATTAAATAACCAAATTTGATGTTGATTATCAAGAAAAGGATATAGATAGGTAAAACCTTGACTCGCCGCATACTGATGCAATGTAGGTATTTGAGTAAAATCAAGTTTCTTCAGTAATTCTACTTTTTTTGATACCACATCAAAACTTACTAATTGCCAATATCGATTATAACAATACACTTTACCGTCCAAAAAACCAATCGGCATCACGGTTTGATCTTCACCTTCATACACCTTTTGCAAAGTAAATACATCCTTTTTTCTATGATAAATATATAAGCCCCTAAAACTTCCAACATATAAATTGCCCTCATGATCCTCTGCAAATCCATAAGCTTGTTGCAATTGCGGACAGTCTTTAAAGTATCTATCTAGGTTATACACTTTTACATTTTTCCCATCA
>CAZSUF010000096.1:0-1425 GCA_964609875.1 uncultured Bifidobacterium sp.
AAAAAGCTAAAAGATTAGTAGAAGTTGGTCATGATGTAGTGATTTTATTAGATAGTATTACTCGTTTAGCTCGAGCGCACAATACTGTAGCACCTGCATCTGGAAAGGTTTTAAGTGGAGGTGTTGAGGCCAATGCGATGCAAAAGCCAAAGCAATTTTTTGGAGCAGCTCGTAAAATTGAAAATGGAGGATCTTTAACTATTTTAGCTACAGCTTTGATAGACACTGGAAGTAAAATGGACGAGGTGATTTTTGAAGAATTTAAAGGAACTGGTAATATGGAATTGCAGTTGGATAGGAGATTAGCGAATAAGAGAATTTATCCAGCCATTGATATTATTGCCTCTTCGACTCGACGAGATGATTTACTTCTTGGTAAAGAGACCATGAATAAACTATATATTTTAAGGAAGCATATTGGAGATATGAATCCTGAAGAAACGATGAATTTTATTTTGATGCAAATGAGATCTACGAAAAGTAATGAAGAATTTTTAGCCACGATGAATAAATAAATTAAATTATCTTACCTTTAGCCTTCAAAATTTGAACACAATGAGAAGAATTTTCCTTTTATGCCTACTATTTGCAACTATTCATACTTATGGGGCTTCCTATTTGCCCACTTATAAGTATACTATTACCTTGAATAATAGTGGGAGTGCCTTAACTAATTATAAATTACCTGTCAATTTTAATGGGTCAAGTTATATATCAGCTGGTAGCTTACATGCTAATTTTAATGATATTAGATTTTCTACTCAAGGTACATGTCCAACTACCTTTTTAAATCATTATACTGAAAATGTAACAGCGGGTACTGGGAAAATGTGGGTGAATTTGCCAACTTTTCCAGCAGGAACAAACACAATTTATATGTATTTTGGAAGTACAGGAGCGCCCTCGACTAGTAATTTTGCAGCTACATTTCCATCTTCTTATATTTCTGGAGTAACAACAACGACCATGTCTGGTGTTCAAAATTATGATTGGTTTGAAGTATCTGCTGGTGCAACCATTAATGTAACGCAATCACAATCATTAACGATCAATGCTTCTCATATTAAAATTAGTGGAATCATTAATGCAGTCGGTAAAGGTTATACAGCCAATACATTCTCTAACAACGGTAATGGTCCTGGTGGTGGAAGATTTTCTTCTAATGCATCAGCTGGTGCCGGTGGAGGTAGTTATGGAGGTGTAGGAGGAACTGCAGGTTATGATGCTGGAGATATTCCAGGTACAGGAGGAAATGCTTACGGTACTTCTTCTGGAACAGATACAGATTTTGGAAGTGCAGGTGGTTCATCTAGTAATACCTTAGGTGGTAATGGTGGAGGCGCTGTAATTTTAAATGCAAAGGTTAAAGCCACAGTTACAGGGACAATTACAGTAAACGGAGGTAATGCAACACAACCAGGGGTT
>CAZSUF010000096.1:1571-12545 GCA_964609875.1 uncultured Bifidobacterium sp.
TGGAAATGGGTCAACTTGTAATTCAGCAGCAAACGATAGCGGCGGCGGCGGCGGCGGCGGTAGAGTTAAATTACTGTATGGTGTAAGTATATCTAATATTGGTTTAGTCAGTAATGTGAATGGTGGAGTTGGTGGTCCTAATGGTTTTGCAGCACCTGGTCAAAATGGTGCAGCTGGTGTGTTGAATAGTAGTTCAATTGCTCCAAAAGCTAATTATTCAACAACAGCTTTAATGAGCCCAATTGTTTGTTTTGCCTTGCCAGTTAATTTGATTTCTTTCCAAGCTGAAAAATCAAATCAAACTTCAGTATTATCTTGGGTTACAACTAATGAAATTAATAATCATTATTTTGTGATTGAGCGCAGTAAAGACGCAGTCAATTTTGTTCAAATTGGCAAAGTAGATGCGCAAAATTCTCTACTTGAAAATCATTATTCGTTTGTGGATCAATTTCCTTTAGTTGGGCAAAATTTTTACAGACTTAGACAAGTTGATTTAAATGAAGAGTTTTCTCTTTCTGAAATAAGAAATGTGTTGTTTAGTGATGGGTCTTCTGTAAAAGTATTCCCAAATCCTGCAGCAGATCAATTAAATGTATATGTTGAGTCATTTAAGAAAGTAATCAATGCGCAATTATTTAACCAAGTTGGTCAGCAGGTAAAAGAATTTAAGTTGAAAGAACAAAATTCAATGATTTCTTTAGAAGGCTTATCTACAGGAGTTTATTTCCTTCAAGTCAATGAACAATTGATTAAAGTGATCAAAGAATAAATTAAAACTAAACTATTTGAAGGCCTCCATGATGAGGCCTTTTTTTTGAATATGGGCTATTTTTTAATCTATAGATTTAAAATAACAACAAGGCATTCCCTGTAATTATATAGATTTAGCTAACTTGTTTATAGTATTCCTCGTCTTCTTGACTACTTTATTGATTAATTCAGGAATTAGTACTATTTTTAGCCCTCAATCTTTAAGAATGAAGAAAATTTTCGTAAGTGTTTTAATGGCATGCAGTTTTAGTGCCTTTTCTCAAAAAATACACTTAAAAAGTGGAGAATTTACCCCAGTCCATAATATTACTAAAATTGAATCTTTAGGGAATTGGCAACCCTACCAATTTCAAAATCAGGTTTATGCTTTAATTCAATTTGACCGATCTACTTCAATCGAAGAAAGGAAAAGTATAGAATTTCAAACTGGAATTAGGTTTTATGATTATATTCCGCAATTTGCCTTTATTGTGAGTATGCCTATTAATCTGCAGGTCGCTGATTTGAAGCAATTTGGTGTTCAAAGTATTTTGCCCTATGAGGCTAAATATAAAATACAACCAAGTTTAAACGATAGGCCTTTTCCTACATGGATGGTCAAAGCAAATCAACAAATTGAAGTTCGTGTTGAATTTCAAAACAACCTTCCTCAATCAGAAATTGCTTGGTTAGTTCAGCAAGCTGGCATGAATTTGTTAAGTTGGAAGCATACGAATTTGGCTATATTGCAAATTGATGAAAACAGTATTACTCAACTTGCAGGTTTTCCTTATGTGAAATTTATTGAACCGACTTCGGCTCCAACTGTTGTAGAAAATTTGACCGAAAGATCAAATCATAGAGTAAATACAATTGATGCCTCTTATGCGACCGGACTTCATTATGATGGTACCGGTGTTGCGGTTGCTGTGGGTGATGATGGGGCTATTGGTCCTCATATTGATTTTACTGGACGTCTTACACACCATCCAGCTAATTTAGCGAGTACGGGTACCCATGCCGATCATGTTTGTGGAATAGTTGCCGGAGGTGGAAATTATGATCCAATCACTTCTGGTAATGGTCGTGGGGCTAGTTTGCATGTGTATGATAGTTATGATAATTTAAATAGTGCGCCTACAGATTATGTGACAGATACCATTCGAATTACTTCAAATTCATTGGGCCAAGGATGCAATGTGGGCTATAACTCAGATGCAAGAGATCAAGATCAATTAGTCAATTCAAAGTTTTCTTTATTAAGTGTACATTCTTCTGGAAATAGTGGAGGAACAAGTTGTGGTGGTGTTGGAGGTGGTTATTTTACCATAACAGGTGGATATAAGGCAGGTAAGAATGCAATAGCCACTGGTAATGTGTTGAATAATGATGTATTAGCTAATTCTTCAAGCAGAGGTCCATCTGCTGATGGTCGTATTAAACCTGATATTGTGGCTGTTGGCACTGATGTGTATTCAACACAGCCAGATAATACGTATGATACTTTCACAGGAACTTCAATGGCATGCCCTGGAGTTTCTGGAACTTTAGCAAGTTTGTGGCAAGCTTATCGTGATACCCATGCAGGTGCTGATCCATATAGTGCCTTAATGAAAGGGTTGCTTTTAGGCACAGCAGATGATTTGGGAAATAAAGGTCCAGATTTTCAATATGGATTTGGAAGAATCAATGCAAGAAGAGCCTTTAATGCTATGAACAATACGCAATATTTTATTGATTCTGTTACCAATGGTAATGTAAAATCATTTAATGTAAATGCACCAGTCAATACAAGACAAATTAAGGTTACGTTGTATTGGAATGACCCTGAAGGAAGCTTGGCAAGTTCAGTAGCTTTAGTAAACAACCTAGATTTATATATTGAAGATGTTGATGGAACTCCTTTCTATCCTTTAGTTTTAGATAATACTCCATCTGTGGCTAATTTGAGTGCGCCTGAATAATGTAGAGCAACTTGTTCTTGATTCAATGCAATCTGGGCCTTATACATTTTATGTTGGAGGAACTGATGTGCCTCAAGGGCCACAAAAATTTGTAGTTGTGTATGAATTTATTGGAGATGAATTAACCCTAACTTATCCTCAAGGTGGAGAATCTTTTGTGGATGGAATTACTGAAAGAATTCGTTGGGATGCTTACGGAAATAATGGTGGAGATTTTACTCTAGAATATTCTGATAACGCCGGTGCAAATTGGAACACTATTTCTTCGACCATCGCACCTGATGTTCGCTACTACGATTGGACACCACCAGCTTCTTTGCAAACTGGACAAATGTTAATGAAGATTACTAGAAACAGCGTGAGTGATGTTTCAGATACCTTATTCTCAATCTTTAAGGTGCCAACAAATTTATCAGTGGATACAGCTTGTGGTAATGTTTTTCATTTAGTATGGACACCTGTGCCAGGAGCTACAGGTTACAGAGTGTTTATGTTAGGTGCTAAGTATATGGATGTGATAGGTACCTCAACGACTGCTGACTACTATGTAACCACGGGTGTAAATCCAACTGGAACGTTCTATTTTGCAGTGGCTGCTGATAACAATGTGAATGGTGCAAAAGGTTTGCGCACTTTAGCCTATGTGAAATTACCTGGTGAGGTGAATAGTGCAGATGCTATGAATGTTGAAACCATTTTACCTTTCGAATCGGCCTATGATTGTCAAGTGACGGGGCCACAACCTATCAAGGTGAAAATTAAGAATGTAGGACCTAGGCCAATCACTGGTATTCCTGTATCTTATCAAATAAATGCCCTTGTGCCTATCAATGAATTTTATAATGGCACGTTAGCTTTAGGGGATTCGCTCATTTATACTTTTAATACATTAGCAACATTTCCAGTGGCAGGAAATTATACTGTGAAAACTTGGTTGAACATAAGCTCTGACAATAATCGTTCGAACGATACGACTATGAATACATTGGTATTAGTTGCACCTACTGTTTTAACTGCACCTGCAGTGCAGCAATTTGAAGGGCCACAATTTCCACCTCAAGGTTGGAGAGTTATTGATGCAGATACCAATGTGAAATGGCAAAAAACTTTATGCATGCAAGGTGCCACAGGTGGAAATACACATGCCGCTTATATGGACTTTTTTAATTATACCAAGCCTAATCAAATTGACGATTTTGAAACTGCGCAAGTTGATTTAACTTCAGTGCCATCAGATTCTGTGCTCATGACTTTTGATTTAGCAAGCGCCTATGGTCCAAGCGAATCAGATACTTTAAGTGTGTTGGTTTCGAATGATTGCACCTTGAATTTTTCTCCTACAGGATATAAAAAATGGGGCGCTAATTTAGCTACTGTCGGCATGATGAATACTATTTATTCACCTACTGCGGTAAGTCAATGGAGAAATGAAAGCGTTGATCTTACGCCATGGAAAGGGTATAAACTATTTGTGCGATTTAGAGGTATCAATAGAAAAGGAAATAATGTCTATATTGACAATGTGAATTTTATTCTTAAAAATGCAACACCTTTAACCATTGGTAGTCAAGAAGCAGATCAAAGTTTACATGTTTATCCAAATCCTTCTGAAGGGAATTATGTATTGGAATTCAATTCAAGCACAAATAAAAATGTGTATTATGCAATTTATAATATGGCTGGACAAAAATTGACACAATATCAAATGAGATTGAATGCAGGGAATACAAAGGCTGCACTTGATATCACTGATTTGCCAGTAGGTATTTATATGTTAGAAATGAAAGAGGGTGGAATTTCTCATAAAGTCAAATTGACCAAGTACTAATTAGCCAGAATAAATAGTCTTAAAAGATTTAATGCAGTGTTGACCGTCAGCACTGCATTTTTTTCGCGATCAAAGGGAACAACGATTTGATGTGCTTTGCTAGAATTTGGCCCAGCTATTCCAATCCAAACTTCATTGTTATGTTCTCCTTTTTCGAGATAGCCACTTGTAGAAATAGCATAATCTGTTTTGAACATGCGTTTTGCATTTTCGGCCATTTCTAGTACAACTTGTTGACTCACCACTTGATGATGTTCGATGGTTGTTTTGTTTACACCTAACACATCGGTTTTTATTTCTGTTGCATAAGAGATTAATCCGCCTTTGAAGAAATTAGAGGATCCTTTCAAAGAAGTGAAGCTTGCAGCAATTAAGCCACCAGTGCAGCTTTCGGCTGTTGACACGGTGAATTTATTTGTGGTAAGAATTTCGTGAATGATATGTTCAAGGTCAGTATCATAAGGTGCCACATAAATGTCTTTTAATTCATCACAAAGGTTTTTGAAATATTGATCCATGAGAGGTTCTTCAATATTTTCACCAGTTAAACGAAGTTTTAAGGTGCCAAGCTTGGGCAAATAAGCTAGTTTAATGGATGAAGGCAAAGTGCTTTCGAAGGTCTTTAATTTTTCTGCCACAAAGCTTTCGCCTTGTCCAGAAGTAAGTAAAGTTCTATGAATAAAATTAGGTGTGGGATAGTTTGATTTTAATTTGACTAATACATGTTCTTTCATGATATGTTGCATTTCATAAGGCACTCCGGGCATAGAAATTATTGTGCAAGGGCCTTTTTTGAAGAGCATACCTGGGGCTGTTCCTACTGAGTTGAATAATACTTCACATACATCAGGCACAAGAGCTTGATTTAAATTAGCTTGAAGCATAGGTCGATTGCGTTTAGTGAAAAATGCTTTGACATGCTCCAAGACCTCGGCATTTTCAATCAAGTTGCCACCAAAATATTCGCATAAAAGAGGTTTGGTTATATCATCCGAGGTAGGACCGAGTCCGCCTGTAAGTAGGATAATATCTACTTCATTGATTTCTTGGTTTAGGGCTTCTATAATATCAGGCTTGTTATCACCTACAGCCAAACGTCTTTTAATACGTATTCCAAGTGGATTCAATTGTTGAGCAATCCATGCCGAATTAGTATCAATGGTTTGGCCAATAAGTAATTCGTCGCCAATGGTGATGATGGTGCAGTATACTGGTTTCACAGAAATAGATTTGTGCACGAAGGTAGCGATAGGAGTTATACTATGCATTGTTCTATGATAGGAATTTCTTATTCTTTATAGCTAATCAGATGATGTATTGCAGCCCCGATAGAAGTGGATACCCCACAGCCACGTTTGTCTTTGGCGTGGCGAGGAGTAGGAACGGATAGCGGGAATAGCTGCCCTAAAAAAGAAAAAGTAGAAGCAAGAAATTGCCTATTTTTGGAAATTAATCTTATGAAAAAATATTTGTTTTTAGTGGGACTCTTTATTGCAACATCGTCCTTTGGGCAATGTGTAAAATGTACTTCCATTGAGGAAGCGTTAAAGCAACCTTTGCTGGTAAAGAGTTTGACAATTAATTCGGGCATGCATCATTTGATGTTAGAAAATTTTCCTACATCGATTTTGAAATTAGTGAATCTTGAAACCTTATTAATCACTGATCATCATATTGCTACAATTCCAGATGCAATTGGTAATTTGAAGCAATTGAAGGTGTTAAGCTTTGGAGGATGTCGGCTTACAAAATTGCCTGAGAGCATTTATTCACTTCAACATTTGCAAGAGCTGATTTTATTTGATAATCAATTTTCGGAAACGTATGTAACTGAAATAAAATCAAGCTGTAAGAAATTATTGCCTAGTGTCAAGTTAATGATAGACTTAAATTAAACAGATGAAACAAGTGTGTTTTATTTGTTGTTGCCTATTGATGTTATTACTAACTTCTTCATTGGAGGCGAAGCAACAAAGAAAGTTGTTTGGTGTAAAGCATATTTCTCCGCAACTAGATATTGGATTTAAGCGATATTCAAAAGAATGGTCATTATACTACCAACCAATGCTTGTTAAAGCTGGGCGAGAAATGAAAGTACAAGGATTTGATCTAGGCAATGGGAGTGAGGGCGAAATAAAAGTGTCGCCGAATAAGCTATATCTTGAAACTTCGCTTATTATCAAAGGCTATATAGAAGAAGAAGGCAAAAAGATCTTGCATGAAAATTATATGTGTGTGATCATTGACATAAGAAAATGTAAAGTGGTAGAGCAATTTCAGTCAGGCTGTGATGGTGATTGGAATTCGAGAAACCAGTGGGTGAGTGGTGGTGATATATTATTTGCAGGAAATTAAGCGCATAAAAAAATGCGAAGTTTAAGTCTTCGCATTTTAATTTATAATAAGATGAATCCTTATTTACAATTAACTTTTTGCAAAGTATCTGAATACACAGCTGTTGCAGCATCTTTAAATTTGGTATGACCATCGTTATTCGGGTCTATTAATTCGCCTTTTTTAATGAGCAATTGGTTGTTTTCTATTTTCATAATTTCTTCACTCGTTTGATTTGAACCTTCGATGGTATAAGTGTAGATGAGATTCATTTCTCCATTTGGATTTTTTGTTCCTGCGAGTGTGCCATGAGCGCCATCTTTTTCGAAAGGAAGCCATTCCATAGTGCCACTTACTTGGTCATTTTCAATTTTAAGATTCACTAAAGTAGTGTCTCTATTTTTAGCCATTAAGAAGCAAGATTCTTCTGCTACCTGAGTAGTTGGGGGCGTTGTTTCTGGCTTAGTTTCTTTGTTTGTTTCTTCGCATGAAAATAGGGTAGCTAATCCTGATGCGGCTAAGAGAAGTGCTGTTGATTTGTTCATACATTGTAATTTTAGTTCACAAAATAGCAGAAAAATGACTAACTTTTTATTTATTTGAAAAATTCAAATGTAGCTTTTTAAGAAAGTATATCTGGTTTGCTATTAAGTATGTTTTTTAAGGTTTAATTATTGAATGTGCAGATTCTTTTCTTTGTGAATTAATGTCACAGAAAGAGTGTAAGAGGAAACATGATGTTTGA
The DNA here is from genome assembly GCA_964609875.1 of uncultured Bifidobacterium sp. Taxonomy (GTDB): domain Bacteria; phylum Bacteroidota; class Bacteroidia; order Chitinophagales; family Chitinophagaceae; genus OLB11. Next base: position 9,196 of record CAZSUF010000096.1, read on the forward strand.
ATACGTTGAAGTTAGATTAAATTTATAGAAGGCATATCATTTGAAATTTGCTTGCCTTGCAGCCCAGATAGTAACGGAAATCCTGCCGACTCATTATTTTGTATAGAATACGATAGATGCCTATCGGCAGATTGCAGTGAATAGCTGGAAGTGCTGCCCAAAATCATGAAAACTTAATCAACAAATTTGTTTGACAACCGCATAGTATTGAAATTGAGATTATATTTGTCCCATGCAAAATGTTGATGTACAGAAACTACAAGAAACCACAGATTTTATATTAAGTAAAATTCATCAAAAACCTGAAATAGGAATTATTTTAGGCAGTGGATTAGGAGGCTTAGTCAATGAAATTGAAGTGAGTCTTTCTTTGAATTATGAAGAGATTCCTAATTTTCCAGTGAGCACAGTGAAAGGTCATGGAGGAAAATTGTTGTTTGGTAAAATCAAAGGTAGAGAAGTGGTGATGTTGAGCGGGCGTTTTCATTATTATGAAGGGTATAGTATGCAGGAAACAACTTTTCCTGTAAGGATTATGCATCAATTAGGGGCTAAATTATTAATGGTAAGTAATGCAGCCGGCGGCATGAACAAGGCTTTTAAAGTTGGAGATTTGATGATTATCAATGATCATATTAACTTGTTTCCAGAACATCCTTTGCGAGGTAAAAATGATGAAAGCATTGGCCCTCGTTTCCCTGATATGACAGAACCTTATGATTTGACATTAGTTGCTCGTGCCAAAGAAATTGCCAAAGCCAACAATATTCTTGTGCATGAAGGTGTGTATATTGGCTTGCAAGGTCCTACTTTTGAAACACGTGCTGAATATAAATGGTTAGCAATTATTGGTGGAGATACTGTGGGTATGAGTACAGTGCCTGAAGTAATTGTAGCTAAGCATTGCGGCATGGCCGTTTTCGGCATGAGTGTCGTAACTGATTTAGGTATTCGCGATGAGATGAATATTATTACTCATGAAGAAGTGTTGGAAGCTGCAAATTTGGCTGCCCCAAAAATGGCCTTAATCTTTACCGAATTATTAAGTAATTTTTAGTTTGTATAGGTCTACATTTGCCCTTTCAACCCATTGCTTTGTTTAAGTCTTTTCGTTTTACTGTGAAAATAAGTTTGCTGCTGATGGTTGCAAATTTGCTAGTAGCTAATAGTTTACAGGCGCAAGTTTTTGGTAATCGTACTAACAGTTCTATTCTTACAAGTGAACAAAAAATTGTGTCTGATTCTTCTAAAAAGAAACCCCTAAAAACAAATGATCAGATTGTAATTCGGTATAGACTTGGATCTGATACAACAAGTTATATTCCTGATTCAAGCATTCAAACCTTACATCGAAATCCATTCAATTCTGTGTGGGATGTAGATTTAGGAAATACAGCCAGCGCAGCCCAATCCTTATATCTAGATCCTTCGATGCAAGCGGGCATGCAATTTGGATCAAAAGTATTTGTGCCTTATTTATATACTTGGGATAGTACAAAGTTTATAAATACTACACGACCTTACACGGACTTATACTATCGGTTAGGGACTAAGCAAGAGCAAATGATAGAATTTACGCATAGTCAGAATATAAAGCCTACTTGGAATGTAACAGCGATGTATAGTAAAATTGGTTCTCCAGGATTTTATAAATTTCAACGCACAAATCATGATCATGCTTCGGCAAGCACAAATTATCAATCCCCTAATTTGCGATATGCTTTGCTAAGTGCTTTGTTATACAATAAAATTCAGCAGGACGAAAATGGGGGTATCTTGAATGAAAGATATTTGTCAGACCTTCGTTATAATGATAAGAGATTAGTGCCTGTGGCAATAGACGGAATAAGCAATACCCGCTCTTCAATCAGCAATTATTACAGAACGTTTCACCTTCAATTAGATCATCATTACGATTTTGGTCAAACCGATACATTAATCAATGCAGATAGCACAGAAAAGAGCCTAAGATTTAAACCTGTCTTTGGCATTCGTCATCAATTTTATTCAGATTTTTCCTACGCTCGTTTTAAGGATATGACGCCTGATAGTTTGTTTTATGTAAGAATGGCTAACGTATCCCCTCAGCTAGGAGATTCCTTGCAAGTAAAATATTATAGAAGGCTTATCGGAAACATGATTTCTTTGCAAGGGAATGTGTATGTCAAAGACAATGTATTTAGGGCAGAAGCGGGCTATGGTTTGGAAGTGGAAAGTCCAAATAACGGGCCCTACCAAAGAACCTTTTACAATAACTTTTTATTCGGTAAAATAAGTAAGCCTTTGAGTTTAGATAGTGTGTGGATTTATAATGCCGAAGCACGTATTTATCTGACCGGAAATACAAAAGGCAATTTTAATTTTTTAGCCCAAGCAGGAAGGTATATCTTACAACATCAAGGTATGATACAAGTGGGCATCGAGCAAAGTTTACAAACAGCGCCTTATTTGTATAGTGGATTTAATTCGAATTATTTTGAGCTGAATAAAGATTTTTCAAAACAAAGTTTGACTAAAATTTATGGAAAATTTTTATGGCCTTCACAACATACCACGATCGAATGCCGGTATTTGATGTTAGGAAATTATTTGTATCGTGATACTTCTTTGCAAAATAAACAATATCAAAAAATCATTCCTGTCATACAAGCTTTAATAAACAAAGGCTTTCATTGGAGAAAATGGATTTTAGACAATCAAATAGTCTTTCAATTATCGTCTAATCAGTCGCCTATTCATTTGCCCTTGTTTGCATCTAGACAAAGATTAGCTTATGAAAATAGGTTGTTCAAACAGAAGTTGCAGGTTTCTTCGGGCTTTGAATTTCGCTGGAATTCGCCGTATTATGCAGATAATTATAGTCCAATTTGGAATAGTTTTGTGACCCAGTATCAACGTCGAATTGCCAATTATCCTCAGGTGGCTGCGTTTTTTAATTTCAAAGTCAAACGATTTCGGGCTTCAGTAGCTCTCGACCAAATTCAGCAGATTTTCATCGCCAATCATGTAAATTATTCGTTTTATGGAGCACAGAATTTTGGCTTTAGATTCGGATTTCATTGGGTGATGATTAATTAAATATTTTATTTTTTTAGGGCGGCAGACACGCTTTCCGTTCCAACTCCTCTCCCGTCTCGTTTTTAAGAACGAGACGGGATGCGGGCTTTCCACTGCAATCGTTGCCGCGTAGTAGTTCAAATGAAATGTACATGGAATATCCGCCTTTTCAGGCAAATGACCATACATGATAAATCCGTAATTCTAGCTTCTCGCAGAACTTGATTGAAGGCAAAGGCTGGATGGTGGAAACGGCCTAAGATTCGAGGCATATAAAAATATTGAAATCGAAG
>CAZSUF010000097.1:0-7686 GCA_964609875.1 uncultured Bifidobacterium sp.
CAGTAATTACAAATGCATGGTTTAACTTGGTGTAGCTTTACGGATAAGCATTAAACATTTTAATCCTTTATATCATACAAAAAGTCTTGCTGCTTACGATGCAACATCTGACATAGACCAATTCGTTGTTTCTATAAGGAATCCAATTAGCAATTAATCCCTAATACTTTGGGAATAAGAATTGGTATATCTACACTTACTATTTTGTTTGCTTAATAAAAGAGGCTAAATACATATCCAGGGCTGCAGACATAGAAGGAATATTTGGCAAAGGCGCTTTAAGTTGCAATGATAATCCTGCGTCTTCTACAGCTTTACTCGTAATGGGTCCAAAAGCACCAATGACTATACCTTTTTGATCGAAGCGCGGTACATTTTCGAATAAAGATTTTACGCTACCTGGTGTAAAAAATACTATCATGTCGTAAGCCTTCTTCATCAATTCTTTTACATCATTACACACAGTTTTGTATAAAACAACCTCTGCATATTCTAAATTATTCTTTTGTAAACAATCTAAAGTTTCTGCTCGGCAAATATCATTGACAGGTACAATATACTTTTCTTTTGTTTTGTGTTTAGCAATAACTTCCAACATGCTATTTACGGTACCATCTTCGCCATAAAAGATTTTGCGTTTTCGGTAAACGATAAATTTTTGAAGATATAAAGCAATCGCTTCAGTAATGCAGAAATATTTCATTTCCGGAGAAACTTTGATTTTAAGTTCATCACATATACGGAAAAAATGATCAATGGCATTTCTACTATTAAAAATGATAGAACCATATTGGGTGATATCTACTTTTTGTTTTCTAAAATCTTTAGAAGGAACACCTTCAACAAGAATGAAGGGACAAAAATCCAAAGCAACATTATACTTTTTTTCAATCTCGAAATACGGAGATTTTTCTGATTCAGGACGGGGTTGAGCAATAAGAATATTCTTAGGCGCACTGACATTCGCAGTTTTATCCGCTTTAGTTTGTTTGTTTTGTGCCGCTTTCACCATACTCAATTTCAGTTTCTAATGATTGTTATTGAATGTGATTTTGTTACTATAGTTAAATAACCATTTTGGCCAAAGTAAGTATAGGAACAATTTCAAAGGCGCAAATGTACAATAAAAAATGGATTAAATCGAACCTCAATAAATTTTTGAGTATCCCAGATAAACGGATATACTTGAAAATGAGCATGATACAGAAAATTATTAACCCAAGCATAAGAATCCAATGGTTCAAATTTCCTTGGGTAATAAACAAAATAATACAGATTGGAAATAAAAATAAGGTGGCAAACTCCTGAACAATACTAGAATTAAATACATATTGCGTGGCGGCATCATGGTATTGAAATACCCAAGCTATCCATTTTATTAAAATAATTTTTAATATATAGAGGCCTCCAGAAATTCCGATACAGAGTAAAATAGCCAACAAGTTAGATGTTTCTTGAAAGTGAAAGGAGTATTTTTTCACAAGTACAAATAGTAAATAACCAGTGGACATAAAATAGAGTAGACTAAAAACAAGCGATGCCCTATTGTCATTTTCTAATTGATCTTTAAGTTGTCTTTTTGAAATATGAAATTGCGTGAAAACGCGGATTAGATTAAGTACATGCCTTTCAAAAATTATTTTAATGCCCGCGAAAAGAAAGAGGCATAATAAAGCAATGAAAAATAATCCGCTCTTATTTTTTCCCTTTCTGGGATTCGGATCTCCAAGTTCAATGACCATCTTCTCATGAATAAAAGGATGCAGTTCAATAATTTGTTCTGTTCGAGTCTGTATGGTTTTAAGCGAAGAATCAGCTAAAACATGATCCATATTTAATATCCCCTGTCCATAGCAGGAGGTATTACAGCATGGTATTGACAACAATAAAAAGAAAAATAAAAGCTTATTCAAGGATAAAAGAAACGCCAAATTTAAATTGATTTCTTTGATGAATGTCTAACTAATTATTCAACAAAGATGTTATTAACTCTTAGCTGAAAAAAAGTTCTCAAACTTTACATTTGCACGCACACAATTGATATGTCCGAAGAAATAACTATAGGAGACCCAATACCCAACAAGAATCATGTGGGTGAAATGTACCAAAACTGGTTTTTAGATTATGCCAGTTATGTGATACTAGAACGTGCAGTTCCTGCTGGTTCAGATGGGCTTAAACCTGTTCAACGAAGAATTTTGCATGCTTTAAAAGAAATGGATGATGGCCGTTTCAATAAAGTAGCCAATGCGATTGGACAAACCATGCAGTATCATCCTCATGGTGATGCGAGCATCGGGGAGGCTATGATCAATATGGGACAAAAGGATTTATTATTAGATACTCAAGGAAATTGGGGAGATTTTCGAACAGGAGATAGTGCTGCGGCGCCACGTTATATTGAAACAAGGTTATCGAAATTTGCTTTGGAAGTGGCTTTTAATCATAAGATCACAGAATGGCAACTTAGTTATGATGGCCGAAAAAACGAACCCGTTTCTTTGCCAATGAAGTTTCCTCTGCTACTTGCCCAAGGCACAGAAGGTATTGCAGTTGGCTTGTCCACAAAGATTCTCCCACATAATTTTTGCGAATTAATAGAAGCTTCTATCAAATACCTCAAAGGACGAAAATTTGAATTGTTTCCAGATTTTTTAACTGGCGGTATGGTTGATGTGGCAAATTACAATGATGGTAAAAGAGGAGGCAAAGTAAGAATTCGGGTGCATATGGATAAGGTAGATAATAAAACCATTATCATCAGAGATGTACCCTATGGCGTTACTGTGCCAACCTTAATTGAAAGCATCGTAAAAGCCAATGATAGCGGAAAAATAAAAATCAAAAAAGTTACTGATAATACAGCAGCGAATGTAGAAATAGAAGTGCAACTTGCCACAGGTGTTACTCCAGATCAAACTATAGATGCCTTATATGCCTTTACCAATTGTGAGGTGTCTGTATCCCCAAACATTTGCGTCATTATAGACGACAAACCCAGATTTACTACAGCTTCGGAATTATTAAAAAGTTCTACAGATCATACCAAGGATTTGTTGAAGCAAGAATTAGAAATTAAGCTTGGCGAATTAGAAGACAATTGGCACTATTCTTCCTTAGAGAAAATTTTTATCGAGAAAAGAATTTATCGTGATATCGAAGAAGAAGAAACTTGGGAAGGCGTTTTACAAGCGATCGATAATGGATTAAAACCCTATAAGAAAAAATTCAGAAGAGAAATTACCACAGATGATATTGTAAGATTGACTGAAATTAAAATCAAGAGAATTTCTAAATTCGATGCATTCAAGGCTGATGAACATATCAAAGGATTAGAGAAAACGATAGAAGAAACTAAACATGATTTAGCCCATCTTACAGAATTTGCCATTGCTTATTTCGAAAATTTATTAAAGAAATATGGCAAAGGCCGAGAAAGAAAAACGGAAATCAAAACATTTGATACGATTCAAGTAAGTGAAATTGCTATAGCCAATACAAAATTATTTATCAATCGAACTGAAGGTTTTATAGGTACTTCATTGAAAAAAGACGAATTACTCTGCGAATGTGCAGATACCGATCTGATTATCGTATTTACCAAAGAAGGAAAAATGAAGGTGGTGAAGGTTGCCGAAAAAACCTTTATTGGAAAAGATATTTTGGCGGCAGAGGTATTTAGAAAAACGGATGACAGAACCACCTATCATGTCATTTATGCTGATGGAAAAAGCGGCATTGCATTCGCCAAAAGATTTAATGTGACAGGGATTACACGGGATAAAGAATACGACTTAACCAAAGGGTCTCCTAAGAGCAAGGTATTGTATTTTAGCTCAAACCCTAATGGAGAAAGCGAATTACTTACCATTAATTTAAGTGCTGCATGCAAAGCCAAAATTAAAAAATTCGAGTTTGATTTCGGAGAATTAGCCATCAAAGGCAGATCCAGTATGGGAAATCAAGTAACAAAGTACCCAGTCAAAGAGGTTAAACTTAAAGCAAAAGGGGCTTCTACCTTAGGCGGTAAAAAGATTTGGTACGATGATATTGTTGGCCGTTTAAATACAGATGAAAAGGGCATGTATTTAGGTAGTTTTAATGAAGAGGAAAAGATAATAACCATGTATGCTGATGGCACCTATACTTTAACAAATACTGAATTAAGTAATCGATTTGATGCAGAAAAAGTAGTGAAGATCGAAAAATTTAGACCAACCTCTGTTGTTACTGCAGTTTATTTTGATGCCGATAAAAAACAATTCAATGTAAAACGTTTTTTAATTGAAACCCTCACGATGAATACTCGATTCCAATTTATTAAGGAAGGTGAAGGCAATTATCTCGAATGGGTTACTACACACACATCTCCAGTAATTAAATTAAAAACAGGGAAGAAAAAGTATTTGCCTAGCGAAGAAATAATTAATCTTGAAGAATTTATCGATGTGATGGGGTGGAAAGCCATCGGCAATAAACTATGTGAAAAAGATCTCCTTGAAATTACCTTAGTGAATGAAGAAAAAGAATCTGATTTGCAAGGCGAATTATTTTAGATTGCTTGAATAACGAAGAGTTTGTTCGAGCTTAATAATTTAGAGGTGGCAAAAGAGTGTCTTAGTGACAATGCCCAAAAAACCTAGTACATCTATTTATGGATATTCTATGCAGATGTAAATATTAATGTATAGCTTTTGCAAATTTCTATACAAAGCCTGGTATATTTGTATAGATTTTTAAATATTCTTTACATATGCCAACTTGGACATTAACAGAATTACCCTTAGATATTGATGTAGAAACAAGAAAAGTACTTAAAGCTTTACCAGCAGCACATGCAGCTTTGGCTGAGTTAAAAGGAATTTCATCCACAATTCCTAATCAAAATATCTTGATGAATACACTTGGATTGCAAGAAGCAAAAGACAGCTCCGCGATTGAAAATATCATCACAACGCATGATGATTTATATAAATCTGAATTACATCTCGATGCTTTTAAATCACTTCAGGCAAAAGAAGTACAGAACTATATTGCTGCTCTAAAGAAAGGGTTTGAACTGATTACAAAAACAGAATTACTTACGAATAAAAGTATTTTACAAATTCAAGAACTTTTGGAGGACAATAAGGCTGGATTCAGAAAATTGCCAGGGACTGCTTTAAAAAATGCTACCACTGGAGAAACAATTTATACTCCACCTCAAGATTATGAAGAAATCATGCGTTTAATGACAAATCTTGAATTGTACATAAATGATTCAGAAAAGCAAGATTGCGACCCATTAATAAAAATGGCAATCATACATTTTCAGTTTGAGAGTATTCACCCATTTTATGATGGGAATGGTAGGACCGGCAGGATAATAAATATACTTTATCTAATTCTTGAAAATCTTCAATCATTGCCGATTCTTTATTTGAGCAATTATATCATAAAACATAAACCAGACTATTACCGATATCTTCAAAAAGTTCGAGATGAGAATTTATGGGAGGATTGGATTTTATTTATTATTAAAGGAGTTGAAGAAACAGCAAGAGAAACAATTGAACAAATCATCAAGATAAAGGAATTAATGCTCGATTATAAACACAAACTACGCGAGAATTACAAATTTTATAGTCAAGATTTGCTTAATAATTTATTTAAGCATCCTTACACAAAAATTGAATTTATAGTGAATGATTTGGGTGTGTCGAGATTAACAGCAGCAAATTATTTAAATAAATTAGCAGAAGATAAAATGCTTCGAAAAGAAAAACTTGGAACAGGAAACTATTATATCAATGAAGAATTATTTAATTTATTGACAAAAAAATAAATAAGCACTTGTATGAACAGCCCCAAACCCAAAAGCGGGCTTCCATCATCCCATGATAATTTCGAATTGACTCAAACTTCATTTGCTTAAGTTAATCAAGGGCTTCAGACACCCGACCTTCCGATAGTTGCGAACCAATAAATACTTCTGTAAAGCATAATAAAAATTAATTTATAATTTAACTAACGTTTTATTTCTCATGTCCGTCTTTGACAGCAACGCAACCCCATGCGTAATATTTGTTTTTAGTTAGTTTTTGCAAATAGAAAGCGAGCCCTCCCCAGGTTCGCTTTCTGATTTTTAGGACCTAAATTTTTATTTAATTTTAAATCCAAAAATAGATTTCTTCTTTTCAGGTAAAGTTGCATGCCCTTTCTTATTTAGCATGTGATAAATTTCTCCCCAACCAACAAGACCGCCAATATTTCTATCGTCAATAAAAATGTCAGCCTTTATTTTACGAGGCGTTTTGTCTGTATATTCTTCCTCAGGATAGTTTTTATTTACTGCATAAAAAGTGATTTGGTGCTTTTTGCAAAATTCTACAGCCTCTTCTAAAAGCGGACCATCACGATAAGTCCATAAAATAAGTCTATGCCCATCCTTTTGAAGCATGGTTAAGGTTTCAAAAGCAAATATCATGGGTTTGCCAATATCCGGGTATTTGTCTTCGACGATAGTCCCATCAAAATCAATAGCGATAATTTTTGCGTGTTTATTAATCATAAGTTGTAAACTTCATTTAAAAGAAAAGCAAAACAAAGGTACTTGATTTTGAAAAAAGATGGAATAATTGAAAAATGCGAACGGAATTTGTAGAAAAATAAATATAATAATAATATTTAAACATCTAAATTGTAACATTTAAACATAATATTATTTGTTGAATATGACTTGTAAGTTAATAATAGAAATTAGTGGGTCAAATTAGGTAAAACGCTTGAATAAAGACATAAAAGAACTTATATTTGCGAGGGTCTATATAGAACTTTTGTAGAATAATATCTTAACCTGGGCTAACAAATTATGACTGCTGTTTCAGATTTTACGGGGATAAAGCATACTACTTCAAATTGGTATGCCGTATACACCATGCCAAGAACCGAAAAAAAGGTTGAACAGCGCCTCCTCGATAAAGGATTTGAAGTATATCTCCCTTTAGTCTCTACCATGAGAATGTGGAGTGATAGAAAAAAGAAGGTCAAATTGCCATTAATCCCAGGATATATATTTGTACAAAGTGAAGAGAAAACACTTTTTGAAAGTTTGTCTGTTCAAGGGGCACTAGGAATCATCAGGCATTTGGGGAAGCCTGCTAAAATCAGAGATTATGAAATTGAAAATCTGAAACTCTTGCAAAAAGAGCCAAGCCAATTTCAAGCTATCCATCATATTGATATCAAGCAGGATCAATTAGTCAGAATTAACTACGGCCCTTTACAAGGCATGATAGGAAAATGTATTAGAATTCAAGGCAAATTCCAAGTGGTTATTAGCATTCAGTCCATCGGACATTCATTTCAAGTAACCGTTTCTTCTTCACATCTTGAAAAGACCCATTGATTCTATTGTAGAATCATAAAAAATCAAGTAAAGGGTTTGCACAACATGTGACTGACCTTGGCGAAGCCATGCAAAATTGGCAAAAGCCTTGCAAATAATATCTTATGTCCAATCAAAATCAAATATCTATCATTGCCGAAATAGCACAAGCTCATGAAGGTAGTTTAGGTATTGCACATAGCTATATTGACGCACTTGCCACAACAGGCGTCAATGTGGTCAAGTTTCAAACTCATATCGCATCTGCCGAAAGTAGCGCCTTTGAACCTTTTCGCGTAAAGTTTAGTTACGAAGACGAA
>CAZSUF010000097.1:7696-12528 GCA_964609875.1 uncultured Bifidobacterium sp.
AGGCATGGAGTTTATGTCTTCACCTTTTAGTTGCGCAGCGGTTGATCTTCTTGAAAATATTGGCGTAGAAAGATATAAAATCGGCTCTGGAGAATTAAATAATTTTCTGATGCTGCAAAAAATTGCACAAACAGGTAAACCAATTATTCTTTCTTCTGGCATGAGCGACTGGAATGAATTGGACCAAACTTTGCAGTTTTTAAAACCTTTTGGAAACAAACTGAGTTTACTTCAATGCACCACAGCTTATCCAACACAACCTGCTCAATGGGGATTAACTATGTTGGCCGCTATGAAACAGAGATATCAAATTCCTATCGGTTTTTCCGATCACTCTGCAGATATCATCGCCCCTTTGGCAGCAACCACGCTCGGCGCAGAAATTTTAGAGTTTCATGTGGTATTCGATAAAACCATGTTTGGCCCAGATGCAAAAGCTTCACTCAATATCGAACAAACAAAAAAACTTGTCGAAGGTGTTAGAAATATTGAACAATCTTTTTTATCCCAAACAAATAAAGAAGATGTCAGCGCATTTAATGAACTCAAAATTATGTTCGGCAAAAGTCTAGCCATCAACAAAGATCTGCCTCAAGGCCATTGCATTACATTCGAAGACTTAGAATCAAAGAAACCGGGCAATCAAGGAATTGCTGCTAAAAACTTTGACCAAGCCCTCGGAAAAAAACTGAATAAACAGCTCACTCAAGGAAGCTTCTTGCAAGAAGAAGATCTGAGTTAATCTTTTACATCCTGCTAAAAAATTTACATGTCTACAAAAAGAAAAATTTGTGTTGTCGTAACAGCAAGACCTTCTTATAGTCGCGTTAAAACTGCTTTACAAGCTATCAAAGATCATCCAGATTTAGAATTGCAATTGGTCATAGCTGCTTCCGCCCTTTTAGATCGTTACGGTTCTGCTGTTAACTATATCGAAAAGGATGGCTTCGAAATTACAGCTAAAGTATTCAATGTTTTGGAAGGCGAGAATTTAACTGCCGCCGCAAAAACAACAGGTATAGGCATTCTAGAGCTTTCTACCGTATTCGATAATATCAAACCAGATATTGTGGTCACCATTGCTGATCGATTCGAAACCATGGCCACAGCTATTTCTGCCTCCTATATGAATATTCCCTTAGCGCATATTCAAGGTGGCGAAGTCACAGGCAATATCGACGAAAAAGTTCGCCATGCCATTACCAAATTAGCCGATTACCATTTTGTAGCCTCGCAAAGTGCCTACGATCGTGTGGTCAAACTTGGCGAAAACCCAGAGATGGTCCATAACACAGGTTGCCCAAGTATCGATTTGGCCCAAGAAGTTTTAGAAGACTCATCCATGAAATTCGATCTGTTTGAAAAATATGGAGGCTCTGGAAAAAAATTAGATTTGAAAGATGGCTACCTCGTTGTAATGCAACATCCTGTTACGACCGAATACGAACAATCCCGTGAACATATCGAAACAACCTTAGCTGCTATTGCCGAATTAAACAAACCCGTATTGTGGTTTTGGCCTAATGTAGATGCAGGTGCAGACGGCACTTCAAAAGGCATACGCGTTTTTAGAGAAGTGATGGACTCTTCTAAATTTCATTTTTTCAAAAATATGGAACCCCAAGATTTTCTTGTGCTGCTAAAAAACGCCCAATGTCTAATCGGTAATTCAAGCGTGGGTATTCGCGAATGCGCTTTTCTTGGCGTGCCTGTGGTCAATATCGGCAGCAGACAATCCGGAAGAGATAGAGGCGCCAATGTGTTCGATGTAGATTACAATAAAGATAAAATTAAAGAAGCTATTCTTTCACAAATTGCCCTCGGCCACCAACAAAGCGATTCCATTTATGGGGATGGTAAAGCAGGACAAAAAATTGCCGATTTACTAGCTTCGGTGCCTTTGCAATTTGATAAAAAATTAATGTATTAAACAATGCAATTCTTGGGCGTGTCTCGCGGTGCAGGCAGCTTAGCGAATGCCGAAAGCAACTAGACCGCACCACGAGAGCGGGCTTTTGCTGCAATCCATCTCGTTTTGAAGAACGAGATGGGATTTCCGCGACAATCCCTCACGCGAACACCGCATCATATCATGTCAAAAAGTATAAAAGCAAGATCAAACAAAAAACATGTTTAGCATACACTATAACGGACTGACTTATCAACGTGTACTTACTCAAAGTGCCACTCCCGACATGTTAGCGTATGGCAAACAACATGCCGACTATTCTTTTGTGGTTTGTTATGATAATAAATTAGAAGATGAAGAGTATGAAGTGTTAGATAAAAATGCTTGTCTCTTCGACGTTTCTTTGAGCGATGAAGATATCGTGAAAGCCTTTAACGCTACTGGCCGAAATGAATATAGAAGAACTTTTCGAACACCAGGCTTAGCGTTTCATGTTGGCTGCGAAGACTTTGAAAAATATTACCAATTTTATACAAACTGCGAACAGGCTAGAGCTTGGTATCCTGTGCCTAAAGAAGAGCTTAAAGAATGCCTTTTATTTACCGCTTCTTTCGACGGCGAATATATATCGGGCATGTCTTGTTACACCGGAGAAAATACCATTCGAGTAAGTAGAATTTATTCAACCAAAAGAATCAATAACAATTCGGCTATCACCGGAACAATTTTTGGAGGCGCAGCTAAAAGATTAGTGCTTGAAATTTGCAACTATGCACGTCAACATGGATTCAAGTTTGTAGACCTCGGCGGTGTAGATTTAAGTGGGAATGAAAAGTCTGGAATATCTGAATTTAAATTATCCTTAGGCGGTCAAATTGTGCCTGTAAAAATTGGTAGGTTTATGAAACCAGGATTTAAAGAAAAACAAAAAGACATTCTAGCTCAAGGATTTGATATAACTTAATGCCATGATTCATATAATAGGTCATAACGAAATTGTACTCAATTTGAGTAACACTTTACAAGGTAAAAACATTCCTTTTAAAGTGTATAGCAACAAAGACATTCCTGAACTAGGTGATAAGTATGCAAAACTTAATACACTCGATGAATTAAAGCAAGCCTTGAAAAGTAAGGATGAAAAATCACTCATCATTTCAGCAGGAGCACCTTGGATTTTTACCACAGAATTTTTAGCCTCATTTGAACCAACAGGCATTTTTAATATTCATGGAACGCCATTACCAAATGACAGAGGCGGTACCATCGTATCCTGGTTAATACTCAATAAAAAAAGATTAGGAAATTCCGTCATTCACAAAATTGTAAAAAATCCAGATGCGGGTCCTATTTTAATGAGCCAAGAATTTATTTATCCAGCCAATTGTCATTATCCAAGCGATTATTTAAAAGAATATAATCTTCAACAAGAAATATTAGTAACTGACTTATGTATTCGATGGAGTGAGAGAGAAGTTGATTTAAACAAAGTTTCAGAGCAGCCACATTATTTATCTAGTTATTGGCCCAGATTAAATGCAACTTTCAATGCGTGGATAGATTGGAATTGGCAAGGAGAAGAAATAGAATTATTTATCAGAGCCTTTGATGAACCATATCGTGGAGCACAAACTTTATGGAGAGGAAAAAGAGTGTGGTTGAAGAAAACATTTTTTCAACAAGATTCCAATTATCATCCATTTCAATGGGGTTTAGTATATCGTTTTCGACAATTAAGTCAAACTGCCTATTTAGCCATTGCTGTACAAGGAGGCACATTATACGTTGAATCTTGTGTAGATGATGAAGGATATGATATGATGACTAAAATCAAAGAAGGAGATAGATTATACACGACCGAAGAAAATATAGTTTCATCCAAAAAACGTACCATCAAAACAAAAGATGGTTTTGGACAACAAGATCAAATCTTATGAATTTACTCGCGGTAAATTTTCATTACTTCAGAGAAGAAACATACAACTCAGGCATTTATCCTGTGTCTAAGGCAGCATTGACTAAACAACTTGATGCCCTTGCCAAAGAGTATTCCTTTATTTCTCAGGAACAAATTTTGCATAAACTGAAACACAAGGCAAAGGATGAAAAAAATTATTGCGTCATTACAATTGATGATGGACTTAAAGAGCAAATGCATGCATTTGATTATTTGCAATCCTTAGGTATTCCTTCGATTTTGTATGTGCCATCTTATCCTATTCAAAACCAACAAGTATTGGATGTACATAAACTGCATTATGTCCGAACCCACATGAAAGATCAAGAATTGTATGATATACTGAATCAACAATTTAATATCGATACATTTAATTTTGATGAAGCTTCTTTGGCCAATCAATATCGATACGATGAGCCGCTATCTAGAAAGGTAAAATACTTTATGAATTTTGTATTGACAAACCAAGAAAAGCAAGAAGCGATAGATGTATTCTTTGCTCAATTGATTTCAGACGAAACTTCATTTGCAAATAAGTTGTACATGAATGAAGCCGATATTAAAACCTTGGCTCAAGCAGATGCCTTAGGCTCACATGGGCATCGACATATGCCTTTAGCCACCTTATCAAAAACTGAGGCAAAATTAGATATTGATTTATCTCTCGAATATTTAGAACGTATCGGAGAAAAACCTATTCGCTCTTTTTCATATCCTTATGGAGGAAAAGATGCAGTAAACGAAAGTTTGATAAATCATTTTGAAGGAACACAGGTGGAGTTTGCCTTTACCATGTGGCGAGGCATCAATACAGAAGCCACACTTCTTCAACCTTATTTGTTGCAGCGTATAGATACAAATGATGCCCCAGGAGGAAAAAATAATTCAACCGAATTTAGTCTAGCTACCCATGCTTAAAATTAGAATTGCAGAAACAAAAAATTTTAGTGAAGAAGTGATTCGTCA
>CAZSUF010000098.1:0-2223 GCA_964609875.1 uncultured Bifidobacterium sp.
CAGAGGCTACTATCATCAATAATGAAATTGAATTAAAAACAATTTTTAAAAATCCAATAACTAAATTGAATGCTGAAGAGTTAAATGGTTACTACATACTCAGAGAAAATAGAAACACAAGTGCAAATGAAATATTATATCTAATTGATTCAAAAAACGACAAGGAATACAGATTTGAAAGCTTACTTTATTCAAATTATGAGAATTTTAAAAAATTCATACAAGATCATGTTAAACTGAACGATTTCGCAAAAACAATGAAAGTAAACAGGAATTACAAATTAGTTTCTGCAATGTTCTTTATTTTATCCCTTGGTTTTTTTTTAATCGCCTCATTAATTTATAATCGTAAAAATTGCACACACTTTAAAGAACTTACTGGAACTTTATCTAAAGATGTAAGAATCAAAGACTTTAACGATGGTGATATTATGGCTTATATTCAACTAAATGAATTTGGTAATCAAGAATTTAGAATTGACAATATGAGTATGGAAGGCATCAATGTAAATGAATTAAAAAACAAGGTTAGAACAGATGATACAATAACAATGAAAATTGCCGAAGCGGACTATCTCAAAAGTATTAAAGGCACTATGAAATTAACATATGTAGAAAAATATTCAGCATATGATGAAATTGATATTATCGAATTAAAATCGAATAATGAGTATTATCTTACTATTGACAACTATAACAGAATGGAGAAGGAAAATAGAAATTGGGGAATTGGTTCAACACTTATTTTTGGAATATTATTTCTAGTATGTGGCATTATATACAAACTTAAATTAAAGCCAGCCACCAACATGGTTTTAACTTAAGTAGTGCTTTGATTCTAGACTGAATCTCGAAAATTCGGGATACTTTCAATTATCTTTTGTACTAATTTTAAACTATTAAAAGTTCTACTTCAACCCAAAAGAAAGACAACAAAACGTTAAGCCTAATGATCCAAGCAACCTTAGAAATAATGACAAAACTAATTTAACAAACCAAATGCTTGCAGAAATTCTAAAAAAATCGTTTGACAAATACTTCGATGCACCCATTGAAGCATGGCAAGAATTTGCAGAATTATGCGAACCCATTTCGTTTGCCAAAGATGAAATAATAAAGCCTCAACACACCATAGAAAAATATTTTTACTTTATCATTACTGGAAGTGCAGGAATTTTTTTATGGAAAGAAAACAATTCTGTTTGCCTCGACTTTGCTTTTGAAAACAGTGCTTGCTGTGATTATATGTCTTTACTTACCAAAAAACCAACAGAATTGGAAGTTGTCGCACTTGAAAAATCCGACATGATAAGAATTTCAAGTGCCAATTTTTATATTCTAAGCCGAAAATCAGTTGGACAAGTCATCATGCAAATGTCGGCTGAATCTTCCTTTGTTGAAAAGCAACAACAACAAATTGAGTTGCTTACTAAAACGGCAGAAGAACGATACCAAATTTTGCAAGCTAAATTCCCTCATATTCAGCAAAGAATTGCTCAAAAACACATTGCATCATATCTTGGAATAACACCACAAAGTTTGAGCAGAATCAGAAATCCCTCAACTTGATTTTTTACCATATGGTAACTGCTAACTAACAGACAAATTTAACCTTTGCATCTTAACAATTTAAAAAATAATCAAGATGCGAAAAATTTTAATTCTTACTTTGACAATAATGGCAAATTATACATTCGCTCAAACAAATTTAAGTAGGAAACCTCTTGAACGGAAAGGTTTGGTATTAAGCCTTGGACTTGGCGCAGGTGCATTAACCCTAAACACCAATGACACAACAAATGTTGCTTTTTCAACAACATTTCCCAATATAAAAATTGGATTTATGCTAAATAAGCGACTCGCCCTATTTGCTTTATTGCCAGGATCAAACTACAAATACAATGAGAAAGACAGAGGCTTTGAAGGTGTACTTATTGCAGGACAATATTGGTTAAAGAATAGTTGGTGGATTTTAGGCGGTACAGGCTTGACATTTGATGCACCTGCATTTTACACAGTTAAAGATCCTAAAACAGCAGGTTTTTATACAGGTGTACCAGCATGTACGTTTGCAACAGGCTATGAGGTTTGGCATAGAAGACATTTTGCATTAGACTTGCAATACAGAATATTTATTGGAAAAGCTAATCTTCCAAATAGCGGACAAAGAGAAGGAATTTCAAATATGTTTATAGTAGGATTTAATTGGTACTAATTATGATA
>CAZSUF010000098.1:2233-3680 GCA_964609875.1 uncultured Bifidobacterium sp.
TATAGTTTTATCTATTTTTTTAATTTTACACATCTGTGTTTTATTAAGAATCATTCCTTACCATATTGTTTGGGGAGGACGATTAAAAACAGATGCAGAGATGTATCGGTTTGAAGCAGTATCAATTTTAGTCAATGCTTTCTTTCTATTTGTCATATTGGTACAATCCAATTTTTTGATATTTGACTTTCCCAAAACAACCATGACAATTATACTTTGGCTAATGACTGCTTTGTTTCTTTTCAATACATTTGGAAATGCATTTTCAAAAAATAAAATAGAACAAAAATTATTTACACCAATCACAATTATCTTGACAATATTTTCATTTATATTAGCCTTCACAAACTAACGTAAAAGGACAAAGTTATTTCAGGGCAAGTCAAAATACATTCCGAATGAAAAGACAATTTAAAAAATGGGTATTACGATTCACAGCCGCAGGACTGCTTATGATAGGACTCTTGTTGATAATCATATTAAATCCTTTGCTTACTTATGCAAAGAAGACAACATATAACAACTTTGTTATTTATCATAACACCAAGCTTGATCCTTTAATAACTTTACATCTTGAACAAGCCAGAGAGCTATTAAAAACAAGTGAACTTTATAACGACAAACTTCAATTAGACATTTGTTTAAACGACGCTTCTCCATATACCGACCTTATTAAAGCCATTCGTGGACGAGCATTTGCTTGGGGATTTTACAACAAAGTAGTTTTGCAAGGAACCATGAATTGCAAGGACAATTATGTTGAACTTAACGGTTATACATGGAACTTAACCCAACTATTAGCACATGAAATGACGCATTGTTTACAGTTCGACAATTTAGGACTTTGGAATTCTAATCCTATTGCCAATATAGACAATTGGAAATGGGAAGGCTATGCGGAATATGTTTCAAGACAAAACACACATCAAAAAGATTTATTCGCAAATATAAATCGGTTACAAAAAACCAATAAAAGCAATTGGGAAATAACACTTGAGGACAACACGATCAATCCAAGAGAATATTACGATTATTGGACATTGGTTCAGTATTGTTTGGATATCAAAAAAATGAATTACAAGCAATTATTAAAAGACACAACGAGTGAACGAAGTATTAGACAAGAAATGATGACATGGCATGCAGAAAAAAGTGGACATTCCACAACGGTTTTGTGAAATGAGCTCTTTGGTTCATAATTTTATCATCAGCATTCTATTGAACCTTTGTAAGAATTGATCAATTATCTTTTGAATTTGTCTATTCTAGATCTTCCGAAGTGCACCGGAATTAAAGATAAAATGGTTTTCAGAACCAAACATTATAACCCAAAGAGTCAGAAATAAATTTATAAAACAAAAATTATCTGGGAGTCTGTAGCGCGGCAACGATAGTAGCGGATACCCCGACACTGAGGCTTTGCGAAGTGGCGGCGTAGGAGCGAATA
>CAZSUF010000098.1:3690-4378 GCA_964609875.1 uncultured Bifidobacterium sp.
ATGGCAATCAAGTTTGCGCAAGGGACAGGAGCGGTATCCTTTTTTTGGTGCTGGCTTAGGCGCTGCAAAAAAAGATTTAGCGGATGGCCCGGCCCCACTCCTCAGTGGGGATGCGCCCAAAAAAATAGATACTTCTTACTATAAATTCTGATCGAAGTAGTCAGTAATTTTTTGCATTAAATGAACTCTATCCTTTCCTCTAACATTATGAGGATGGCCAGGATACACAAAATAATCCATTTGTATGCCTTGCTTTACACAGGCTTGCACAAATTTCAAACTATGTTGCCAAACCACTACATCGTCATCAGTGCCATGTATCATCAACAGCTTACCTTGAAGATTAGCGACCTTATCAAGTAACAAATTATTTTTATAGCCGTCAGGATTTTGCTCGGGGGTGTCCATATATCTTTCTCCATACATAATCTCGTACATACTCCAATCCAAAACAGGTCCACCCGCTACCCCACACTTAAATACATTCGGCTTCCTTAGCATGAAGGAAGTGGTCATGAATCCACCATAACTCCAACCATGTATGCCCATTCTATTTGAATCTACATAAGGTAAACTTTTCAAATAATTTACGCCCACCATTTGATCTTCCATCTCTAAAGTGCCAAGTTGGCGATGGATGGCACTTTCAAATTTAAAGCCTCGATTGGCACTCCCTCTTCCGTCCATC
>CAZSUF010000098.1:4388-12427 GCA_964609875.1 uncultured Bifidobacterium sp.
AAGTAATCGTACCATAAATTACCACTATAAGGAAATGCATCTTTATTTAATTGCACATGCGGACCATTATACAAATACACAATCACAGGATATTGTAGGGTGACATCAAAATCGGCCGGCGTCATTAATTTCCCATATAACAGTGTGCTATCACTCGAAAATAAATTTACATTATCGATATTCGCTAGCTTATAATTTTCAAGCGGGTTAGAGGCAGTAAGAATTCTTTTTTCAGATTTGGTTACCAGATTCACAACCTCTATATTTTTAGGTGTTTGTCGATTGGTATACTGATCGATCATGAAATTGCATGACTTACTGACCATAGTCGTATGAGTTGCTAGCGTTGTAGAAATCAATTTGCTTTTCGCGGTTTTCAGGTTTACGGTATATACATTTTTTTGCAAGGGACTTTCTGCCGAACTTGTATAGATCAGTTCACCTGTTTTAACTTGATAACCGAGAATTTCATTCACCACCCATTCTCCTTGTGTAAGTTGTTTGATGAGGGTTCCATCACTTTTGTACAAATACAAATGCATAAATCCATCGCGTTGGCTCCACCAAATAAACTGACTCGCATCGCCATTGATAAATACCAAGGGATGTTGAGGTTCTACATATTTCTCACTGGTTTCTTCGAAGAGTGTTTTCACCAATTCACCTGTTTTGGCATCATACTGATTTAACCACAAATGATTTTGATCGCGATTCAGTAAAGAAACATAGATATATTTCTCATCTGGGCTCCAAGTCACGGTAGTTAAATACTGATCTTTAGGTTCGCCTGTTTTAAGATAAATAGTTTGGGCTGTTTTTACATCATACACACCTAAAGTTACTTGATGAGAAGTTCGACCCGCAAAAGGATATTTGATCATCTTAGTTACAGCTGGTGTTTCATTCCAATTGTTTACTGGATAATCTTCAACCATACTTTGATCCATTCTGTAAAATGCTAAAGCATTATGATTAGCAGACCAGAAAATGCCGCCTGAAATTCCAAATTCATTTTGATGAACTGAAGTTCCATACAGTAAATTTTTATTACCATCTTGTGTAATTTGAATCGGGCTTTTTTCTTTTTCAGCAATAAATAAATTGAATTTATCTACATAAGCTACAATAGATTTATCTGGACTCATTTCGATATGATCTGCAGTAGTCGGCAAATTGGCTAAGATCTCTATGGGTGTTTTAGGACTTCCATCTATATTAAATTCCAACATTTTATCTGCATGTTGGATATAAAAACTAGTCGCATTGATCCAATTGATGCTTGGGAAAGCAGTTAGTTTTTGCAAATATCTTCCTTCCAATAATTGATTCATTTTATCTAAAGTCATCACAGGCTTAGCTTCGAAAGTTGTAGGATCAACCCGCATAATTACTTTTTCCGAATCGTTACTTACAACATAAGAATACATATCTGATTCTCCAATCCATTGCAGTTGCTTGAAGCTTTTTAGAGCGAAGGTTGAATTCATCCCTAATACCGCATCTTGCATGGTAAAATTTTTCAGCTGAGCAAAACTTGCTGAAGAAATTAATAAAAGCAGTAGTATTTTTTTCATGGTAATTTATTAAGATTCGAATTGCATAAGCTGTTCAAAGAGTTGTTCGTATTCTGGTTGAATGACTGAAATTTTATAGTTGATGCTATTATATTCTGTTTCTGTTTGCTGAAACTTTTGTTGATCTGAATAAATACTCGGAGAAGCCAATAAGTCTTCAAGTCTGGTTTTATCAGCATTGAGTTGATTCATTTCTTCTTCTAATTTCGAAAATTTATTTCGAATGCGTTTTTCTTCCTTTTGCTTTTCCTTAAACTCACTTGTGTTTGCTTTTGGAACTTCTTTCACTTCTACTTTCTTCACTTCAACTACAGGTTCCTTCTTAGCACTGACTTCGATTTTACCTTCTTTGATATTTTGTGCTTTTCTTTTATTAAATTCTTCCCATTCTTCATAGGTGCCTTCAAACTCTTTTATTTTACCATCTTCTATTTCCCATATTTTATTTGCCACATTTTGTATGAAATATCGATCGTGAGAAACGAGTACATAAGTTCCTTCATATTTATTTAAAGCTTGAATAAGCATGTTAACCGAACTAATATCAAGGTGATTGGTAGGTTCATCCAATAAGAGATAGTTGGCTTTGCTAATAATAGTTTTTGCTAAAGCCACCCTTGCCTTTTCTCCTCCTGATAATACACGTATTTTTTTAAACACGTCAGTACCTTTACTTTTTTGTAAACGTCTTCGCCTTTAAACAAAAAGCAACCCATCAATTCTCTCAATTCTTGTTCTGACTTTCCGCTTCCACAATGTTTCAACTCATCAATGATATCGTCATTTACATTTAAAGCTTCAAGTTGATGTTGGGCATAAAAAGAGATATCAATATTATGTCCGGGTATCACCTCTCCCCCACACTTTTCTACACCTGCAATGAGTCTGAGCAGTGTTGACTTTCCTTTACCATTAGCACCAATAATGGCAATTTTATCACCACGATTGATTTCCATACTTGCGTGTTGCAAAATATGGATATCACCATAACTTTTAGACACATCTTTTAAGGTAGTTACAATTCTTCCAGGTTGTACGCCAGCAATAAATCTAAAATTAATTTTAGCTGACTCACTAAGAGGAGCTTCAATTTTTTCGAGACGATCTAATTTCTTCACCAAACTTTGAGCTTGTTTAGCTTTAGAAGCTTTAGCTTTAAATCGTTCGATAAATCGTTCTTGTTGCCCTATAAATTCCTGTTGATTTTCATATTCGCGCTGTTGAAATTCTGTACGGATTTCTTTTTCTTGCTCAAAATATGAATAATCACCTGTATAATGATTCAAGGTTTGCTGTGAGATCTCTACGATTTTGGTCACCATACGATCTAAGAAGTAACGATCATGAGAAACAATAATGACAGTACCTGGATAATTCATTAAATATCTTTCAATCCATTCAATAGATGGTAGATCCAAGTGATTGGTAGGTTCATCCAGTAAGAGAATATCAGGATTTTGGAGTATCATTTTGGCCAAAATAACCCGCATACGCCAACCTCCAGAAAATTCTGTAAATCCTCGGCTAAGATCAGCTGTTTTAAATCCAAGTCCTTCCAAGACTTCCGCAGCTTTGTATTCCATTTCATAACCACCAGCTAAATCAAAGTCGTGATGTAGATCAGCTAGTTTATGCAGCTTCTTTTCATCTTCACTCACTTCGAGTTCAATCTCGAGCTTTTTAATTTCCTTTTCTATCTCTAAGGCTTTAGCATAAGCTCCTTTGGCTACTTCAAGGATAGATTCGTCAGTTTCAAGACTTTGCAAATCTTGATGAAAATATCCGATAGACAACGTTTTACTTCGGTTGACTTGTCCTTCAGAGACAGAGTATTCGCCGATTAAGATTTTTAAAAGTGTAGACTTTCCCGTTCCATTAGGGCCGATTAGACCAATTCTTTCGTTCGGGTAAATATGCCAGGAAGCGTTATCTAGAATTTTTCTTGCACCAAATTCGAAGGTGATATTGTTGAGTGATAATAACATGAATAGTATAAAATGCAAAAATGAATGTTTTATCCATTAAATTCTATATTTTTTAGACTATTTTTACCCCGCATGAAAAATATTGGCATTCTCTGTTTTTTATTTCTTTGTCTATCTTGTACTGAAAACAAGATTGTTATAGAGCCTGAACAAAATCCATTTGTTGTAATGCCCAGTACGTTTAAGTCTCATGTGCTGATAGAAAATATTGAAGGAGAGAATAATTCAGATTGCATTGAAGCCTCGGCATTACTCGATCAATTTAAAGATCAATATGGCAAACAAGTAACCTTGGCTTCTATTCATCAAAACGATTGGTTAGAAATTCCTTACGGGAATGACCTTGAAGAACAATTAGGTGGCGTCGTGAGTTACCCTAGGGCTTCCATTCAACGTTTTGTTGGCAATAATACGGTAAACAAACTTGACGATAATTTTGTTTGGCTTTCCCAACAGAATTGGTACAAGCATCTTCAACAAGCCTTAACGAGCGCGCCTTCTTTGGCAATTTCCTTAGAAAGCAGTTTTACGAATGCACAATTTGGCAATTTAAATATATACATAGCCCACAAAACTGCTTTGCCAGCCAATGCGCGTTTACAAGTCTATATTGTTGAAGATAATCTTCCTGCCGTATTTCAATTAGGGGCCAATGCCAATTATATTCATCAGCATGTGGTTCGAGAAGTCATTTCAGATTATAAAGGCGATCCGATAATAAGTCAAGATGGAGAAAATGAAGAAGGCATCAAGAAAATGAGTTATACAAATATTCCCTTACAAGGTTATCAACTCAATCATATCAAGTTTGTGGCCTTTGTGTATACGTATAATGCCGACTTCAGAAAGAAACAAATTCTCAATGTGCAAGAAGTGAATGTAGGTGGAAATAAATATTGGGATTAAGGATATAAAATTTGCCAGCTATAATTCTATAAGTGAGATGGCAAGAATATTATTCAAATTGCACTAAAAACTCATTTTCCGTATTGATACTCCTTCATTGATTGAAGTCTGAATTCTTTGAAAAAAAAAATTCATTAAGCATTTTAAAATCTATTACTTCCTACTCAATACAATACTACAAGCAGATGATGTATGTGCATTCGAATCGCGGGCAGTTAAATACACATTGATGAAATTACCACTGATATTCCCTGAACCACTTAGGTACAAATTACCACAGCTATTTTGCAAAGGAATACTAAAACTTGTTTTCTCTAAATTAATGTTCGCATTGATTGGCGTAGTTGGACAAAATGTTCCAAGGTTATAAAACTTTAATTTGTAGGCAAAATCTGCCACAGCTGCCACTTGCACATCATAATAAATATCGGTGCCTGTATAACATTCATCAGAGGCTGTGTAATTTCCAATAAATTTATCACTCCATCTAGTTTGACATTTATCGCCTTCAAAGCCTTGTGGACAATAACAGAGTCCATCTTTACATGAACCACCGTTTAAGCAAATCACATTATCACAAGGTCTGATCAAGGTGGTGTTATTATATTTTGTCTTGCTTTTGTCGCAAGAACTCCAAATTACCATGCCAAAAAACAACAGTGTGCAACAAATAGTGCCTGTGATAATACGTAATTGATTCATTGGCTAAAGGTAAATCCAAAATTTCTAATCTCAAAATTGAGTTCTCTTTGTGATGAAATATTTTTATTCGATTTTTTAGTCATTATTGCCCTACTTCGAATTAGTCTACTCTACACAAAAATAATCTGATGATTCTAATACATGGCATTATTTTTGATATGTAGGGTATTAATTATCATTAATATTAAACCATATCAGGCCTTAATCTCATCTTCTTTATTTCCAGTAAGGATATATTTGTGCCTATGCGCTATTTTTTCTTACAACACAAGTCAAGCCCAAAACTTCTCGGGTATTGGGGATAGCATTCCAGAATTAGGTAATTATTTGGTGTTGAAAATTCCAGTTAATGATTTTCCGGGTGTTCAATTAGGTGCAAATTTTGGATTACAATCTATCGGTTTAAATATCGAACATCCTTATATCGAAAATCTTGAAGCCTTTATCATAGCCCCAGATGGCACCAAAGTTCGATTATTTACCAATGCAGGAGGCAATGGCAAAAATTTTACTGAAACCATCATCACTGATCAAGCTGCCTTATCCATTCAAGATAATAAATTAGCCCCTTATACAGGTAGTTTCAAACCTCAAGATAAACTTGGCAATGTCAACAATTTTCAAGCTGCTAATGGAAATTGGTTTTTGTATATTAAAGATGGTGCCGAACATGATCAAGGGAAAGTACTCAATTGGTCTTTGCAGTTTGGTTCTCAGGCAAGCACGCCCGACTCAATACAAAGTTCACTGCCCATTGTATTGATTAAAACATACAATCAAACTATCTTAAACGACCAAAAAATCTATGCCAGTTTGCGCGTGATTCCAACCAGGAGTGGCAAAGCTTCCTTATCAGATTCCGTATTTGATTATGATGGCAAAGTGGATATTGCAAAAAGGGGCTGGTTTTCTGCTAGCTTGCCACAAGAATCTTATAATATTACTCTCCTGAACAATTCGCTTCAAGATACTTCTGTGGCCCTACTTGGAATGCCCGAAGAAAACGATTGGCAACTCAATGCGCTTTACAATGATAAGTCTTTGATCAGAAATCCTTTGATGTATGGACTCTTCGAGCAAATGGGACATTATGCTGCCCGAACCCAACATTGCGAAGTATACCTAGATGGTCAGTATATAGGTTTATATCTACTAACTGAAAAAATCAGAAGAACTAAAAATCGTTTGAATATTTCCAAACTGAATCCTCAAGATACTACGGGCGATGAATTAACAGGTGGCTATATATTTCGTCACGACTATATCCTACCCGATGGATGGCTTTCTAATGTGGGGCCACCAGAATGTCCAGAAGTAAAAGCTCATTTCGAATTCGAATATCCTAGTGTCGGAAATATCAATACACCACAAAAAAATTATTTGATCAATTGGGTAGACACTTTTCAGACTAAAATTTTAGGTCCAGATTTCAGAGATCCTGTAAAAGGCTATCGGCCTTATATTGATGTGAGATCTTTTGTAGATTATTTCATTTGCAACGAATTGGCATGGAATGGCGATGGCTTTGCTAAAAGTTTTTATTTCTATAAAGATAAGAATAGTAAGGATTCTACCTTACATGCAGGCCCTATTTGGGACTTCGATTGGAGTTTAAAACGCATGCCTTGGGTCAATGCGGATCTTTCGGGTTGGAGCCACACTACCTATCCGTGCAATAACTTACAAGCTACCCTTCCTTGGCATTATATCATGATGCAAGACACTTTTTTTCAGAACACTTTGCGTTGTAGATGGGATAGTTTAAGATCTACTATTTTAAGTCATCAAAGCCTTTCTCATTATATAGATTCGATGCATGCCTTACTCAACGAAGTTCAACAAAAACATTTTATTCGTTGGCCAATTTGGGGCATCAATGTAGGATCGACAGAACTTCCACCTTTTGCTCAAAGCTATCATGAAGAATTAGATACACTCAAATCAACCTTAGGTCGACGATTGATTTGGCTTGATAAAAAAATACCTGGCGTTTGCAAAAAAGTGAGTCCGCCTCCAGTTTTAGACAGCGTGGTGGCATCTTTCCAAGTATTTCCAAATCCTGCAAGCCATCAAATAAAAATTCAAAGCAAAGACCAACCTTTCATCGGATATAGTTTGAGTAACTTGAATGGCGTTATTTTAAAATCAGTCGATTTTTTGTCGGGACAAGCTGAAACAGAAATAGATTTAAGTGAATTTAAAAACGGATTATATTTCTTAAAAGTAAGCTTCGAAAATTCATTTGAAGTCAGAAAACTCAACATCCTACATTAAAGGGATAGTAATTATTTTTCGATAAGTTTTTTTTGATTTGGGCGTTCCCTTGCTATCATTCTTAAAGATCATTCTACTCAAAGCATGTTTCCCATTCTATGAAACATCGCACTCACCTGTCGGGGCGGGCTATCCTTCCAAGCCATCTCGTTTTGAAGAACGAGATGGGCTTTCCACTCTATCCCTAACGCAGTCCTAAACAAGTCAGGAAATTAAAAAATTATTGTAGGTTTTATTTTCTCTAGGTAAATTACAAATTGTTCATCACAGAATTTGATCTGCGTGGTAAATTCAATGTGTCCTCTGTGTAAGTGCATTTCTGCAACTCGTTGATGGTGTATTAACCTATTTTGTTTAATCGGATGATTCAATGTTGCGGAGGGTCCCCAACACGCGAACTTCATTTGAGAAGAAAACCTGCTGGGGGCATAAAAAAAAATCCCGAAAAAAGCAAGCTCGTTTCGGGACAAAAAAAAATTGTTGAGTATCTTAATTACTGGCTTGACGCTTAAATTCTTCAACACCAGGATCTTCATAATTAGTGTATACCGCGCACCAATGACCGATTAAAGATAAGGCCCAAGCAGCGGTTAACCAA
>CAZSUF010000099.1:0-12364 GCA_964609875.1 uncultured Bifidobacterium sp.
TATGAGTCCAGCAGGGTGTGACATATCGCATAAAACTAAGGCACCACATTTATCAGCGATTTGTCTGATTCTTGCATAATCCCAATCTCGACTATAGGCAGAGGCACCGCAGATTAATAGTTTGGGGTTTTCTTGCATGGCTACTTTTTCCATCATGTCATAATCGACCAAGCCATCTTCTTTTTTAACGCCATAAAAATGAGCTTCATACAATTTGCCTGAAAAGTTAACGGGCGATCCGTGCGTGAGGTGACCTCCCATGCTAAGATCGAGTCCGAGTATTTTATCGCCAGGTTTTAAAATGGCTAACATCAGGGCTGCATTGGCCTGAGCGCCTGAGTGCGGTTGTACGTTGGCGAAATCGACATTGAATATTTTTTTTGCTCTGTCAATGGCTAGTTGTTCACTTTTGTCTACAATTTCGCAGCCACCATAATATCTTTTACCTGGGTATCCTTCGGCGTATTTGTTTGTCATTACATTGCCCATGGCGCGCATGACTTGTTCACTGGTGAAATTTTCTGAGGCTATGAGTTCAAGTCCATGTTGTTGTCTGTCAAATTCTTGTTCAATCAATGAAAATAATTCCTTGTCAAATTGCATTTTATTCTATTTTAGCGGTTAAAGATAAATGATCTAAATTTGTTTTTATAATCTCTTAGTCCAAACTATGAAAGTAATCATTCCTGTAGCAGGTGCTGGCGCGAAATTGAGACCTCATACCTATACACAGCCTAAGCCTTTAATTCCATTAGCTGGTAAAACAATTTTGAGTTTTATCTTAGATCAATTTATAGAAAATGGACAAAATGACTTTATTTTTATCATTGGATATTTAGGCGAGAAGATAAAAAATTATGTCGAGGAGCATTATCCTCATATTAATTCTACGTTTGTTGTGCAGGAAGAAAGATCAGGAACTGGACATGCCATTTATTTGGTAAAGGATCATGTAGGGGACGATGAAGAGATTTTAATTGTATATGGCGATACCATTTGTGATTATTCTTTAGCTGAAGTGATGGCCTCTAAAAAATCTTTGGTTGGCGTGAAGAAAGTTGATCATCCTCAATTTTTTGGTGTAGTAGAATTATCAGCGCATGGAAAAGTAATCAACGTAGTTGAGAAGCCAAAAATACCCAAATCAAATTTAGCGCTTGTTGGGATATATAAGATTATTGAGAGCAAGGCGATCTTTAAAATTATTGAAGACGAGTTAAGTAAAAATGACATAGAGGAGTATCATTTTACGGATGTGTTAGATGAATTTGTTCATCAAGGTTTCGAAGTAGGCATTTTTCATGTGAATAATTGGTTTGATTGTGGAAAGAAAGAAACTTTATTAGAAACAAATGCTTTGTTGTTGAATAAGGTAGAATATGCCTCGGAAGAAATTCCATTTTTCGATAATACCATCATTATCCATCCAGTAAGTATTGCGAAAGATTGTCAAATTGAAAATTCCATTATTGGTCCTAATGTAACTATCGGCGAAAGTACTGTTATTCGATCTTCGATGATTAAGGATAGTATTATTGGGTCCTATGCAGTCTTAGAAAAGGTTGTATTACATTCATCGTTGATTGGAAGTGATGCCTTTATTAAAGGAGCAAGTCAAAGTTTGAATATTGGTGATAATACAGAAATTGATTTAAGTTAATTATGATGAAATATTTTGGTAGATATAATAAACAAATGGGTAGTGTAGAGAATAGAGTCACCTCTTTATTTGAAATCAAATATCCACTCATTCAGGCAGGCATGATATGGGCCTCTGGTTGGAGGCTAGCATCCTCTGTGAGCAATGCGGGGGGATTAGGATTAATTGGTGCAGGAAGCATGTATCCAGATGTTTTAGAAGAGCAAATAATTAAGTGCCAAAAGGCAACAGATAAGCCATTTGGAGTGAATGTGCCGTTGCTTTATCCTGATATCGATTTGCATATGGAAAAAATTATACGGAATAAGGTTCCTATCGTTTTTACTTCAGCAGGAAATCCAAAAACATGGACTTCCCTATTAAAGAACGAGGGAATTAAAGTGGTACATGTGGTATCCTCGGCGAAATTTGCATTAAAATGTCAAGACGCTGGAGTAGATGCTGTGGTTGCTGAAGGATTTGAGGCGGGCGGACATAATGGGCGTGAAGAAACAACCACTTTTTGTTTGATACCATCAGTTCGAAAAGCAATTGACATTCCGCTTATAGCTGCAGGTGGCATTGGAACGGGCGCAGGTATGATGGCAGCCATGGTGTTGGGAGCAGAGGGCGTGCAAATTGGAAGCCGATTTGTTTGTACGGAAGAAGCTTCAAGTCATTTGGCATTTAAGCAAAGAATAGTTGACGCAAACGAAGGCGATACTGAATTGGTGTTAAAAAAGCTAACCCCAGTGCGTCTGCTTAAAAATGAATTTTATCAAGATGTGAAGCAAGCCGAGATGAATTGTGCCACAGAAGAGGAATTGAAACATTTGTTAGGCAAAGGCAGGGCGAAAAATGGGATGCTTGAAGGAGATTTAATTCATGGAGAACTAGAGATAGGCCAAATTTCTGCTTTGATATCAGAGATTATTCCTGCAAAACTAGTGGTAGAAGAGATTATGCAAGAGTTTAACGGGATTTTTAATTTATTATCAGAAACAAATTAAGATTATTTATTACTTTTACCATCCTCATATGACAAAAAGAATAATATTATTGCTTTGTGTTTTTTACCCTATTTTTTTAAGCGCTCAGACCGGTGGGAATGGAAATAATAATGGGAATAATAACAATAACAACAATAATAACAATCCTAATCCATACGGAACTAACCCTTATAACTCAAATCCTTATAACTCAAACCCTTATGTAGATCCTTCGCAACAGAATACTAATTTTTTTAATAATATTCAGGATCAAGATGGGAATAAAAATTCTCAACAAGGGGATAAGAAACAGGATAATTCTAGGAATCAAAATAACCAAAAATTTGATCCTCAGAATTTTCAAGATATTAATAGTTTGAAAAATGCTGCCGAAAATTCTCAATCGGAAGACTTATATAACAATGACCCGGAATATACCAAGTATTTAAATTCTTTAACCAAGGATAATAAGTTTAAAATTGACACACTAGGTGTGAGGGATAGCTTGAGAAGGAGAATCTACGGGATGGATTTTTTTAATAATAATGTATTTGACTTGTCTGAAAAAAATGCAGCGGCACCACCAGCGGATTACCGTTTGGGGCCAGGAGATGAACTCATTGTTTCCTTGTGGGGTGGTGCTGAATTACAACAAACCTATACACTTGCAAAAGATGGATCTATTTTTCCTAGATTAGTAGGAAAAATTTATTTACAAGGTTTAACTTTTGATGCGGCGAGTAATGTAATCACCAACAAATTTAGAAAAATTGTTCCTGCAACCACAAGTATTGATGTGCAATTAGGGAAATCAAGAACAATAAGAGTGACTATTGTAGGAGAAGTTAAAAAGCAAGGTACCTATACTATATCGGCTTATAATACTGCCTTAAACGCATTGTTCAAAGCTGGTGGAATCACTGAAGTAGGGAATTTAAGGAAAATAGAAATTAAACGTGACGGACATACTATTGAAGTTTTAGATCTATATAATTATTTGCAAAAAGGAAAACAATCTGAGGAAATTTATTTGGAAGATAACGATTTCATCTTTGTGGGCGTATATGAAAAACTAGTTCAGGCAGAAGGGAATTTTAAAAGACCCATGTTTTATCAATTAACAGAAGATGAAGGGTTAAGGGATTTGTTAGATTTTGCTGGTGGTGCTTCTTCTGCTGCTAGAAATTCATTAATACATATTAGAACAGTTGTGAATGAAGAAGAACATTATGTTGACATTCCAGGTGATCAACTTTTAGCAAGTAATAGTGATGATGATTATATTTTAAATGATGGGGATTTAGTGACTATTAATCCTATTAATAAAGGTCTAAAGAATACAATTCAAATTGAAGGAGGGGTTAATTATCCAGATGAATATGAAGTTCGTCAAGGAGAAAGATTGAATGATATCATACGCAGGGCAGGAGGGTTGTCTCCAACAGCCTATTTGCCAAAAGCCTTTATTCTCCGTGGTGCAAATCCGCTTGAGTCTGAAGCCATTAAAGTCGACTTGAATAATTTAAGTGAAACCTCTTCAAATAATATTGAAATATATTATGGAGATAAAATAAGAGTACTCTCCAATAAAGATTTTGAACAGAGGTATGAA
The DNA here is from genome assembly GCA_964609875.1 of uncultured Bifidobacterium sp. Taxonomy (GTDB): domain Bacteria; phylum Bacteroidota; class Bacteroidia; order Chitinophagales; family Chitinophagaceae; genus OLB11. Next base: position 4,241 of record CAZSUF010000099.1, read on the forward strand.
ATTGAAGTAATTGGTAATGTGAGGAAACCTGGCAAGGTGCCCTATTACAAGAATATGAAATTAAAAGATGTATTATTACTTTCAGGAGGACTAAGGCTTGATGCTGAAAATGGGAGGATAGAAATTTCAAATATTGTAGACTCAGCAACAAAGTATAGTATTAGAACCGCAGGAAGTAATATCAAAATTATATCCATCAATTCGAACTTAGAAATAGATCAAGTTTCTGAAAATTTAATTTTGAAACCATTAGATAGAGTGTATGTGCGTCGTAAAACCGAATTTTTAACACAAGAAAAAGTAGTGTTGTTAGGCGAAGTTGCTTATCCTGGTGAATATGTCTTAGTTGATAAAAATGAAAAATTGTCTTCATTAATAAAAAGAGCTGGTGGAGTGAAGGTTTCTGCGTTTCCTGAAGGCTCTAAATTGATTCGAAATAAAACAGGGTATGTGGTTATTGATTTACCTTCAGCTGTAAATTTTCCTAATTCAAAGCAAGATATTGTTTTAAGAGATAGTGATGTGATAATTGTGCCAACTGTAAATGATATTGTATCAGTTAGAGGTGAAGTGCAAAGTTCAGTAAATATTAAATATGATAAAGACTTTACTAGTGTGCAGCATTATATTGGTGCAGCTGGGGGCTTAGGTGAAAATCCTTGGAAAGCAAGGATAAATGTTAAATATCAAAACGGACGTATTAAAAACACTAAAAATTATTTATTTATTCATGTCTATCCTAAGGTAAAGGAAGGTTGCATTGTAACTGTACCGCAAAAACCTAAGAAAGAAAATCAAACTAAGTTTTCAGAAGTATTTTCTTATTCATTGTCTGCAATTACAAGCTTAGCGACTTTAATCGTATTAGCGAAATCTTTAAATAAATAACTTACAGTGTCTACGAAATTAAATAATATTAAGACTGTTCTACATCAACTTAGGTCTAATTTTATATTTTTGATATTATTATCAATGATAATAGGTGGAGTAGCTGCATTTATTGAACATTCAAAAAAAAGTGTCTATAAAACGTATTCGAAAATTTTTCCTTTATCAATAAATAAAGCTTCTGGAAATAGTCCTATCGATGCTATTAAATCTCAGTTTGGGATTTCAGATAAAACTGATTTTGACAAAATTTATAATGTTAAAGAATTAGTTACCAGCAAAACAATTTCTCATAATATTGTTGCGGGTAAAACTGATTCAATAAAATATAAAAATTTAGCCGCATGGATTATTGAAGATTATAATAAAAATATTTCGCTTTTTGGTAAACTTATCAAAGTGAATAAATTAGATAGTAGTGATAAAATTTTTGTGGCCTCTAGTTTAATGCTAAAAAATACTCTCATTGATAATGACCCCAAGACGGGCTTTACGACTATTACAACTAGCTTTCATGAGAAAGAACTATGTAAAGAAGTCAATATGGCCATTCTTGATGAATTAGCAAACTATTATATCAAACTTGTGACAGAAAAGCCGCGGGCAGATTTATATAAAATAAAAGTATTAAGGGATTCCCTGAAAGATGAATTGTATTTGGTTGAATCCGCCATAGCTGGATTTCAAGATGCAAATCAATTATCAGTGAAATATTCAGTCAATATTCCTCAAGCAAAATTGATCAGAAATAGAGCAGAAATAGAACAACTCTATTCAGTTACTGCGACTGCATTTCAGAATGCAAGATTTAAACTACTTTCTGAGAGTCCAATTTTCCAAATTCTAGATTACCCTGGTAAACCATACGAGTTTATTGAATCTTCATGGAAAAAAGTAGGTTTTTTATTTTTTATACTTTCTTTTACGTTGCTTTCTATACTTGTAAATTTGAGAGTAATTTTTAGAATAATTCTGTCAGAATTGTCTAAGCCCTAACTGTATCTAATCCATTTAATTACTTCCTTCCAACTTGCCTTTTTACCATAGAGCAATATGCCAGTTCTGTATATCTTGGCACTTAACCAAGTCATAAATATAAAGGCGAAAATTAATAGTACCATTGAAAGAATCAATTGATATAAGGGAACCCCGTAGGGGATTCTAGCCATCATCACAATGGGGGAGGTTAGTGGAAATAGACTTCCAAAAATCGACAAGTTGCTATTCGGATCCTTTATGGTTGAAGCCATAATAATAAAAGCAAATATAATAGGCAGGGTAATTGGGATTGTCATTTGTTGTGCTTCCTGAGGATCTTCATTGACTAAACTACCCACAGCTGCAAACATAGATGCATAAAGAAAGTAGCCTCCAAGAAAATAAAATAAAAAGCTACCACCAATTAGTGACCAATTTTGAGAGAGAATGTTTTTTACAAATAAGGCACCTTCAGATTGTGGCTGAGTGATTAGTTGCATATTCATTTCCTGAGATAAGGCCATTCCTCCTTGTAAACTTTCTTTCATGCCTGGAAGAAATATAGCCAACGCAATATTAATCATGGTCATAATTATGATCCATATTAAAAATTGAGTTAAGCCTACAAAGGCGATGCCTACAATTTTTCCCATCATCAATTGGAAAGGCCTCACGCTACTTATGATTACTTCTGCAACTCGATTTGTTTTTTCCTCCATAACTCCACGCATCACACCAGTTCCATATATGAGAATGACTAGGTAAATTAAAATACCCACACCATAACCAACCATCATGGCGATTTCAGAATGCGTTTCTTGATTATTTTCTAAATCAAAACTTCTTATATTTAATTGACTGTGTTGAATACTATCAATTTGTATTTTATTAATACCTGCATCAGTCATTTGCTTTAGTTGATATATTCGACTTAATTCATTGTCTATATACTCCTTAGAATTTAAACTGACACCCCCTTCTTTGAATAAATAAATGCTGTCTGGTTTTCCTGATTTAAATGGGAAAATATGAACTAGTATATCTGCATGAATTCTTTTAATGAACGACTTATTTGACTCATTAGTAGGCTGGTTTTGATATTGAATGGAATATGTTTCAGAAGAATCTATTTTTCCTTTGAAAAACCCAGAATCATCATGAATGACAATATTTAGTTTTTCTTCATTTTGCATGGCCAAATAGGTTGATAAACTAATAAGTCCTGCAAAAAGAGTTGGGATTAGAATGGTAGAAATCAAAAACGATTTTTTTCTAACTCTTGTCCAATATTCTCGTTGTATAATTATCCAAGTTTTGTTCATAATTCAGTTTGATTTTCAAATTGTCTGACAGCATCCCCTTCAACTTCTCGAATAAAAATTTCATTCAAGCTTGGTAAAATTTCTTGAAATTCAATAACTCTTAATTGTTGGTCAATGCAAGATTTTAAAACTTTATTTGCTTCATTGGAGTCTTCAAATTGGAACACATATTCGAATTCATTTTGCCGAAGAATAAAATTTTCAAAACCAGATAAGCTACTTTCTACAACTAAACGATATTGGTTCATTTTATATTTTTGTTTGATATCCTTGACATTGCCATGTAAAACAATTTTACCTTTATTTATTAAGGCTATTTCTTTACATATTTCTTCCACTTGTTCCATTCTATGTGTTGAAAAAATAATGGTTGTTCCATTTTTTGCCAAATTGAAAATCTCTTGTTTGAGTACTTCACTATTCACAGGGTCTAAACCACTAAAAGGCTCATCGAGGATTAAAATTTTCGGTTGATGTAAAACGGTTATTACAAATTGTAATTTCTGCGACATGCCTTTACTTAAATCTTCTACTTTTTTGTTGTACCAACTTTGCATGTCTAACTTATCAAACCATAATTTAATTTGTTTGTTTGCTTCTTCGTAACTCATTCCTTTTAAACGAGCTAGGTAGATTGCTTGTTCTCCAACTTTCATTTTCTTATATAAACCTCTCTCCTCTGGCATATAACCAATTAAGCTATTGTGAGTTTCGGGGTTGTAATGCCCGTCGTTTATAAGTATTTCGCCACTATCAGGTCTAGTAATTCCTGTGATCATTCTTAGCAAACTAGATTTGCCTGCGCCATTAGGGCCAAGCAAACCAAATATATCTCCGGCTGGAATTTCTAAACTTACATCATCAACTGCTTTTTGTGTGTTGTAATACTTTTTTAAATGAATTAATTTGAGCATACGCAGAAATGAGATTTTATTCAATGAATTTTAATAAAGGCATTCTTACAAATTCAATATCAATATTAAATCATTCTTGCTTGTTACAAGAATTTTTTGATTTTTTTATTATTTATTCATTTTAATAAAGAGCTGATTCTCAATATGTTTAAAATTTTCGAATTTGGTTGGCAAGAAAAAATACTGCTTTGTCCTAAAGTATAGAAAATTGTTGATGTTAGGTTGTAGAATTGTTTAAAATTACCTACTATGTTTATTCGATTATTTTGTTTGCTTTTTTTTACTTCTACTTGTTTGTTTGCTCAAAATGCTAATTCATTTTATTCAAATCTTTATAATAAAAAAATCAATGAATTTTATAGGCAATACGCTCAAGATGGTTTTAAAGTATTACATCAAGGAGATTTGAGAATGGAAAATAAAACAGAATTTCCTATTCTTATGGAATTGAATGAAGGTGAATGGTATCAGTTTATCGTGGTTGGTGATCCTGCTGCAACCAAATACGAAATGAAATTTGGTTTAGCAGGTTTAGGAGATATTATTACTGATAAATTTTCACGTCGACATACAAATGAGTTTTGGACTCAATTTTCTTTTTTATGTCCTAGATCTGGTAAGTACCTATTTACCTTTTATCAATTAGGTGAAAAAAACTATTACAAAGGTCATGTAGGCGTGATGAAAAATAAGGAATTAAAATTGAGGAGTTAATTAGAATGATTTATTTTTAATCTATATATCTTCTGATCTATTTCGAATTCCACCATGTATAATCCAGGTTGAGTGCCCTTCAGGCTCAATTCAATATGGTTTCCATTTACATCTTCAAGGCTTTGAATTTTTCTTCCAGTTAAATCCAAAATACGAATTGACGAATGATCAAATCCTCGATCAAAATCAAGATAGAAAATTCCATTGGTTGGATTTGGGTATAATTTAAATCCTAGATTAATAGTAGGATCTTGTACACTAACTTCAACTACCTCATAGCAAGCAGAAGTGTCGATACATCCATTATTGGTGATTTTCACAGCATAGCTTCCATTAGAACTAGCAGTATAATTTTGTGAAGTGGCTCCTGGAATTACAGTATAGGATGGGCAATTTAACCATTGGTAACTCACTGTGCCTGTTTGATTAGATGTTAGTGTAATCCCATTGGGCGTAATAGTTGTATCAATCTCATGAATAAGTAAATTTAAAGTTAGATTACTATCACAGCCAACTGCATTTAGTAAAGTTTGTTGATAGGTGCCTGAAGAAATGAAAGTTTCACCGTTAATAATTATGGGTGTGCAACTCGTTTGATTAATTGAATTACTAGATGGTTGATTAATGGTAAGGTTAAGTGTGATGGTACTATCACAACCAACGCTGTTAGAGAGAATTTGTTGATAAGTTCCACTGCTACTATAGATTTGATTATTTAAAGTATAATCTTCACATGACATCACATTTAATGTGCTTGAAGATGTATTTCCATTACATATAATAATTTGAAGAATAGTTCCATCATCGCCTGTAATGATACCCTTTATTTGATTGGCAAATGCAATATCAGTTAGTTCAAAGTTTGTGGGCGAACTTAAATTAGCCCAAGTATTTCCAAAATTAGTGGTTTGTAAAATATTTCCGTTTTTGCCAACTGCAAGTCCTCTATTAGGACTCACAAAAGTGATACTATTTATTTGATCATTAGGGTTGATATTATTATAAACATTCGTCCAATTATTACCTTGATCAGTAGTTTTAAGTATAAAATTCCCATTAAAATTACTTCCAACAACAAAGCCTGTATCTACTGAAGTAAAATAAATATCATAAAAGTAAACATAATTCGAGTTGTTTTGGTTTGAGGTAACATTCCCTCCATTAATTTTAATAAATTTTGATTCGAAAAATACCTCATCATGACCTGCAATGATTCCTGTATTATCATCAAAAAAATATGCATTTGGCAAGAAAGTTGTAAAACTACCTGTGTTTAAAATTGAATTCCATGAATTGCCTCCATCCGTTGTTTTATAGATTATTCCACTTGAATTAAATCCACCAATTGCATAACCTACTTGCGATGAAGGGAAATGTAACGAGTTGATCATAGATGGCAAATTGGATATACTTGAATTCCATGAATTGCCCCCATCGGTTGTTTTATAAATGAATCCCGATTGAGTTGTGGAGGTAATTATGCCACCAGCTACAAAACCTGTATCTGCATTCATAAATGCTGATGAACTTAATTTAGAATTTGCAGGTAAGAAGGAAACATTTAAATCAGAAAACGAATTGCCACCATTGGTGCTTCTTAATATATCAGGACCATTGCCTGTAATAAAGGCTGTGTTTATATCTGCAAATGTGACTGAAGTAAAAAAATGTTGTGTGCTACTTGGTAAAATAGTAAATGTTTGAGCACTAATTGTAGAAGTCAATAAATTAGTGATCAGTATAAACGAACAAACAAATTTAAACGCTAGAAGATGATTCGTGGTGAAATTTCTTTTCATGATATTGGAATGAATGTTTTTTTATTTCGTTAATCATCACGGGTTGCTCAAATTAACGTAACCAAATTTACAGAAATATCACTATCAGATTTTAAAAAATAAAAAACTTTTGAAATTAATTTTCAAATAAAAATGTTGAATTTGTTTTTTCACTCCGGTTAAATTAAAATATTAAAATAATAAATACGTAAATTATTATCTACAAGGGATTTCTAATACAGGTTATCTAAATTAACAATTGCATTTTTCAATATTAAATAAAAATTAATAAAAGAATGCCCTGAGTATATTTAATTTTTGATAAATGATTTTGATATTTCACCTTGTTCGCTTTCAAATATTAAAAAATATTTGCCTTTAGAGAATTCCTTTGTGTTTATTTGAATAAAATCTTGTTGATTCAATTCTTGCGCAAGAACAATACGTCCACTAATATCTATTGCTTTCATAGAATTAACTTTTACATCCTTTGAGAAACTAATCATTAATTGATTTGAAACTGGATTTGGATAAATTGAAATGCTTTTATCTACATTATTATTCACGATAGAAGTTGGAAAATCTACCACTTTTGTGAAGCCCATATAGGGCAATTAATTTGCTTTAGTTGCTGTTTTAAAAACTGTATCGATATTTTGTATGTGTGAAATACTGAATACTGCTTGACCTCCACTTACTATTGAAGAAGCAAGAAAACGTCCTTGGTAGTAAAGTCCTATGGTGGCACCATTGACATTACAATTCACCGAATACCAAGTTGAATGACGACCGATTTCTGATGTATGCGTACAAGTTATCATTCCTTCATTTTTAGTAGTTAATGATAGCGTTGGATCTCCAAAATATACCCAAGTATCTGTCATGTCACTTCCCCCTGTTGGATCACTAAATGTATCATATTTATCATTCATCGCAGCACATGCATCTATGCAAATAGCGCCTAATTTTTGTTTATGATTGTTAGGCCTTGATCCTCTTAGGATGGCATTAAATTCATCTTGTGCTTCCATGGGAGCATCCCAATATTGATTAATAGTAGACATGAAACTAGATATAGTTCCTTGGGCGTTACCTCCCGTTTGAAGTCGTTGTAATGATTCTGAGAAACTTGTTTGTCCACCAAATTGACCTGGACTACAACCTACAATAAACATAAAGGGAAGTTTATTGGTGTTGGTTAAAAAGGGAACTTCTGTATTGCTAAATTGTGTGGTAACTATTCCCCATGGACTGCCATGACCAGCGTAATTAATTAAACTAACTCCGCTGTTAATTGCATTCGCCAGCATTTGATAATCTGGATCACCCACTTGATCGTAAGTGCCATTGGCAGTGATTCCATCATCATCAAATAATTCTAAACTGCTTTGAAATAATTGTAAATTTTTATTACTATCCACTATTTCGCCAATATGCTCATAGTCCATTTGATTGTCATCCCCAGGTCCTTCATCACTAGCTACACCCAATTGTTTCGAAAGCCAAGCATTAGATAAATTTGGGTATTTT
>CAZSUF010000100.1:0-12342 GCA_964609875.1 uncultured Bifidobacterium sp.
CCACTTGAACAAAACATCTAAAAATTAAGCACTATTTTGTCCATTACACCTAGATAAAGGAGAAACAATTGACCAAAAGCATAATGACCAAAAGAAAGAAATGATTACCGACTTGAAAAAAGACATCGATAAACAAATGAAAATAGTAAACCATCCCAAGAAAAAGAAAAGTAAGCGCTAAAGTAAAAAGGGATACCGCACAATAAATCTAGAATTCAATAAACACTGTTTATTTTAAATGCACTTCGGCAGCATGCAAAATTTCTTTACTACTTCCTGACTTATGAATAATACCTACCACTACACAACTATCCGGATTAACTGCTGAAATACCCGAAAGAGTAGGGGTAAAAGTTAGAGTTTTTTCTAATACTCTACCAGCCACTTTAGTATTTAAACTATCTAATATTAACTCCCCACTAGTAGGTGTAATAATTTTTCTGAGTATATGATTAAATTCATAGTCTGGTATTTCTCCTAAATCTGTATCTTCTTGAATATCCTTTTTACCATTTTCCAACACGTATAAAGTCAAACCGAGTTTTTCAGTTACATCCGCAGTAAAAGCAATTTTTACTTTGATTTCCGCCTTATTATCACCGCTCGAATACTGAGAGGTCAAATGAATATTTACAGGTGTCGTTTTGCTTAATCTTGTAGGTAACATATCTAACCAATCCGAACCAGTTTGACCTTTACTTACAAAATAAAACCCCGCACTATTTCCTGTAGTAGCTTTTACACGATCAAAAGTTGCTCCGGGCTTTGCAGGATCACCTTCATTGAAAAATAAACGCAAGGCATCAGCATCAGCATTTCTAAAATCATACAAAGCACCATCAGGCGGTGTGGTTAAAAATCCAGAATGCAAAGCCGTTACTATCACTCTACCTGGATTATCCTCTACAAATTGATTGAGTATTTTGGTACCTTTAGGACAATTCGTACAACGCGCACCAGTCAATTCTTCAATCACCACCATCTTGGCTTGTGGTGTTTCTAAGGTAGGCGTTATATAAGTTGTATCATTTGAGGCTAACTGCGTTAACACTAATCCACTTGGAATTTGCTCCTTACAAGCAAATAAAAAAATACTGATAAAACCAATTCCCAAAAATGCTTTTTTCATAACTAAAATTTTTATTAATTAAAAAGTAGAAATAACCCCCATTCTAAAACCACTAAATGCAGGCTCATATCTGCAAACACCCCCAGTACAATTTATACCTTCCACTTGCTTAACATACTGAGCCGTGAATCTATTCGGTCCTTTAGTATAAGCCAAAAATACATTCGGATAATGATGAGCCTTATCAACATGCTTTAAATTTGGACTAATGTTATACATATCTGAGAGTGCCAAACTAAGTTTCGAAGCTAAATTAAATTCAACCAAAGCAAATGCCCATGAACCAAAATCCTGCTTCGTGTGCATGTATTGCAATTCTGTTCTTACAGACTTTTTCTCATTCACTTTATATACTACTTCCAAAAAAGGCGTAATAGCTTTGATGTTCGGATAAAGCTCTTTTACCTTTTGTTGATACAAGGCTTGATTATACACCAAATATTGCGCCCCCACATGAAATATAAATTTTTCCAAACTTCTAATTTCCACATCACCAAAAACCTCTCTATATAAAGTATCACCTTGTTGAGAATTGATAAAAGTATAATTCAAATTGGCTGTAATATGTTCATTCGGTGTAAACGTTCCATTCAAGGCAGCAGCAAATTCCGATAAATCCTGAGAAGGTGGCGTATAACGAGCAATCAATCTTTGAGGTCTGATTTGCGCAATAATAGGCTCCCAATTATATAAACCTCTCAACAAAGATTCATTAGGAGAAGTGCGCATAATAAAATTTTCTGTACTCCTTAATGAACCATTAATGGCCCATTTCGCTCTACCATAACCAATAGTCGTAAACACACTATATCCAGATCTATCCACCAACCCAGCTTCTGTGGCAATGGCTTCCTTACTTTTAACTGCTGATTCTGCATACATAGAAAGATCTCCCCAATTTAAAGTATAATAAATAGTGGCTGCATAAGAATTATATGTAGGAACAAAACGTTTATTTAATGGGTAACTATTAATTGTAGAAATAACGGCATCCATACTCGTTTGATCCATCGTTCTATTTACAATCCCAATTCCAGGAGTAATATGTGCTTTCTTCCCTAAGTCAAAATCTGCTTCAGCATTAAAACCTTTGATGATAGGACTATAACGCTCAAAAAGCTTTTTAGTTTGCCCTGTAAATCCTTTGACTGTCAAATATTTATTTAACTTATACTTCAAATGCAATCCAAACAAAGCATTGTCTATCAGTAAACCTCTATCTTCATAAGCCCGAAATATAATACCACTTCCAATTTGATCGTACACATGACCAGCAGTAATTGTCAAGCCCTTTATTTCTTTACTTAAACTAAACATACCCAATCCTGCAGCACTTAAAGCCGAAGTCGGATTTTGTAAATTAGAATTATGAAAAGCATCAAACCTCACTGTACCTGTAAATCCATGAGATGCATATCGCAAACCTAACCAACCTTCTCCACCGCTTAAATAATTATCATACAATTGATTTCCCGAAGCTTTGATATTAGTATCCCGTTGAAAAAAGTTGACTGTCATCATTAAATCTCCAGAAAGATTTCCATTTTGGGCAAATAACATCAATGGGCATAAACCCAACATCAGGAGTAAGACTTTCTTCATGAATCAGCTTTAAAAAACAAATATAATATTTATTCAAAAGGCAAACGAATTAAATGATGTATGCTCAAAAAATAGAGATTAAAGTACATTTATTTTCTAACAATTTTTTGGGCGGCACACAGGCTATTCACTACAAGTCCTCTTCCGATTCGGCTAGGAGGTTTTGTCTAGAATTCAATTACGTGAAGCCTCTCGGAATGCGGGCTTTTCGTTACTATCCTTGCCGCAATACAAACTAACTTATTGAATTCCTAATTGATTACTTAATTCAAGCATACGATCAATGGGTTTCTTAGCAGCCAATCGCAATTCCTCATCCATCAATAATTCTGGTAATTCATATTTCATACACAAATACAACTTTTCTAAAGTGTTTAATTTCATATGCGGACAATCATTACAAGCACAAGAATTATTCGGTGGTGCAGATATAAACGTTTTGTCTGGAGCATCTTTAATCATTTGATGTAGGATACCTGTTTCTGTCGCAACAATAAATTCCTTACAAGCATCATTTTTTGCATAATTCAATAATTGCGTCGTAGAACCAATAAAATCTGCAATCACTAAAACTGCTTCTTCACATTCCGGATGCGCAATCAATTTTGCCTGAGGATGTCTCACTTTTAATTTCGTGATTTTCTCTAAACTAAAAATTTCATGCACCATACAAGCTCCATTCCACAAAAGCATCGAACGACCCGTTTGTTTATTAATGAAACCACCCAAATTTTTATCTGGCGCAAAAATAATTTTCTGATCCTTGGGCAAACTCTCTACAATTTTTTGGGCATTACTCGAAGTACAAATAATATCACTCAAAGCTTTAATTCCAGCACTGCAGTTAATATAAGATATCACCAAATGATCAGGATGTTGCTCCTTGAACTTTTTAAATAATGCAGGTGGACAACTATCACTTAAAGAACAACCTGCATGCAAATCAGGCAAAACAACTTTTTTGCTTGGATTTAAAATCTTAGCTGTTTCCGCCATAAAATGAACACCCGCAAATACAATCATATCAGCGTCTGTTTCTTGAGCCTTTCGTGCTAATCCTAAACTATCCCCAATATAATCTGCTATATCCTGTATATCAGATTCCTGATAGTAGTGCGCCAACAAAATAGCATTTTTCTCTTTTTTCAATTTTTCAATTTCAACAAATAAATCCAAACTTGGATCGATATGTAAATCTAAATAACCAACTTGTTCGAGTTTATCAACGGCTTCTTTCATTGTATTAATAATATTATATTCTTTTTAAAAAAAAATTTTACTGCTGCTATTAGGGCTGTGAATTCGTGTATAAAAATAGATTATCCACCTTGCAAATGTGATGCTTATTTGTTTATTCAGAACAAATTCACATTAAATTATTTTTAATCCACAACTAAAATCCACTACTAGGAAGCCATGCGCACAGAATCGACAAAAATGTTGACATCTTGGAAAAGAATAAATAAATGAATGTGATTAGTGGAAAATCGTTTGAAAATTCATGGAAAAGAGAAAGGATATGCAGGAATTTAAAACCTCTTGAAACTGTTTGTGCACAATTATGCTTTCTTCCCCAAACTATTCCACAACCAAATCAAGTGATAATATATCAAAAAAGGAAAATTAACCAAAAAGAGCACATAAAAACTTTGAAATAACCACGCAAAACCTATATTTTTGCACTCCTCTAAAAAATGTGAATAATATGTCGGTAATTCAAAGTATAAGAAATAAGTATATTGGATTTGTTGTCGGAGCCATTGTGGTAGCACTTATTGGTTTCTTAGTCATGGATGCAATGCAAAGTAATGTGAGCAGTGTATTTGGTAATGATAGAAGTCTCTTGGCAGAAGTCAATGGAAAAAGAATAGATTATCGCAGCTATGAAGAGCTCCGTGGAAAGTATGAACAAAATATGAAGTCTCGTAGTAAAGATGGAAATATTACCGAAGAACAAAAAACTCAAATTCAAACTCAAGTTTGGGATGATATGGTAAAAGAAAGCTTGATGACAGATGAAATGGAAAAATTAGGCATAGATCTTACTGAAAACGAATTAAGAGATATGTTAACCGATCCGATTTTTGCTGACCAAATGATTCAACAAAATTTTAGAGATCCTAATACTGGTGTTTTTGATCCAAGTCGTGTACAACAATATATCAATAATCTTGGACAAGATAAAACCGGAGAACAAAGAAAAGAATGGGCAGACTTTCAAGATGCTTTAATCAAGAATAGAAAAATGACCAAATACACAGATTTGATCACTAAGGGTATTTACATTCCTAAATTTATGATGGATATGAATGCTAAACTTAAAAGTGCTACTTCAAGTATTAGTTATGTAAATATACCATACACTACAATTAGCGATAGTACCATTAAGGTAAGTGATGAAGAAATCACCAACTATATGAAAAACCATATGGAAATGTTTAAATCTCCAGAAGCATCTGCAAGCGTAAACTATGTAGTGTTTGATATCATTCCTTCACGAGATGATAGTGCTCAGAGTTTAGGAGCTTTAATGAACTTGAGAGAAGAATTCACTACTTCTGCAAATTCTGAAGAATTAGTGGCAAAAAATTCTGAAGAAACATTTAAAGATTTTTATTATTCTGAAAAGAATTTAGAAATGCCAAATCCTACAGAAGTCATTAATAGTGCTGTTGGATCTGTTACAGGCCCAGTTTTTATGAATGGTTCTTATAAAATGGTGAAGGTTATGGACAAAAAGTCTATGCCAGATAGCGTAAAAGCTTCACATATCTTGATAGCTATTAATGATAAAAGAAATGAAGAAAGTGCTAAATCTTTAAGCGATAGTTTAGAAAATCTTATTAAATCAGGTACTCCTCTAGAAGCTTTAGCTACTTCGATGTCTGATGATAAAGGATCGGCTGCTAAAGGAGGTGATCTTGGATATTTTGCACAAGGTATGATGGTTCCTGAATTTAATGATGCTTGCTTCAATGGAAATAAAGGAGATTTAAAAGTAGTAAAATCAGATTTTGGTTATCATATCATCAGAATTACAGATCAAAAAGATTTTAAACCTGCTGTAAAGGTGGCTATGATAAGCAAAAGCCTAGTAGCAGGAAAAGCCACGATGGACGCTGCTTTTGCAAAAGCCAACGAATTTATTTCTAAAGCTAAGGATGCAAAAACATTCACAGAAACTGCAAAAGCTATGAACAAGGACAAGCGTATTGCAGAATATATTACAAAAACACAGGCCCGAATTCAAGGATTAGGCAATGCAAGAGAATTATCAAGATGGGCATTTGAATCTAAAATTGGCAATGTGTCTCCTATATTTAATATGGACGATAAATGCATAGTAGCCACATTGAGTGCAAGAAGTGAAAAAGGAAGTTTACCTCCAATCGATATCGTTAGACCTCAAATGGAAGGTATGTTGAAAAGAGAAAAGAAAGGAAAAATGTTGATAGACAAGTTTAAAGGAAAATCTAGTTTAGAAGAAATCGCGAGTCTATCTCAAATGATGGTAAAAAATGCAGATACGGTTTTATATCTAGGTGGCGGTAATCAAGAAATTGGATACGAACCTAAAATAATCGGTTCAGCATTTAATAAAGCTTTGGTGAATAAATTATCACCAGGTATAGCAGGAGAATCTGGTGTATTTTTTATTAAAGTTAAAAACTTAGTGGAAACACCGGCTGCACCAAATCCAATGGTTGAGATGGAAAGAATGCAAATCTTGCAACAAACAAAAGGACAAGTAGATCAAATGATTCCTATGGTCTTGAAAAAGAAAGCTATAATAAATGATAATAGATCGACTTTCTTCTAGGATCTGATAAATTATATATTTAAAAAAAACCTGCTCATGGCAGGTTTTTTTTGTCTTGCTGAATTCCCTAATTCTAACTATTTTTACTCATTCTCGCAAAATAAATACACGCTGACATGAAAAAAATAATTTTACTCTCTTTCCTTACAGCCATTTTATTTTCTTGTGCTAAAGAAAAGGATTATACGTGTCAGTGTACTTACTCGCACAATATTGATACCAATACTATTATCAAGCACGAAACTTTTCCTATGAGAAGTAAGTCTAGCGATCAGGCAACCACAGATTGCAAGTCTTTAAAAGATAAATACATTTCTTTCAGCACCACAGGCGATTGTTATCTTATTCCTTAATAGCTTTTAAAGCATAGACCATGGGTATTTTATGACCCAAATGAGCAATGCGAAAACAATGATCGTAAGGAGAATAATCAAATTCTTGAAAAGTATGCAGTTTCAAGCCATGAGGTAATAAACTTTGTAGTACTTCTGCAAGGCCGTGGTTCCAACTAATAGTTTCATATCGAATGGGCGCCTCCTTCTCTGCATAAGTACCTTCTTCAATTTCTATGATAGGATCTTCTTTAAAATAAGCATATTCAATTTTACTAAAATCATTGTCGAACATCCAAACCACAGGATGAAATTCTACAAACACAAATTGTCCTTGAGGTTTTACATAGGACGCAACTAATTTGCCCCAAGCTTGAATATCAGGCAACCAACCTATAGTGCCATAAGATGTAAATACGATATCAAAAGTTTCGTGGAGATGTTGAGGAAGATCATAGAGATTGCAACAAATAAATTGGGCATCCAAGGCTAAATCCTCGGCAGATTTTTGGGCATATGAAATGGCAACTTCAGAAAAATCTACTCCCACTACACTGGCACCCATTCTGGCTAAGGATAAACTATCCTGACCGAAATGACATTGAAGATGTAAAATTTTTTTCCCTTTAACATCACCCAATAAATCTAATTCAATAGATTGTAAAGTATTTTTTCCCTCGAGAAAGTCTTGTTGATTATAGAAGTCTGATTGAATGTGTAGTGGAGTTTTCGCATTCCATGCAGCTTTATTTTTTTCAATATATTCTTCTTCTTTCATAGGCTTGTAGCTACCCGAATTATGGGAGTTTGAAAACGAAATTAATTTAAAAAATTGATGATTCTTTTACTTTTGAATGTTCATAGGAAGTCTAAAGCCTGCCTTTTAGCTTAGGTGCTGTTGGCGGAAGTATATCTAGAGTATATCTTATCTTTTTTCTTACTTGGAATTTATTTTGAAAATAGTTTGGTTCTCTGATGAAGTAAAAATATAAATATCCTCTAGAATTTATTTTTGTGTTGTCAACGAATGCTGGAATCCAATTTTCACTTGTTCTCATCATAAAATGTTGAAGCTTCTTTTCAGTATTGATATTCGAATTGGATTCTTCAACTTTAACTTTATGAATAACCCCTAAGGTATCTATATTAAAACTAAGTTGCACGAAAGTTGAATCAAAGTCGTTCGGGTTTTCTAAGTCAACTGAATTAATAAAATCAAAAAAACTAGAATTAAAAGATTGATCACCGCCTAAGTATATTGCTTTTCGATTGGCAGCATTCAATGTATTCGAACCTGAGTCCGAAATAAATTTACTATTTGAATAATCATATCTTTCAATTTCATTAGCATGGTCATCAAAAACAATCCATTCACCAGTTCTTTTATCGTTTTCAAATAATCCTAGCATCTTAATTTTATATTTTTTGAAATCGATGTCAAGATTTATTGGAACTAATTTAGAGTCTTTAAATTGAGTATTTATTATATTTCTTGTTGTATCAATATAGAATTGCATAAAGGCCCCATTCTTTTTTCCCTCTTTATATTCAAGAGTGCTTGCAATTAAATTCCGACCATAAAAATTATTTGCATTGAAGAAGACTAACCATTTTCCGTCCTTTTGATCATTCTTATAGTTACCTGTTTCTATCAATTTTATAATTCCTTCAGTAAATACCCCAGTGATAAGTTCATATTTAATATAGGCTCCATTTTTTTTATCACTTCCTTTTATTGTATAATATTCTTCGATAATTTTTCCCTTTTGTTTTGTCTGAAATATATATTCTTGTGAATGGACATTAGTGAAGAAAAAAGTAAAAAACGTCAGCAAATAAAATTTATTCATGTTGTTATTTTGGGATATTTCCACCAACCCCAAGTTGTCGCAGGGTTTTTATTTAGTGAGCTTAAGTATGTTTATTTTATCTTCTCTTGTAATGTGTAGGATATACAGGCCACTCGCATAGCTTGTCAACTCAATTTGGTTTTTATGGTTAATGATGATTAGTCCTGAGGTTTCTACTAGTTTCTGTCCAATGTTGTTGTACAATTCTATTTTATCTTTTGGTTGTAAACCTTCAATGTTTAGAATGTCTGTAAAAGGATTTGGATATACTGAAATTCCTTCTATTTGAATATCATTTATTGCAGTAATATTATTGACCTTAGCCATATTACTTGTTGCACTATCAGGTTGTAAACATTGTGGGGTACTCTTAATTGTTGCATACACATTGTTGGTGCCAGCAACTAAATTAGTATTCCATGTATTCGTAGTCGAGGTAGTTTGAAAAATAGAATTCAAATACCAATTGATTGCATAGGGCAATGGCACATTCGTAGTTGCAGTATACACAATAGGCGCACCTGTTACGCCTTGTGTAATTGACGATGCCACTGTTAGCGTAGGATTAATATTGGGCAACACTTCTATATGTTGTGAAGTGCTGCTTGAACATAAACTATTTGAATTGCTCAATGCAGTAACTATATAATTTGATGAAGCAGTTGGGGTAAATGATGAATTATTCATGATACCTCCGTTCCATGAAATAGATGCATTTGAACTTGATGCATTTAATAAAACATTATCGCCAGCACAAAGAGTATCGTTTGGAGATACTGCAATATTTATGATTGGGTATGGCGTCACTGAAACTGCAACACTGGCTGTATTGCTACAATTATTAATATCTGTCCCTGTTATGGTGTATGTATTTGTTGTTGTAGGAATAAAATTTACTGCATTATTTATGCCTCCACTCCAACTATATGTATTTGCACCATTTCCATTGAGTGTAATGCTTTGACCAGCACAAAGATTTGTGTTTACCGGGTTGCTACTCACTGTCACAGTTGGCAAATTATTTACGGTAAGATTTATGGTTCTTATACTATCGCAACCATTGACATTGACTAAAGTATCTACATGAATGCCAGTAGTGTTGTAGCCCAAATAATTTTGCCCTTGGCATATGCTTACTGAAATTGTAGATGTGGTATTAGTACCCACTGTAACCGTTTTTGTGGCAGTAGACGTGCAAGAGTTACTTGCAGTGGCTGTTACTGTATACGTATTTGTTGCACTAGGTACAAAGCTAACATTATTACTAATGCCTCCACTCCAACTATAGGTTGATGCACCTGTAGCGTTTAGTATAGCGGTTTGCCCACTACACACCGTAGCATTGCTTGGTGTGGCAGTGATATTGATGATAGGTAATGGATTAACAGTTACAGTTTTTATGTTGGTATTTGTGCAACCATTTGTGCCTGTTGCAGTAACTGTATAGGTTGTAGTGGCTGTGGGTACAAAACTACTATTATTACTAATGCCTCCACTCCAAATTGGACTAGTGCCACCCGTGGCATTTAGCGTTACACTTTGCCCAGCACATACGGTAGCGTTTGTGGGTGTGGAAGAAATATTTATGGTGGGTAAAGAATTTACTGTTAGGTTAATAGTTCTCATACTATCACATCCATTAGAATTAATAAATGTATCAATATGAACACCAGATGTTGTATAGCCTAGATAATTTTGCCCTTGACAAATAGTTGCATTTAATATTGAGCTTGAAGTTGAGTTTACTAGAACTGTTTTAGTAGAGGTTTTACTACAACCATTGGTGCTAGTACCAGTCACAGTATAAGTAGTTGTGGTGGTGGGTGTAAAGCTTGAATTATTGATTATACCGCCAGTCCAACTATATGTATTTGCACCCGTAGCGTTTAGTATTACACTTTGCCCAGCACAAATCGTCGCATTGGTGGGTGTGGCAACAACAGATAAAGTAGGACTTGCATTCACAGTCACTAATTTGGTTGCTGTAGCAGTACAACCATTTGAACCAGTCACAGTATAAGTAGTTGTGGTTGTTGGTGTAAATGCAACATTATTTGTAATTCCTCCAGTCCATGAATAAGTGGTAGCACCTGTTGCATTTAAAGTAACTTGCTGACCACTACAAACTGTAGCATTCGTAGGTGTAGAAGTAATATTTAAGCTAGGTGTGGTATTCACTGAAATTGTTCTAGTACTTGTTTGTGTACACCCATTGCTACCAGTAATTGTAACAGTATATGTATTTGTAGCTGTGGGGTAAAAAGTGACGTTGTTGGTAATTCCTCCAGTCCAAGAATAAGAAACTGCACCTGTAGCATTAAGCAAGGCAGAACCACCTGCACATATTTGACCACTAGCGGGTGTCATATTGATTGCCAAACCTGATAAAGACATCACATTGATAGTTCTACTATAAGTATATTGATTACTTGTATAACAACCTGAACCGCTATTTGTAACGGTAACTGTCCAACTAATTATATGATTTCCAGCATTAGGGAAATTATACGTAAAAGTTGTATTAGTATCACCAACTTGAACAATATTATCTACATACCATTGGTAATGAAATGTTCCATTGCCAACATTATTATATAGCATTGATGTAAATGTAGTAGTCGTATTTTTACATAATGAATATACTTGTGGATTCATTGTCATACTAGGATTATAGACAGGCTTTACTGTAAAAAAACTATCCAAAGAAGTAGTATTAATATTATTAGTATAATTAACTTGTAAATGGCTTGTTGGTGCTGTAAAGCCACCATTAATTGTAATTGTACTATCGCTAGCATTATATACAAGGGTTGTACCATTTATATTGGCAGTAACTGTATAGCTAGGATTTGGATTTAGTAATTTTATTTTTACAGTATCTGATTCGCAAAAAGGCGGAGTAAAGTTAAATACATTAGCAATGGCTGGCATAACTGGTGGTGGTGGACCAGCTATATTTTGAATTGTAAATGGCATGGTAGGAAAAGAATGTGAACAACCGCCAACAACAATATTATACCTAATGACATTATAACTCCCATTTGTAAAACCATTAGCGGTAGAAAGCACCACATTAAAAGTAAAACTACTATCTGCATTTACTGTGTAAGGAATAGCACTACCATTAGGGTATAAGCAAACCCTTGAACTTGCAGCAGTACCATTAAAAAATTTAGGGGTAAATGGCAAGGTAAAACTAGCATTATTGCTGCAGTTTACAGGTATTGCAAAATTATCTACCATATCTACATTAGGATAGTCTTCTACAACGGCATATTTAATGCTTTTGTATGCGCGCACATAACCCCAACCTGCAGCTGTATCGTAACCTACAGGTGTGCCATAAACATCAAATGCACCGCCACGCATTCTTTTATATAGCTTATCATAGGTCATAGCAGCACTAGAATCTTGGCTTAGTAGCAGCATCATAGTGCCAGAGGCTATTGGTGAAGCATATGAAGTGCCATCGCCCTGTGAAAAAGTACCATTTGTTGAAGACATTACTATAACAGCTTGTGCATTTGCACAAAAATCTGTGCCAGGCCCTGTACTACTTCCAGACCATATGCCATTAGAAGAATATGAAAGTGTTGGTGTATTTGGCCA
>CAZSUF010000101.1:0-2995 GCA_964609875.1 uncultured Bifidobacterium sp.
CTGAAAAGTAACTGTGATTCTTCGGGAAATATTTTCTGCATTTGACTTTGCAAAGCTGCGGTATCTCCGCTTAGAAGGCTTAAACGATATGATTTCAAGTGCTTAATCATTTCTTCTACTCCTTCTTTGATGGTATTTGAAATCATAAAATAACCTTCACGATGATGATCGAAACTATAATACACTATAGAATTTGACTCATTATGCACTTCGTTTACACCTACAAATTTTGCACTTCCAATTTTAATATGTTGCTCGTGATGCCAGGCTTCTATTCCTTGACCATCTATTTCTTTACTATGCAAAATATCTTCGGTCTTTATTTTCGAAAAAAACTTGCAGACTCTTTCACTTAAGGGATGTGAAGAATGTTTCATGATACCTAACAACACTTCCAAATCTTTTTCATGATGAGATGCAGGCACAAATTTCACCTCTTGTTGGTTCACTGTAGAAATGGTACCTGTTTTATCAAATATGATATGATTAATTTCATTTAAGCTATCAATAGATTGGGAATTTTTTACGAACATCCCTTCTTTGGCAAATAATTCAATCATAAAACCATAAGTATAGGAAGATGCAAGCAACAAGGTGCAAGGGCAAGCAACTATAAGAACGGCTGTCAGGGCATTCCATGAATTGGCAGGATTTACAAAATACCAATAAGTAAAAGATAGAGCTGCAATAACCATTAAAACAAGTGAAAAATATCTGCTTATCACTTCAACAAAGGAAGCCTTTTGATTTTCTTCAGTTTTAAAAATTTGATTATTCCATAACGAGGTAAAATGTCCTTGGGAAAAAGGTTTCACACAAATTACATCGATTTGTGGCGAATGAACTTTGCCTCCAGCATAAATTAGTTCACCAGCTGCTGTACTTTGGATATCATTTTCACCTGTTACAAAACTATAATCTATGTCTGCCATTCTTGAGCTCAGCATACAGTCTACAGGTATAATTTCGTTGCGCAATACTTTCAATACATCACCTTCTTTTACATCTTGAATTTTTGTAGACACCTCTACTTTATCTTGGATTAAGGAAACGGCAATGGGAAAATAAGACTTAAAATCTCGATTGAATTTGAGGTTATTAAATGTCTTTTGTTGCAAGCCTCGTCCTATCAACATAAAAAAAACAATCCCGCTCATACTGTCGAAATAACCGGATCCACTTTGGTTTATCACTTCATAAACACTTCTCACAAAGGTGATCAAAATAGCCAGTGAAATAGGCACATCGATATTTAGGAAGCGTTGCTTTATTCCCTGCCAAGCTGTTTTAAAAAAATCGCTCGCTCCATAGAAAAAAACAGGCAAGGCTAAAACTAAATTCGCATACCTAAAAAAAACTGAGAGCAAAGGATCAGATTTTACACTCATGCCTAAATACTCAGGAAAACTGATCATCATAATATTTGCAAAACAAAATCCTACTAAGCCAAGTTTCACATATCCCTTTCTGCGATCAGGTTTAATTTCTTTTTCATCATAATCTTGTAAGGTGATAAGTGGCTCATACCCTACAGAGCTTAGCAATTCAACTACTTGTTTTAATGAAATTATATTATGATCAAATGATAATCTTACTTTTTTTTCATTAAAATTTACCTCTGAAGTAATAATACCCTCATGTAATTTATACAGATGTTCGAGCAACCAAAGACAGGAACTGCAATGAATTTGAGGAATAAAAAAATCAATTTGAGTTTGTTGACTATTCTTAAATGAAATAAGTTTACTTACAATAGAGGCATCATCTAAATATTGAAACTTACTTGTGTGAGTTTCGTTCATAGAATGACCAGGCATCTCATTTAAACAATAATAATTTGAAAGTTGATGTTGGTTAAGAATTGAATACACACTTTTGCAACCTGTACAACAAAAATTAAGCTCATTGAGTTGTATACTATCATCTGGACAATTCTCACCACAATGACTGCAAAGAATATTTATTTGTGAATTCATCATAGAATTTATAGAGATTGGCAGCCCCCACAATTTTTGTAATTTTTATAAAAATGCTCGTCTTTGATCTGTTGAAGCTTGATCATATTATCTTTAAATTCGACAAGAACTAATCGAATAGACTCAAGACAAATTATATTTAAATTACTTAGAAAAAAATTACTTACAATGTCGAGGGCTTGGTCAACTTGATTTATAATACTTGTAAAATGTAATTTAGTATTCTTAAAAGGTTTACAATTTTCCGATTTCAGGTTATCTTGATCAAGGCGTAAAATATAAGGGAATAAGACAAGTTTTTCCTTACGATAAAGTTCATCAAACTCAACAACTATTTTTTTGTGGGTTAAATTCAAAATATCTACATCATAATCTGCATGAAGATTAATAATGCACTCTTCCATTTTATTCAATTCGGAGAATAGAAATGGATAGTAGTCATTCATCAAAAATTCAGTAAATGACTTAAAACTGAGATTTTTAAAATCTTCAATATGAATATCTGAATACTTTACCATACAACTTACATTTAAATGTAAATTTCACTTGATAAAGTTTGTTGAATTATGACTTAGTCTAAACTAAAATATGATTTTTATCATATTTTCTAATTTAGTCGTTGATATTAGCTGTTTTAATGAGTTTAGGCAAGTCTGTAATGACTATTTTTTTGCCTGCCAGTTGAATTATTTTGTCTTTATTCATTTCAGACAATAAACGAATGGCTGTTTCGGTAGCAGTTCCGACTATGTTAGCGATATCTTCTCGACTAAAAGTAGCATCAATGGTTTTTCCATCTTCTTCGAAACCATAAGTCTCCTTGATAAATAATAAGGCTTCCGCCACCCGCTCTCTCACGGGTTTCTGTGCTAGATGCGTGATTTGCATTTCGGCCTTTTTGAGATCATCGGATAACATTTTCATCATTTCTAGCGACAAATTCGAATCACGCTGTAGAATGCCTTAAAAAAGTTCTTTGGGCACGAAGCAAACTCCACTATCTTCAATGGCTACTGCTG
>CAZSUF010000101.1:3054-12312 GCA_964609875.1 uncultured Bifidobacterium sp.
ATTTTAGACAATTTAATTTTGCCATAATTGACACAAAAAATACCATGAGGATTGGTACCTTCTTTGAAAATATTTTCGCCTTTTTTATATTGAGTACAAACCTTTTCTGCATTGATCTCTTGCATCATATCATACTTTGCATTGCAAAATACGTTCGTAAATCTTTTTGCACAGTGAGCACAATCGGGGTTTGCTTGATGTTCGAAAGCCATTGGAACAAATGTATTCAATTCTTATTGAAAAGAACACGTTTTTTAAATAGAATTTCACAAAGGCCAAAATAAGCTTACTATTATCTGAATCTATTATATAAAGATTCAATTAATTTATAAAACTGCCGTATTTGATAAAATAAAGATAATAAATCATTTATATAAATCCACTCCATGTAACCCTCAACCTTTTAAGGCATGTAGCTCTTAACTCAAAATTTAATCAAACTTAAGAACAATTTAAATCCTAGAAATTATTAATTTAAGGCATAAACCTACATATTGAATACCAAGTTAACATCTTTCTTTCTTATTTTATTCGTTATCAAAAAATTTAAGTATTTCAAATCATACTTACTTTTCAACAAATCATTAGTTCCAATTAAGGAACCCGAACAATTAAACGATCGACTATTATCAGTAAGAAAAAAACAAAGTGTATCTTTAAAACTACCTGCAGAGTCTAAACTTAGTTTTTTAAACACCCCTCCATTTTTAGACTGGAGAAAATAGATATTACGGCAATTAGGCCTCCCCTTGACAATAACATTTAAGTACTTACCCATTCTTAATCCTTTATCTCTATTCTCCGAGTTATCGCTACCTTCTGCATACCAATTTATTTCTGATAAATTGATAATCAAAGCTTCCTTTAATTTGAATTTACATCCTAGGGCTAATAAAAAGAGACCAATAAAAACTAGCCACAAAACTCCTTTATTCATAAATTAATCATTTCATGAATTTCAGGCAAGCTTACACATATAATGAATATCATATATCCTTCAGTTAATTCATTTATACAAATCATGCCTTCTTTAAATTGATTTCAAACAATATTTAAAATAAGAGTCATTGCATTTTACTCTTATTTTAAATACTGATTTCTTCAGAGACTTTTAAAAATAAAGTTTACAAAACTTAGGCATAATTAAGTCCCATTCAAAATAATTTAATTTCAAGAAACATATTTAAAGGTCAAATACTGTTTGAATGAACCCTTATTTTGATTTGATATTAGACAGTCCTTTAAAACAAAACATAAAATAGTTTGAACCTTTATTAATCAACTAGAATTTTAGCTGTTTTACCTGATTTGTTTTTTGCAAAATAAATACCTTTATTCAAAGAGCGAAGATCGTTTACTTTAGAACCATCCATAGTGAAAATTTGATAAGCTGAATTTGAAATTATTTTCAAATCCGATCCACACTTCACTGGATTATTCACAATAATCAATTCATCAGAAAGTTTATTCATTGTAGAAATAATGTTTGAATATTGAAATCTACCATCCATATCAATCATTTTAAGTCTATAATAAGATTTCTCTGTTAAAATAAGCTGATCATTAAATTGGTAATGGGATTCTGATTGAGAATTAACCATTCCTATTTTTTCAAAACGAATACCATCAAAGCTTCTTTCAATTTCAAAATGACTAAAATCAACTTGCTTTTCTGCTACCCACATTAATGTATTAAAATCTTTACTCTTTTCTACATTAAAACTCTTTAGTGTAATTGGCAGAGGAAATTGATTAATTTGAAACAAGGGTGTTGCTGGACAACTTAAATTACCTACTTGAAAATTAGTTAAATTAGTAAATGGATTTGTAAAAGTCATATAATCGAAACTTACACAAAAAGAATTTGCAGGCACAGCAACCAACGCTCCAGAAACTGGATTACTCATTGGATCAATGGCTGAAATCGCTATCCCATCTCCAGTAGATGCTAAATTAATTGTACATCCAGTTATTGTATTCCCTGAAATAGGGTCAAAAATATCACACATTATAGGAACATAAGACGGATTAATTACTAAATTACCCACAGGCAACCCATTATTACTTATTGGAAAATTTCCAACTTCTACTCCTGCTAACATGCTGAAGCAAGTTTGAGCATAGACAAAGTATGCCCCCATCCCATCTGGGCCGATTGCTACAGCGCTTTGAGACCCAAAATCGAGACATTGTGCATTCACTTTTCCGAAACTCATTAAGAAAATAATTGAGAACAAGTAGATTGTTTTTTGTGTAAGTTTTTTCATTTTTTTTTACTATTTATTATGTTATGTAAAATTGTCATGTTTTAATAGCATTTGAATTCGTAATTAAAATTTAGCAGGAATGAGTAAATATTTGATAATTATTAATTAAAATATTATCATAGCGCTACCATAATTAGCACAATCAAAACAAATTGTTTGAATGATTATTGTTTAACCTATTTCGATAAAGATTGAGTAAAGATTATAACTTAACAAGAACGCCTATTTGCCCCCTTGGCGAAATATAATAACTTACCTTTCGTTTGTGTTTTATGGCATCGTTCGATTTCCCGATTCCAAAAAGAATACCACCAATAGCAGTAGTTGCAACACCCGCTCCCATAATTCCTAATGAAAGAATTCTATTACTTGCACCTCTTGGTGTAAATGTGTTTGAATTGGGTACTTTTTGTGAAGTACTTTTTAAATAAAGTAAACCTCCTAAAAAAGTGACTGTAGCACCAGCATACATGGTGTTTTTGCCATTGGCAGTTAGTTTACTTTCTTTTATTTTGGTTGAAGCAAATTTAAAATGAGTGGCAAATAATTGAGTAGAGATTACGCAAACAAATAGCAGGGTTATTATTTTTTTCATGTCAATAATGATATTTTAAATAAGGACTTTTAAAATTCAATTGAATAGTACTTTCTGTATCTTCTTCTAAGAAAGGAGTAAACCTTAAATCACTTTCATTTTGCGTAGTATCATTGGTTGCAAATAATGTTCCTAGACATTGAAATGAATCTTTTTTTAAGCTTAAAGTCGAGCTAAAAAAAAGGGTATCTGAAAAAAATCCATGTGCATCTAATTCCAATTTGCCATTCGCCAATGAACCCATACCGATATGTTTAAAATAAATTTTCTTAGCATTTGTTGTACCTTGTATATACACATTTACTGAACCAAAATGCATGGCTCTTGGGTCTTTGTCTTGAAGATTTGAAACATCGGTAAACCAAATGGCTTTATCCAATTTTATTCTAATTGGCTCAATCTTTTTTGACTGGCAAGCAATTTGAAAAGCATAGACGAGAATGAATATAATTACAATAATTTCTTTATTCAAAGTTCTAAATATTTATTTTTGTTTTATTGCCACAGTCATTGAGTTGATATAAAAGTTTAGATTCTGGATAGTATAGGTATTGAATTTCTGTATCAAACAAATCATTTTCTCCTTTGAAAATAAAGAGCCAACATCGCTTTTGAGCATTATCTTTTAAATAAAATAATAATGATTCTTTTTCTAAATCTCCATTTTTTATATTTTGCTTTACCGTTGGTAAATTTTGCAATTTATACTCTACTTCTTGAGCCAATAAAGGTTTCGAAAAAACTATTCTTTCTTTATTTACTTTTTTGATTGAATCAATATTTGTAGTTGAGTCTGCTTTTGCAATAATTATTCCTTCATAATTTATTATAGAATAAGATTCACAAGAAATGTTAGCATGTTCATCCTCTACTTTTACACTTCTACATTTGTTACCTACCATTGCAATTCCATTTTCAAAATTTGAGGCATAATCCCATTGTGCTTTTATCTCTTTTAATCCTAATATATTCACAAAACCTATCTTCCCATTTTCTACATAACGTCTCATGCCTTCCTTAAAATAATCAGGACCATTGTCGAACCAGTAGGCATTGTATAATAGTTTGCCTTGTTTATTAAACACTTTGCATACTTCTGAATGTAAAACAGGTTTTTTACTTATCCCACTTGCAAGGACATAAACATATTGACAGTCGGGAGTGGTCATCTCATCTCCATTCATTAAAGTATACTTTGCAGGAATAATAATTTTTCCTTTTGAATTTTTATACCCTCCAATGAGTTTGTCTTTATCGATAAAAAAAGGTTTTAGTTCTTTGTTTTGTGCATTGGCAAAAAACGAACAGAATACAAGAGAAAGTAGAAATGTGTTTTTCATAATGTGAAATTAGTAAACAATTATCTAACCACTTTAAATATCCAAACCTTTAGCTGTCCATCGTTTGTAATAGGCTCAGTATATTTAAATTCTGAGACCCCTAAACCAGCAATGCTCATCACAATTGGCGATTTTGACGTTGGGAAAGTTTGCTGCATGGTTATATCTGTATGGCTGTTGACATTCCTCAAAGAATACCTACCGCTCCCAACCACCGTATTGGCTCTATTTCCAGAAGCACAAAGAGCCAATGAATTATCATAAAATTCATAGGTGCCATTTGATAAGAACTTCAACCTATTATCGCGTTCACACAAGGGTATTTCTGAAGTAGCATCAGTCGGCACTTGGGATGTCAATGATTTTGGATATTCGATTTGTAGGCTTTTAAATTCAAATTCGTGCCGGCTCAATGAATTTACATCTACCATGTAGGTAAATGGACTATACACTCCGCATGACGCTAAGGCGAAAATACAAATTATAATGAGTAGGTGTTTCATGTATGTGCTTATTGATTACTTTCTTAAATTACTTTGGTATTTCCAAGTTTGGCAAATTGTTTAAATTACATGGATTAGTACATAATTCTATTGGACTTATCATTTGAAGACAATTATTGTATTCATTCTTATAAATGGCTTTAACGACAATGACATATCGTGTATTCGTGCTAAATGCATTTGTACGAATCGAAAAGCTACTCACGGGAAAAGTCAAGTTCATGATTTCGTGTAATTCATCAAGATTATTAAAGGGGGCATAGTACACCTTATAACTTTCTACAGGCGGATTGGATGTGGGTTGACTTATTTTAAATTTCAACTCTTCTCCCTCAAAACATTTACCATTCTCTGGTTTATTCCTCCAAATGAGTTCAAAGCAATTTCTGCTTTGCCTATTTTTATCTTCTTCTTTTGGTTCCAGTGTATTATCAACTGGCTTGGGCTTTGGCTCTTTTCTTCCCCCAAATTGATAAGTTAAACCAACCGTTGGCATAATGGTTATTGGATTTGAAGTTGTTTGGGTTATGATAACTGTCTTACATGCTTCTATAAAACTTTGGCTGGTTTTATTATCTACTTTATGATATGATACCTTATAAAAATTAGGCGCATATTGAGCCTTTACTCCTAATTTCAAACCAATATGTTTGCCGATAAATAAAGTATGTTGAAGTGACATTTGTCCCAAATATGAATTTACATTGTTGCCATTTTGATACAAGGTATCTAATTGACCTAATAAAAGAGGATTATGAAAAGCTAGTATGCTTCTTCCAATATTTTGTTGTTGCATGCCACCGCCTATGCCAAATTCAAATAAGCTTCTACCCTTTTTGCTATATCTATATCTATTCAAACTTAACACTCCATTGAGTATGCTAGAATTACTATATTGTCTAATTGCATTTGGGTCACTTTGTATATACTGCGCATACGTCGCTTCAATATTTTCTTTTAGATTAAAGTTTCTATATTGACCTTCCAAGCCTATAGCCCATTTTTTACTAATGCGAAACTTTAATCCTAAGCCATATTGTTTGGATTGATTAATTGAATTTACTGGATATACATCTTTGTTCAATTGAGTAAATGGCACACTGAATTCAGGACTTAATTGAAATGGCATTTTGGGGCGTTGCGCATTACCATGCTTAGACAGCATACTTAGCAACACCAAAAATAAAAACCTATGTAAAAATTTCTTTTTCATATTATTCATTAACCCATATTAAACCCTGATAAACTTTTGCAGTAGGTACTACTTCAATTTGCTTCCTGCCAATATTTATATTATAAAATTTATTATCTCGATTAAGGCAATATACATTTTCACAACAATGAATAGTAGCTGCATATGGAGCCAAACTAATTGGTGAGTAAACGCCAATTGAACTTAATTGTGGAATATTGACTACGAAACTTATTTCATCATTTAGAGGATTTAACTTCATAAGGTTTACTTCAAAGGGCTGAAAAGTACTATCCCAAACTTCCTGCAGAAAATAAACCATACTGTCATGTTGATTATATCTGACACCATAATAATAACTAACTGTATCTAACTCAGATTTAATGCTTTTCTCAATACCTGTTTTTAAGTCAATTGAAATTAGACTTCGGACAGAAGCCCCATACAATTTGGGCAAATAACCATGTGCCGTGGTGCTGACAAAATTATTAGGCTGTTGAAGAATCTGTAGTTTAATTTTTCCATCTTTTACTATTCGCTTCGGTAGGTTCTCATCAATAGTAAAATCAAAAAGTGTGTCTTGTTCAATGGCATACATTTTCTGCGTAGATGGACTATATGTCAGCCCTGTTAAATAATCTGTGGTTAGGCTACTTATACTATCTATCGTATTATTAACTGTATTCACTCTCTTCAATTGTGTATTTGTTGTACTTGGCACAAAAGAGTAACCTGTAGGCACGATATAGTTCTTAGAAGGCAAATACATGGCTTGATTATACACAGAACTTTGATTTTTTATCTGAGCTACATTAACGGACAACCCTGTTCTATGATTTATAGTTCCAAAATCTACTGTAACACCATAGGCAAAGTTTTGACTTGAATACCCATATATCTTACCCTCTCTAGTTTGCGTGCTAATAATGGTAGATTTTTCGCAAGCGCTGAAAAACAAAATAAATGATATAAGAATGTATAAAATCACCTTTGGCATATCATGTAAGTTTAATGTTGTATAATTATTTTTTCCATTGACGTATTTGCAATGTTGGAACATTTTAAAAAATATAAACCGTTTTTAAGTTGACTAGGTAATTGAAGCTTTACGATACGTTGCTGGGTAAATTGTTGTTTCCCAAAATCATAAATTACCTTACCTGTATAATCACATAATGATACTGACATATCATGATTTACATCGCTTTTGCTTTGAAGATAAATATAATCAGTGGTTGGTTGAGGGTAGATATTCAGAAAGGTGTTTTTTTGAATTTCAAGAATAGAAGCAGGCGCATCTCCCAAGTACCGCAATATAGCACCATCACAATTTGTAGAAGTATTAGGATCGCAATTATAACCAGCTTGTACAATTTTATTATCCGTTGCCAACTTCATACCAGTTACATTGCTCCATTTAGTTGGATGTACCAAAGTTTGTTTATAACCAGTAAGATTAAAGCTGTTATCTAAACTACCATTGGTATTAAAACGTACAATTAAATTTTCAACTGTACTCGAAACAGTTATTACAATTCCACTTGCAATAATTTTGCCATCTGCTTGAATGGCCATTGCTGTAAAAAGATTGTCATATAGCGATACATTACAAATAGCTTTACCATCGGTATCAAAGGTATTATCTAAACTGCCGTCCGTATTAAATCGCAATAGTATTCCATTTGTACTATTACTTCCTACTTTTTCGGTACCTGCAACTACCAATTTACCATTGCCTTGTAATTCCATGTCAAATATATTGGTAGTTCCATTTGCTAGGCTCATAATTACCATACCATCCGTATCAAAGGTATTATCTAAACTACCATTTGCATTTAACCGTATAATAGAAATGCTATAAACTCCAGCAGTATTAAAAAAGCCCCCTATAAGTATTTTTCCATCGGACTGTACCAATATGTCGCGAGCTATATCGCTTTCTGTATTGGGTGCTGTATTGTAGGCTACTATGCCGTCGGTATCAAATGTATTGTCTAAACTTCCATCCGTATTAAATCGCATAATCTGAAAATCTCTACCTGTGGTAGCTTCCAAAGCGCTACCACAAGCAAGTATTTTTCCATCAGGCTGTAAGCATACATTTGTAAATTGTTCATCCACTAAACCTTTATCTATAGTTACAAAACCATTACTGCCAAACGTATTATCTTTTAAGCCATTTGCTTGTAAACGTATTAGCATAAAGTCGTAATTAGAGCCATTATACTCTCTGCCCGCTAGTATGATTTTACCATCGGCTTGCAAACAAGCTTTAAATATTTGGCGTGGATTTGCACTTTGATTACTATTTAAATACCAAGTGCCTGATACAGCACTTGTAACATCAAACGTAGCATCTACAGTGCCATTTTCGTTGTAGCGATTTACAAATATAGAATGTGGACTACTAGACAAATCACTTGCATTCCATTCGCCAAGTATAATTACTTTTTTATCTGCTTGTACTAATACATCATATATTCTGTCCGCAGAACCAGGGCTTATGGCACTATTTAAATCATCTACCAATATACCTGAAGTATTAAATGTAGGGTCTAATGTACCAACTTGAGCCTTAGCAAACTGACTTGTGATGAGTAATATGATGAATGTTATTTTTTTCATGAGAATTATATTTTATTTATAAATGAATAGCAGTAGCTGTAATTTTAGTGAAACTTCCACCTGAACTTGTAAAGTCTAAAACAATGTTGTATTTAAAAGTAGTTGCATCTAACTGCATTACATTAATTACTATTGGCAATGCACCACTGCCTTGTTGATAATTCATCTGTGTTTGTGATGAATTTGACCAACTCCAAGTAGTGGCAGTATTCGCCTCTGTGCCACACAGCTGTGTGCCAAAATCGATGTTACCCGTGCCATTCACGTTGAAACATTCTGTATTATCTTGGTCGCAAGCTAGTATTTGCTCAGCACCATTATCAATACCATCGTTGGTATTATCCACTACTTTGGAGCTATACTTCCAACAAGTTTTAGTCAGGAACTCCGTATTAGTAGTTTTTGCTTCTTTTTTGCAAGAGAAAAACAAGGCAGACATACTGCCAATAAAGAATATTAATTTTATGATTTTCATTTACTTTATTTTTTATACTACAAATGAATAAATACTCCCCGAGGTTTTACCAACACAATTAATATTTGGTAGCTATGAGTAAATATTTGGGAAGGATATGATATTTAATAACAAGTAGATTTAGCATATAAAACCTTATGAGGGCGTGCCCCAAGGGGCGGGCTATACGCTTCTACTCCTCGCTCGTGCCTCGCTGTGGGGTATTCGCTTCTATCCCTCACGCAACAAAAATGGTCTTCGTTGTTATGGGTGTTTCTTGCG
>CAZSUF010000102.1:0-313 GCA_964609875.1 uncultured Bifidobacterium sp.
CAGTAGTTGTACCTGACATGTATATCAATGCAGGTGGTGTGACTGTTTCTTATTTTGAGTGGTTGAAAAATTTAAGTCACGTGCGCTATGGTCGTATGGAAAAGCGTTTCAGCGAAAATATGAATACAAGTATTCTAAGTTCAATTGAAAACTTAACAGGAAAAAAAGTATCAAAAGCAGAAAGAGGAATTATCCTTCATGGGCCTGATGAAGTTGATTTAGTCCATAGTGGTCTTGAAGATACCATGATGGGTTCCTATCACGAAATCAGAGATATTTGGTTAAAAAATAAGAAAATCACGGATATGAGAAC
>CAZSUF010000102.1:405-12287 GCA_964609875.1 uncultured Bifidobacterium sp.
ATGGAATTAGGGATTTTCCCATAGAATTAAAGACATTTCAAAAAAAACCGCTTTTTTGGCGGTTTTTTTTATGAATATTTTCTTTTTTTACATAAAAGTAGTTTACTTTCGCACTCCAAAATTTAAGGTCATGCAACAAGTAGTTAAATATATTCAAGAGCAATTAAATCCAATTAAGGAAATGCCTAATTTTAAAGCAGGCGATAGCATTTCTGTAAATTATAAAATTCTTGAAGGAAATAAAGAACGTATCCAAACTTTTAAAGGAGTTTGTATTAAAAACCAAGGAACTGGAACTACAAAAAGCTTTACTGTTAGAAAAATGAGTGATAACGTAGGTGTTGAAAGAACATTCCCTTTATATTCTCCTAATATTGAATCTATTGAATTACATAAAGTAGGTCGTGTACGTCGTGCGAAGTTGTTTTACCTTAGAGATCGTCAAGGAAAATCAGCTCGTATCAAAGAAAAAAGAATCAAACTTTAAAATATTTCATCAACTAAAAACCGGGTTTCATCACCCGGTTTTTTTATTTGGGGAAATTTAACCAAGCATTATTGAAAATATGTAGTTTATTTTAAATACATTTGTTTCAAATATTGGACAATGTCATTACTTGAAACTTTACTAATTAGTATGCCTGGAGGTTCAGAATGGATACTAATAGGGCTAGTCGTTCTACTTTTATTCGGAGGCAAAAAAATTCCTGAACTCATGCGCGGACTAGGTCGTGGTATGCGTGAATTCAAAGATGCCAAGGACAACATTAAAAGTGAGATCGAAACTGGAATGAAAGAGAATGAATAAATAAACACTATAATTTTTTTAAACTTATTAGGGGGGAAATGAAAATAAATAAGTCATTATTAATCTACGTTTGTGCGCTATTGTTACCAGTCCTGAATGCTTCAACAGTATTTGGACAAAAATTTGATACAATAGTCATTATTAAAACCAAAGCTAAAAAAGACTCTTGTTTAGTTACAACTAAAAAAGTGAATTCTATTGATAGTAGTCGCTTTGTCAAAAGAAAAAATAAACCAAACTCTTCTACACTTAGTTATGCTGGTTCCAAAACACCATTTAAGGTAAGCTATGCTGTGTTTGGCATTTATGCAGACTATATTAATGATTATGTAAAAAACTATCAATTAAATCATGGCAACCGCCTTTCAAGAATACAAACTAGCAATCGTGCGCATTTTAAATTGATTGATAATATCATGAAACGCTATAGTGTGCCTAAAGAAATGAAAGCCTTAGCTATCATCGAATCAGCCATGAATTGCAATGCTGTATCTCCTGTTGGGGCTGTAGGCACTTGGCAGTTTATGGAAGGAACAGCGAAAATGATGGGATTGAGGGTAGATCAAACTGTTGATGAACGTAGAGACATGTATAAAAGCACCAACGCAGCTGCAAGATATTTAAAACAACTTCATGGGATGTTTCATGATTGGTTACTTGTGATTGCATCTTACAATTGTGGTCCCGCTCCTGTATTAAGAGCTATTAATAGTGGCATGGGAAGAAGTTTTTGGGATATCAAACCTAAACTACCTAAAGAAACGCAAAACCATGTGATGGCGTTTATTGCTACGAATGCTTTCTTAGATCGTTTTACAAATGTATTAAACATGGGCTCTTTTCCTAAAGGAGCTAAAGCACCAAAACCAGATTTTTCTAATCTCAAAACAGTAGGGAAACCAAGTATAGAAGAAGAAACAGAAGTTGAAGATGTGATAGAAGTCAAAAAGCCAGAATTCTCTAAAGAAGAATTAGATCAAATGGCCATTTTAAAGGTAAAAGGAAATTACAAATTAGAAACAATCTCTCGTATTTTGGATGAAGATATTGTAAGACTTCGCAAATGGAACCCTACTTTTGAAAAAGATATCTTAAAGGCCACCACAACTATTCACTTAAGATTGCCTATTAATAAACTTGAGAAATTCATCATTTCTAAAGAACAAATTTTGGCTGAATCTAAGAAATAGATCTCCTTTTTATTTCACTAAAAATGCCAAGATATTTTATTGAAGTCGCCTATAAAGGCACACACTTTAAAGGTTTTCAGATTCAAGAACGTTTGCATACCATTCAAGGTGAAATCAATAAGGCACTCAGCATACTCCTCAAAGAAAATATTGAAACCACTACTTCAAGTCGCACCGATGCTGGGGTGCACGCTTACCAAAATTACCTTCATGTAGATAGCCTTCATGAGAATCTTTCAGAAATTGTGTATAATTTAAACGCAATTTTGCCTTTCGATATCGTGATCAAACATATTATTAAAGTAGATCCTCAATCTCATGCGAGATTCGATGCAACAAGCAGAAGTTATGTGTATTTTATTACACAAAAGAAAAATCCTTTTATCCAAGAAAGTGCTTACTACTACCCTTTTTCACTAGATGTTGATCTGATGAATCAAGGAGCAAATATCTTTCTTCAACATCACGACTTTACTTCCTTTTCGAAAAAGAATACTGATGTAAAAACCTTTATTTGCACTTTAAAAAAAGCCTATTGGCAACAGAATGAAGAAACACTTAGCTTTCATGTTGAATCTAATAGATTTTTAAGAGGAATGGTAAGAGCCATGGTAGCTACCCAATTAAAGCTTGGCAGACATAAATTGAGCCTTCGTGAATTTGAAGAAATCATTTTACAAAAAGATTGTGCTGGAGCCGATTTTAGCGCAGTAGCTAAAGGATTATTTTTAGAAAAAGTAAATTACCCAGAAAATATATTGAATTACACAAAAAAAGATGGAATGTCGATTTAAAAAATCAACTTTGATTTCGTAGCCAGCAACCATGCAGATTTATCCGACGAATTTAATAGAACAACTTGACTTTGGATTTATAAGTTCCAAACTAGAATCGTATTGCTTTGGAAAAAATGCCAAAAAAATGGCCATGGACCTGAGACCTAGTCATTCATTTAAGATCATTCAAAAACAACTTTCAGAAACTAACGAACTTTTATTATCCATACATAAAGGAGATTCTATAGCTGCACTTCAATATCCTGAAATTGATAAAGAACTGCATATGCTTGGCATTCAAGATGCGGTGCTACAGCCTAAGCAATTTCATCAACTTAGAAATCTTTTAAAAATTTCTAATGAAGTAATCCATTTCTATCACGATAAGCAAGATGTATATCCCATTCTATATCAAATATGGAATAGTTTAGAAAAGGATACACAAATAATTGGCCAAATTGATGACATGATTGATAAGGATGCCATTGTGTTAGATCAAGCTTCGAATGAACTTAAAGAAATTAGAATAGAATTAAAAGAGAATAGGAATAAGAGCGACAGAATTTATAAATCACATATACAACGACTAAAAAAACTTGGTCATCTTGCTGAATTTGACGAGAGTTTTGTGAACGGTCGCAGAGTGCTTTGTGTACTTGCTGAACATAAAAGAGAAGTAAAAGGAATTATACTCGGACAATCGACCACAGGTAAAATCACCTATATTGAACCTCAAAATGTAATAGAATTAAATAACGATCGGATTGAATTAGAGGAAGATGAAAAAAAGGAAATTCACAGAATCATGAAAATGCTTACTGAATTTATTCAACCTTTTTCATCGCAGTTAGCTGAAAAATACAACATGATT
Organism: uncultured Bifidobacterium sp.; assembly: GCA_964609875.1. Lineage (GTDB taxonomy): Bacteria > Bacteroidota > Bacteroidia > Chitinophagales > Chitinophagaceae > OLB11. The sequence continues at coordinate 4,051 of CAZSUF010000102.1, forward strand.
TGTGAGTTAGATTTCATAATAGGCAAGGCCAAATTAGGCAAACAAATGAATGCCACCAAGCCCATTTTATTGAAACAAGGCGTACAAAGAAGTAGTTTAGTGAATGCCTTTCATCCGGTGTTGTATTTACAGAACCTTGAAAAGAAAATCAACACCATACCCATCCATTGCCAATTTAATCATCAACAGCGGATCATGATCATTAGCGGGCCGAATGCAGGTGGCAAATCAATTACCTTAAAAACGATAGGATTGCTCCAACTTATGTTGCAATCGGGCTTATTGCTGCCAGTTTCAGCTAAAAGTGAATTTAGTATTAAACAAAAATTATTTGGTGATATTGGGGATCATCAAAGTATTGAAGATGGTTTAAGTACCTACAGCTCACGCTTGATAAAAATGAAATACTTTTTAGCAAATACAGATCAACACACGCTTTTTTTAATAGATGAATTTGGAACAGGTAGTGATCCTGATATGGGAGGTGCCATGGCAGAAGTTATTTTAGATCAATTAAACCGGACCGAAGCACATGGTGTAGCCACCACTCACTTTACGAATTTGAAGCTTTTTGCCAATCATGAAGAAGGCATATTCAATGCTTGTATGTTATTCAATAATAAAACCTTAAAGCCATTGTATGAATTGCAAATTGGCGAACCAGGTAGCTCATTTACATTTGAAGTAGCAGAAAAAATTGGGCTTCCTTATGCCATTATTGAAGAAGCTAAAGGCAAATTGAGCGACGAAAAATTGAAGATGGATAAATTACTGAACCAACTTCAAATTGAAAAGAATGGGATTGCCAAATTGAAAAAAGATTTACAAAAGCAGATGAGCAAAACTACTGCCGAGAAAAGAGAGTTTCAATCTTTGAATGACAAAATGGAAATTGATATTCAAAAACAAATTGAAGAAAAAGAAGAAAAACAAAAGCTTTTTGAACTCGGTAAAAAATTACAACAACTGACTCAAGAATGGTCGACAAATAAAAATAAGAAAGAAATTATTTCAAAGTTTGTGAAAATTGCAGGTTACGAACAATTCAAGAAAAAAGAACAAGAAGAACTTGAAAAAAGTGAAGCATTTAAAGAGAAGAAAATAAAAGCCATGATGACAAAAATTGATATTGGCACCAAAGTAAGAATGTTTAAGAGCAAAGAAATAGGTATAATTAAAGAAATAAAAGAGAATAGAGCTAGAGTGCAATTTGGCCGAATAGAAATGAATGTGGGTATAGAGAAACTTGAAATTGCAATAGTATAGTGCTTTAGTTAATTCAAATTTGAACTACTGAATAGCAACAAACACAAAAGATTCATACGAGAAGGAATTGCGGCAGGGATAGTAGCGAAAATCCCATATCGTTTTTTCAAAACGAGATGGATTGCAGCGAATAGCCCGCGGTCCGCCCAAATACTTATGAAGAAATTGGAGGCAAAGTTTCGAGTAAATTTTTCAACATCACCACTTGATAGGTATCGATCATGGGTTGATTTTGGTAAGTGTGAACCTTACAAATACCTAATTTATAAGTTGGGTAAATTGTCAACAGTTCAATTTTTTCCTGATCATCAAAATTAAAATACATGTCTTTGCAAATATTTTTTTGATCAAAAATTCTATAGAATAATTTAGGTTGTCCGTTGCTGGTATTTTCTGCTATCGGCAAACTTAAAGTTGGAATTGAATAAGCATATGAAGATTGAGTTGCATGTTCATGTGGCATAATGACTGTTTCCTTTTTATAGATCAATTTTAGAAAAACGATCAGGATAATGAAAGGGAAATAATTACTCAGTTTAGATAAAAAGTATTGCAAAGATTTCATGGTAAGAATTTGAAGTATAAAAAAACAACGATAAATTTCTATTACAAAATTGAATGTAAAAACTTAACAAATATTTAGGGGCTATTCAAACTGATTAAGTTTCTAGTAAAAGGAAATGGCTAGGAATTATTCTTCTTCAAAAAATCAATATTTCTTTTCAGGCCATTCAATTTGGCTCTTTTCACAGGAGAATTTTTAAAGACTTTCAGAAAAATTTCTTCCGTAATTTCTTCCCAATCATGTTGGTTGAATGCCATAAATTCTTTGGGTGCAAATTCTTTTTCATGGGTAGGAAGCGCGAACTTATTCCAAGGGCAAACATCCTGACAAATATCGCAACCAAAAATCCATTCGTTCCAATTTAAGGGAGTTTGAATCAAAGCGTCTTTTAATTCAATAGTAAAATAAGAGATACACTTACTTCCATCGACTACTTTATTGGGCAAAATAGCCTCGGTTGGACAAGCATCAATGCACTTATTGCATGTTCCACAAAAATCTTGCATGAATGGAGTATCGTATTCTAATTCTAGATCGATGATTAAGGTTGCAATAAAAAAAAGGAGCCTGACTTTCTAGAAATGAGGTTTCCATTTTTACCAACCCACCCTAGTCCACTTTTTAATGCCCAGGCTCTTTCCAATACCGGAGCGCTATCTACAAAACCGCGTCCATTCACTTCTCCGATTTCTTGCTGAATAAAATTTAAAAGCAATTTAAGTTTCGATTTGATTACTTCATGATAATCATTGCCATAAGCATATTTAGCTACTTTATAATCCTCATATTTTTGAGCTTGTTCTGGAAAATAATTTAAAACTAAAGTTACCACGCTTTTAGCATCATCAACCAGAAGTCTTGGGTCGACGCGCTTGTCGAAATGATTTTCCATATACCCCATTCCACCTTGAAATCCTTGTTTAAGCCATGCTTCTAGGCGTTTAGCATCCTCATCCAATATTTCTGCCTTTGCTATACCACAAGCATTGAAACCTAATTCGTAGGCTTTGCTTTTAATTAACTCTGTGTTTTTGCAATTCGTCATTCTTATGTGAAAATAAAGATAATTTATACATTTATTAACTAGAGGGTCCTTAACTTTACCTTTTGTTGAAATACAACGTATATTTTATGAACAAACAAGCATTTTTTCCTCTACTATTTTTGTTAGCTATTGGTGTATTCTTTTCTTTCAAAATGATTGCTGACAAGAAAGAAATGCTAGCAGAATATGGGCAATCTGAAGTGAGTATTGAACCATATAAGCAAGATGAAAATCAAAAACTTACTAAAAGTCAAGCTATCCAAGAAACAATTACACGTGTGATAAAAGATGGTCATTATTCGCCTAAAAATATCAATGATGAGTTTTCTAAAAAAGTTTATGAAAAGTATTTGGAAATGACTGACTTTGGAAAATTATTTTTTCTAGAATCTGACATAAATGAATTTGATGTGTATGAAGAACAAATCGACGATCAAATTTTTACTGCAAAAACTAATTTACCCGATTTAGTAACTGCTCGAATCAAACAAAGAATGAAAGAGGCCGAGTCCTATTATAAAGAAGCTTTAAAAGCGCCCTTTACTTTTGATGGCAATGAAGAAATTGAACTCGATGGTAAAAAATTGACTTGGTGTAAAGACCAAGCAGATTTAAAAAACAGGTGGTATGTAAATATGAAATTTCGCACATTATCTAGATTAACAGAACTTAAAGATGAGCAAAAAGCAATTGCAGAAAAAAAAGTCAAATTAAAAACAGATACATTATGGTCTAATGCAGAATTAGAAGCTAAAGCTAGAGCTAATGTAGAAAAAAGTTTGGCAAACTATTTCAAACGATTAAATAAAATTAGTGACCAAGATCGTTTTGCAACTTATATTAATAGCATTTGTCATGTAGTGGATCCTCATACAGATTTTTTTCCTCCAAAAGACAAGCAACGTTTTGATGAGGAAATGAGTGGATCATTTATTGGTATTGGTGCGGTGCTCCAAAGTGATGGTGCTAATTGTGTTATTAAACAAATTGTAGCTGGCAGTCCATGTTGGAAAGATGGTCGGTTGAAGGTGAATGACGTTATTCAAAAGGTAGCTCAAGGCGCTGATGAACCCGTTGATATTTCTGGCTGGGATACCGATGATATTGTTCAAATAATCAGAGGTAAAGAAGGAACCATTGTTAAACTCACGATTAAGCACTTAAATGGAAATACCGAAATCATTAGTATCAAAAGAGGCAAAGTAGAACTTGAAAATACCTTTGCTAAATCGGCTGTGATTAAAGTAGGAACTATGCAAATTGGATATATTCTTCTTCCGGAATTTTATGCAGACTTTAATTCAAGTAATGGAAGACGTTGTGCCGTTGATATGCGTAAAGAAATTGAGAAACTTAAAAATGAAAATGTAAACGGAATTATTATCGATCTTAGGTTTAATGGTGGTGGTTCATTAAATGATGTAGTAGAGATTGGCGGTATGTTTGTAGATAAAGGACCAATTGTTCAAGTAAAATCAAAAGATGCACCCGCACAGGCCTTGAATGATAGAGAAAGTGGTGTACTTTATGATGGGCCTTTGGCTATTATGATAAATCAAGGAAGTGCTTCGGCGTCTGAAATTCTAGCTGCAGCTATGCAAGATTATAAACGTGCGATCATTATAGGCACGACCTCTTTTGGAAAAGGAACTGTTCAGCGAGTATTTCCACTTGAGGATTTTTATCAAGGTGATGCCTCTTTATTACCCTTTGGTTCTATTAAACTAACCTTACAAAAATTTTATCGTATCAACGGAGGTTCAACTCAATTGAAAGGGGTAACACCAGATATTTTACTTCCAGATCCTTATGAGTATTTAGAAATTGGAGAAAGAAAAGATTCAAATTCATTGGCTTGGGATCAAGTAGCTAAGGCAGATTATAAGCCTATAAAAAGTAATGTAGACTTTCTTCAATTGAATGAGTTGTCACAAAAAAGAGTTGCTTCCAACCAAAACTTCAGTTTGATTACACAAAATGCCTTGCGCATGAAAAAGCAAAATGAAATCAATCGTTATCCTTTGAATGAGAAAAAATATCAAGCTCAAATTAAGGAGAACAAAGACATTAGCAAAAAATTAGAAGATCTAGATAAAGACAAAAAGCTAATTACTTTAGTAAATATTAAAGCCGACCTGCCTCAAATCCAAATTGATACCACTTCTAGGAATAAAAATGAGGAATGGCTTAAGACTTTAAGAAAAGATCCTTATGTGGCTGAAGCAAGTAATGTGATCTTAGATTGGATCAAACAAAGTAAAGGAGAAACTGTAGGTAAAGTTGTGAATCCCAAAAACTAATCCCAATGCGTATTGAAGATGTTCCGCAGGATAAAAAAGAATTTCGTGACGGCGACAAAGCCCCTAAAAAGGTGATGTATGTAACTAAAGCAGATGGGTCCTATACGCAAACAGAAAGTTTAGGCTGGGAAGCCGAAAACTTGGTACTTGAACAAGCCTGGGAAGATATTGATGAAAGATTAAGTCTCGAGAAACAAAAAGTACAGCAAGGTTTAACTAGTCCTATCTCGTATTATATGATCAAGAACAGAATGGATTTACCCATATTAGCTTCTTATGTTGGTAAATGGCAATGGCAAATTAAGCGTCATATGAAGCCGTCAGTGTTCAATTCTCTTTCTCAAAAAACAATTGATAAGTATAAAGAGGTTTTTAATATTACAGAAGATGAATTGAAAAATGTGAAATAAATATTCATCTTTGCAAGATGATCATTCCATTTCAACATCATGCCCAAGCCCATTGTGAAAGCGGGGTAACTTCTAACTTATTACAACATGCAGGTTTGCCAATTACAGAACCCTTAGCATTTGGTATTGGAAGTGGATTGTTTTTCGGTCATTTGCCCTTTGTAAAAGTAAATGGTGTACCAGGCACCACCTATCGTATTTTTCCAGGTCAGGTTTTTAGTAATGCTTGCAAAAGATTAGGAGTCACATATGCTACTGAAAAATTTAGCACTCCTGAAAAAGCCATGTTACGTTTAAATGAAAATATACAGAATGGAATCCCTACTGGATGCCAAGTAAGTGTTTTTTATTTACCCTTTTTACCGGAAGTTTTTCGTTTTCACTTCAATGCACATAATCTAATTGTTTTTGGAGAAGAGAATAAAGTATATTCTGTGAGTGATCCTGTTTTAGAGGAAGTACAAACCATAGATTACGAAGATCTTTCAAAAGCAAGATTTGCAAAGGGTTTTCCAGAACCCAAAGGAAGCATGTATTATATTAAAAAAATTAACACCGCACCTAATCTTCCTGAAGCCATTAAAAAAGGCATTAGACACACTTGCTTTTTTATGAAATCGCCCCCAGTACCGTGGTTTGGCGTGAATGCGATCAAGTTTTTAAGTAAACAAATTAGAAAATATCCAACTAAGCTTGATGCAAGAAAACGCACCTTATATCTTGGAAATATCATAAGAATGCAAGAGGAAATTGGAACTGGTGGGGCTGGGTTTAGATTCCTTTATGCAGCCTTTTTACAAGAAGCCTCTGTGATTTGTAATATGCCTGTTTTAAATGATCTTTCAAAAGAAATGACAGTCATTGGAGATCTTTGGAGACAATTTGCCTTTTACACAGCAAGATTATGCAAAGTAAGAACTTCTGATACAGTTAGTTTCGATGAACTAGCCGATCAACTTCTGATAATCTATCGTGCTGAAAAAGATTTTTTTAATGCTTTAAGTCAAGTGAAATTTACTTAGTAGCCCAAAAGGAGAAATCAAATAATTTTTATATATCAATAAACCTTGACTTACTATCATTTAAACATAGTTATTTTAATAATTTTTTAAAAAAAAGCAATAAAATCTTTGAAACATCGTAATAAGTGTATACATTTCTGATACTAAATTCACGCACTATGATTTTCAGACGTTATTACACCTTTAAAAGTTCAAAAAGTCCAAGTGAATTGAAAGCCAATTTTCTTGGTCAACATTTTAAAATTCACACTTTAGATTTCGAAATAAAGGAAGACAAAGAAATTATCAGGGTTATCCCCCATGCTGAATCAGATGAACATGTGTATACTTTACCTATCACGCGATTAAAATTCAATTCTAATGAAAAAGGTACACAAATAAAAATGGTTGCTAAACCACGAAGGATTGACATTGGAGGACCTTATTTAATCATGATTTTTGTAGGTTTTGCTTTAGTTGCGTCTACAATACTGATACTTAAAGGTGATGGTGCTTATAATACCACGGCTTATATTTTGGGTGGACTTGCCTTAGCTGCATTCGCACTTTTATGGATTAGATTAGAACAAGGTTACTTCGATTATATTCGAAAAATAAGAGATTGGGTAAAAAGTCATGCATAGAATTAACTGAGTCAAATCCTATATATTCTAGCAACCTCATACCTTGTATTTCCCTCGCCAAGATGCGCGGTGAATGATTTTACTAAATAAAGAAAACAAATGAATGCAAGACAATTAGCTATATTTTTTACTTTCATATTGTTTTCAAATTATAGTATTGGACAAAAAATAACTAATCTTAAAATTGATAAAGTTTATCTAGACAATTCCGACACTAATAAAAATTGTTACACGGTTATTTATCCTTCAAATATTCCATGGAATGGATTTATATTTTTAATCCCAGGTTTTGGTGAATCTGCAGAAAGAGTTTTACAACAAACTGATTTACCTAAAAAATTAGCCCTCAATGGACTTTTGACTATCATTCCAACCTTTCAAGATGGAGTGATGTCCTTTGGTGTTGACAGTTTAACCCAACAAAGTTTTGATAGGATATTAAAAGATGTGACTTCCAAATACAAACTTGAAGACCAAAGATTCTATGTTGGTGGCTATTCTATTGGCGGTAGTTGCACAATAAAATATGCAGAAAACGCCAGCATCAAACCAACAGCCATTTTTGCCATTGACCCGCCACTTGACTTTGAAAGAATGTATAATTCTGCAAAACGAGATATAAGACTTTCAACAGATAATAATCCAAACCCAGAGAATTTATACATTAATGAAAGGCTTGAAAAAGAAACAGGAGGTAGTCCTTTAAACTCATTATCAGCCTATAATAAATTTTCACCGTATTCATTTTCCGACACAACACAAACTGCCATAAAAAAAATAACAAATATTCCGATACGAATTTATACAGAACCCGATGTGAGTTGGTGGATGAAAGAACGCAGGGCCGACTATACAAGTATGAATTCAACCGAATGTTCAGCATTTATTAATGAATTAAACAGACTTGGAAATAATCATGCAGAACTCATTACCACACAAAACAAAGGTTTTAGAAAACCAGATAATAGCAGACACCCTCACTCTTGGAGCATAGTTGACAACGACA
>CAZSUF010000103.1:0-11127 GCA_964609875.1 uncultured Bifidobacterium sp.
TAATTGGAAATCCTAAATCGACACGGAAAACAAAAAACGAGAAATCTAGTCTAAGGCCTACACCACTTGCAACAGCTATGTCTTGAACAAAATAGGCGGCATTAATCTCACCGCCTTCGATATTGACATCTTTGTTAAAAAGCCAAATATTGCCAGCGTCAACAAAACCAGCTCCTTTCAAATTTATGGCGCCAGAAAAAAGTTTAAGTAGATTAAATCTATATTCAGAGTTGATTTCTAATTTTATATCACCCGTTCTATCAATGATACTATTAGATGTTTGATAAGAGGAATCAGAAGATCTTCCTGGACCGAGCGTTCGAGAACGCCATCCACGAATACTAAATGAGCCTCCAGAAGAGTATTGCTTAATATAGGGTAATGCATTGTTATTGGCAATAGGTACACCAAGTCCCAACATCACTCTGTTTACCCATTGAGCTTTTCTTCGGTTAATATATTTTCTATAATCTGCGTCCAACCTTACATAATGAGCTATTGGGTCAATATTTTTATTCGAGATTAAATTGTAGATTTTATTCACTCCTTTGAGTATGGTGCCAGCTTCTTCAAGTCCTATTTTTATCGTGCTAAAACTACCATACACATATTTTGGTTTTGATTTGTATTCAAAGGTCATATTCTCTCCATAAATCGTATTATTTGAAAATATATTCTGAAGGTAGGTGTTGTTTTTTCTTTTTTCACTAAAGGCATTGCCAAGTAAATGAGGTGGTACGAAAGTTAAGGTTAAAAAAGATGGGTTAACACGCCAACTTTTTTGTTGAGTTTCTATCCAGCTATAACCAAAGGACCCAGTTACATTAATGATGGTGTAATTATTTTTTCTTTCTATATAACTATAATTAAATCCAAGTATCGAGTAAGGCATATTCCTTTTACTAAATATATTTTGGTTAAAGGGAACGATAAATTTCGGGAAGGTTAAATTAGAAGAAAGATTGATGTTTTTACCAGAAATGTAAAACTCTTTTTTTTCAGATAAAAGGGCATCGTTTCTAAATTCAATGGAAGGGGCAGCTCGAATAGATAATTGATTTGCTCCATGAAAAAGATTTTTATTTCGATAAGTTAAACTTGCACCAATTCCTAGTAAATAGTCACCATCACTCGTACTAATATCTGTTAAGCCAACAAGATCCATTTTCGGGGCTGTGTTTAGAAATATTTTGCATGAAAGTTTTCCCGGCTTATTCGGGTATTTGTCAAATCGAATATTGACGAATTGAAATACATTTAATTGATTCAACCTGTTGATAGTAGCCTCTACATTTGAAGCATTATAGGTGTCACCGGATTGAATAAAAATATTTCTTGATATCACATTTCTATTGATGGGAAGATGTTGATAATGAAAATAGGTGCCATCTAATTCATTAAAATAATATGGGGCATTACCTTGGTCAAGGGGATAATCTTTCAATTCTACAATGACCGAATCAATTTGATAGCTAGTTGAATATGTGCTGTCTCTGCTTCTTTCAATACTGACTAAAACTCTTAAGGAATCAATTTCTTGAGGAGCTATTGAATCTTTATTGGAGTAATTAAAGATTTGGTCAAAAGGATCTGCTAAAAGTTCTTTAAGTTTTTCTGTATTCGATGTGTCAATAACAAAGTTGACATTATCAGTTTTGAAATCATAATAACCAAGATTTCTCATTAATTTGTAAAGCCTATCCCTTTCATTGCCGCATTTAAAATTAGTAAATGTTTCTCCTTTTACTAAAAAGCTTTCATGTCGAAATTGGTTCAAAGCCCATAGAATATTTTTATCATCAGATATAAATAAGATATCCTTTATTCTAAAATTTTTCCCAGAAATGATATTGTAGGTTACTTCGGTTTGCTTTTTTGAAATTTCGGTTAATTCAGTGTTTACTTGTGCATAAAAGTAACCTTGGTTAATCATAAATTGATTAATCGATTTTTCTGCCTTTTTGATTTGATTGGTATCTATTAAAACTGGTTTTTCAACCTTGTGTTTAGTTAATTTATCAGAATTGGGATTTTTAGTAAAATAAGAATGTCTGTTATTGAATTTCCAAAGTTTATATTTTGGTAGAAAATCCAAGTCTAGCATATGAGTGTTGGGTTGAGGAGCAAGAGACAGAATGGAACTTTCTAATTCACCTCTATATTTTATTGGTTTTTGTAATTTTAGCTTAACTTTATTTTGCTTTAATAATGTTTGATTTTGAGACAAGTGTTTGGTATAATTGCATGAAAGAAAAAATACCTGTATAAGGATCGCAATGATTAGCCAATACCGTTTATTAAATTTACTAGTCACAATGAAAAATACTGAATGATTACAAAGGCGCAAGTTAAACATATTAGGTCATTAGCTGATAAAAAAAGCAGAATTGAATTAAACCAATTTGTTGTTGAAGGGGATAAAATGGTTCGTGAACTTATCCATTCTAACCTAATAATTAGTAAAATTTATTCAAGTGCAGATTGGGCTCGATTATACTTAAATGATAACCAGCAAAGTGTTGAATTTGAAATAGTTTCTGCAAGTGAATTAGAATCATTAAGTTTGATGTCTACACCGAATCAGGTAATAGCTATTGCAGAGTTACCAACCCATAATCATCAATTAGTAAAAGGGGTTTCACTTGTTTTAGATACGATTCAAGATCCAGGTAATATGGGTAGTATAATTAGAATTGCAGACTGGTTTGGCATTGAAAAAGTATATTGTACCGTTGATTCTGCAGATGCTTTTAATCCTAAAGTAATCCAAGCCAGCATGGGAAGTATTTTTAGGGTAAGAATTCTGTCTTGTGATATTGGGTTGTTACTTGAAAATAACCCTGATATCCCAAGCTATGCTGCAGTCATTAACGGTCAGTCTTTAAATGAGTTTGAAAAAATAGATGAAGGGTTTATATTAATTGGTAATGAATCAAGAGGTGTTGATGATAAATTAATAAAAAAGTGCAAACATCGAATTACAATTCCTAAATTTGGCGAAGCTGAAAGTTTAAATGCTGCGGTTGCCACAGGGATAATTTGTTATGCCCTGTTATCCTAAAGTTATTTTAAATTTGCAAGTAAACGATTTAGGCATTATAAAGTCAAAGCCGAAACAAAACTATTTTTTTATGAAACTTATATCAAACAACTTAAAGACAAACAATCGCGTAATATTAAATAGAGCATTGTTGTTTTCATTAATTTTATTATTTCAATTTGAAGCAAATGCAGCATGGAATCGAGCGATGTTGAGAATTAGGGAAGACCAAGGAAGAACAATAACTGTTAGCATCGATGGAAAAAGATTCAATAAAATGGGTCGTACAATTACAGTAGGAGATTTGCCAGTAGGTAGACATAATATCAAAGTATTCAGATATAATTCAAATGGACATGGTTATCAAGAAGGTAATTTAATGTATGCAGGAAAAATTTTAGTAAAACCAGGTCGAATATATTATTGTACTGTTTTTAGGAATTCAATGGATATTGAAGAGAATTGTTGCGCTGATGAATATGGTCATTGGAATCAAAACGATAATTGGGATGATTGGGATCATGAAAATAATAGATGGAATAATAATAAAAGATGGTCAAATGATGATAGGCATAAAGGGGATGATGATCTAGATCGCGGTAATGATTGGACAAATAGGAATGATAATGATAATTGGAAGAATGATAATAGAGATCATTGGAACAAAAAAAATCAGGACAATAATTATGATGGAGAGACATGGAATAATTTCAATGGTCAAATCAGTCATGGGAGATATGATCAACTAATTCAGCAAATTCGAAAAGCTTCTTTTGAAACTTCAAAGGTAAGCACTGCAAATGCTGGTTTAGTTAATGTTCAAATTACAGTAAAACAATTAATTGGTATTTTGAATGAGTTAAGTTTTGAAAGCACCAAATTAGAATTTGCTAAGAATAATTATAGGAAATTACTTGATAAGAGAAATTTTTATTTAGTGAATGACGCTTTTGATTTTCAAAGTAGTAAGGATGAAATTAATGACTTTATTAGTAAGCAATAGAAATTTAAATTGGAAATTAGCCACCGTAAAAGGTGGCATTTTTTTGTGAATGATTTTTATTCCGCGAAAGAAACAGTAAAAATGATCAACTAATGTTTGGACTATCTTTTATGTCGATTCGATTTTACGAAATTTATCAAGTAAATTCATTGTTTATTAATTTTTAGGCTCAAATCAATATTAGAAAATCTTTGTTTATAATGATTATCCTTAACTATACTTACATGGCAAATAAAACTACCTATGAAAGATAAATTAGTTGGTTTTATGCAATGCTTCAGCAAGTTTTATTTATTCATCATTCTATGGGGCCTGTGTAATCTACCTGAGTTGGCTTTAGGGCAAAAAGTGATTTTGAATAAAAATTGGTCATTTAGACAGGTCGGAACTGAATTTTGGAAATCAGCAGAAGTACCAGGTACAATTCATACAGATTTGATGAAGCACTTTTTAATACAAGACCCTTTTTATGGCGATAATGAAACTAAAGTTCAATGGGTAAGTAAACAAGATTGGGAGTATAAAACGTATTTTAATTTGCATGTTACCAAAGATCAGAAGAAGGTCTATTTGAAGTTCTATGGGTTAGATACTTATGCTGACGTTTATTTAAATGGGATTAGAATATTGCAAGCCAACAATATGTTCCGGACCTATCTTTGCGAAGTAAGTAATTGGTTGTCAAAAGAAGATAATGAACTTAAAATTATTTTTCATGCAGCTGAGCGTGTGGCTGATAGTTTAGCACAAATAAGTTTGCCATTAGTTAGACCCTGTGAAAACAATAGACATTACATAAGAAAGGCACAATATAATTTTGGTTGGGATTGGGCACCAAAATTAGTTACATGCGGTATTTGGCGTGATATTGAGCTAATTTGTGGAGAGGAACATTTGAAAATTGATAGTAGCATAAATGTTAGTCATGTAAAACTTATTCAGGAATCAGATTCGTTAGGTCAATCTTTTTATTTTACATTAGGTGATAAGCCAATTTATATGAAAGGGGCAAATTGGGTACCTGCAGATGTTTTTTTGCCAAGAGTTACCAAAGCAAAATATAGGCAACTGCTTATAGCAGCCAAAGAAGCTAATATTAATATGTTAAGAGTTTGGGGAGGAGGGATTTACGAGGATGATTACTTTTATAGTTTATGTGATTCTTTAGAGATTTACGTTTGGCAGGATTTTATGTTTGCTGGAGCTATGTATCCTGCCGATAGCTTATCGATTGAGAATATTAAACAAGAAGCTATAGATAATATAATCAGATTGCGAAAGCACAAGTGCATAGTTGTTTGGTGTGGCAATAATGAAATTAATGAAGCTTGGAATAACTGGGGATGGCAAAAGCAGTTTTCTATCAATGCCGTTGATTCAATAAAATTATGGGATGAATATAATTTGATATTTGATACGATATTACCTAAACTTATTCATGAGTATGACCCAGGAAGAGCTTACATCGCTAGTTCGCCATTACATGGTTGGGGCAGAGAGGAAAGTATGAAATCAGGTGACAGTCATTATTGGGGACTTTGGTGGGGCGACAAACCTCTAAATATTTTGAATGAAAAAATTCCTAGATTTATGTCTGAATTTGGCATGCAAGCAATGCCTGTTTTAAAATCAGTTGAGCAATATGCAAGTAAATTAGACCTTGATACGAATTCAGTGGTAATGAAAATACATCAAAAAAATGCTTCAGGCTATAATAAGCTAAACACCTATTTGCAATTAGAAAACTTAAAGCCAAAAAATTTCATAGAATTTATTCAAGCTACCCAAGAGTTACAAAGTCGAGTCATTCAGCTAGGATTGAATGCTCAAATGCAATCCAATGGAAGATGTATGGGCAGTTTGTGGTGGCAATTTAATGATTGTTGGCCGGTTGGAGTATAATTGATTACTATGGTAGAAAGAAAAAAGGCTATACCACTATGCAAAAAGCGTTTTCCGAGAAAGGTAAGAATGGGACTAAGAAATAGATTATTTTAAGAAAAGATTTTGTAGTAAATAGTTTACTAGAATTGGCTAGAAATTTGATACATTAAGTATGATGCGAAGACTAAAAATAACTTATGTCCTTTTTTTGTTCTTATGTTACCTTCTTTCTTCAAATGAAGCTGTTTCTCAGGTTGAGATTACGAAAGTTGATTCCTTTAGAAGCCAATTCATAAATACTTTTGAATATTGTGAACATATGGAGGTTGTAGATACAATTCAATTTCTGAAGCAAGGCCTTTATTCAATGATAAACTACGATTATACAGCTTCGTTTAACCAATTATTTTTGTGTTTTGAAAAAGGATATATGAGTTTAGTGGAACCAGATCGAAGAAGGTACCCAACAGAAGAACTATACAGAATTAGAGATATTCGGTGGATATTTCTTTTTTATTTGGATCGATATATCCTAGGAAAAAGTGAAGTCAAAGATGTGAACAAATTTTGTAAAGTGAATTTGTGGCATGTTAAAGGGAATAAAAAAAATGAAATTGTGATGTGGGACGAGGGCTCTTCCGAAGAACTTATTTTGATATATCAAAAACTAATAAAATTAGTAAACAGGAAAAAATTTTCTTTGTCAAAATTGAAGCAAAAACAGCAGACATTACTTGAAGCGGCAGGATATGAATTTACTGCAAATAAAGTGAGTGCATTATGGTAAAATAAAAGGCTGCCCTTTTGGGACAGCCTTTTTTAACTTAGCTAATTTATAATTTATTCAAGTGTGAATGTGATGGGTAAGCTAAAGGCAACTCTAACGGCTTTACCATTTTGTTTTCCTGGTTTCCAGTTAGGCATGCTTTTTACAACTCTTTCTGCTTCTTGGTCACATCCAGAACCTATACCTCTTACAGTTTTTACGTCTACAATATTACCATCGTCATTGACTACGAAAGTAACAACAACGCGTCCTTCAGTATTGTTCTCTTGTGCGGCTTTAGGATACTTGATATTTTTACTTAAAAATGATTCTAATGCTGCTTCACCGCCTGGAAATTCTGGCATTTGTTCCACAAATTCGAATATTTCATTTTTAGGAGGTTCAGGTTTTGGAGGTTCAACAACAGCAGGCCCTTTATCAGGAATTACTGGAGCACTCAAATTGGCGTTTTCTTCTCCTTTCACTGTAACTGTACTTGCAACAGCTTTTTCCAATTCTTTTTTCGGTGGTGGCTTTTCCTCTTCTTTTACTTCTTCAGCTTTTTTAATTACTGGTGGTGTAAATTTAACCTGTGGTTTAACAGGTGGGGGAGGAGGTGGTGGAGGTGGCGGTGGCGGCTTCTTTTTGTCCACCGGGGGTGGAGTGACTAATTGAGTCACTTTAGGTTTAGGCTTGATCTTTTTTTCTGTCTTGGTCATTAATAAGGCTTTGACTGACGCTGCACTTAGTACACAAATAGCAAAAACAATAATCAAGGAACGACTTGCTCTTTTTTTATAGTTTTTTCTTAGTTCGTAAGCGCCATAAGCTTTGTTTCTGCCTTCAAAAATGATATCAAGCACATCAGCCTTTAAAATATCTTTAGTTTCCATGAATTATTTTTTTTGTTGATGTAATTTAATTTTGAATTCCATAAAACTTATTTTCCAACATTAGCTGATTCTGTAGCACTGATAAATGATTTGTCAACATCGGTAATATCAACCATTGCATAGGTAGAAATTCCATTTACTTGCATTTCATCCAATATATTGACCATGTCTTCGTATTGGCTATCAGCGTTTGGTTTAATCAAAATTACTGGCTCATCTTTTGGATTATGACCTGCTTCACCATTCACTCTTTTTTCATATACATCTTTTTTGTGAGCAATGATGGCATCCCTAATTCCGTTTTTGTTTTGGTAAAGGATCATTGGCAAGGCCGATATAATAATATACTCGGTGCTCCTTACTCAGAAGCACAGTCATTGCAGTATAATCTTTCACCTTGTTTTTTTCATCTTCCTTAATATCCTTTTTGTCTACAGGCATATTAATTTCCATGGTTTTTGGTTTACTCATGGTCGTGGTGAAAATAAAAAAGGTAATCAACAAAAATCCAAGATCAACCATAGGAGTTAAGTCGATTCTAGTAGAAAGTTTTTTGGCTTTTTTGACGCCGGGGCCTTTCTTCTTACCCCCACCCGAAGTATCTATTTCTGCCATTTCTTAATTTTTTAGTTTGTTTTAGGATTAGCGGGTGCAGTTGATGGGGCTGCATTTCTTTCATCATAAGCTGCTGTTCCTGCGGGAATAGCTTCTAAGGAAGTTAAAAGATTAAACCTATCAATTTGATTGACAGTTAATGTTTTAATTACTTCTTTTACTTTGGGATATGCGGTAGAAGCATCGCATTTTATACAAATACGAGGGTTATTTCCTTCTTCTTGTCCAGCAAATCTGGCAGTTTGAACCCAATAAGCCAATTCGCTAGTTTCAACTGAATACGATGTATCAGTTGGAATACCAGTGAATGTATAATTCTTTTGATTGATAGGGTCGATAGCCAAATATTCTTTCATTTGACTGAATGGTAAACCAAATGAAGCGCCTCGTTTAAATGATTCTTTTTCTTCGTCAGTTAAGTTTAGCTTTTTTTCTTCATTTACCTTATTAATCAAAATCTCTTTAGCCTTTTTATTATCATAATCAAAAAAGACCTTACCCTGAGGATCTACTGTGAGCAAAATTGAGTTTTCTGGCATGATGATATCAGAGATTGATGAAGGTGTTTTCACAACCACTGGCTCGTCAGGTTTAAACTTTGTTGCTAACATGAAGAAGGTAAGCAGAAGGAAAGCCACATCACACATAGCCGTCATGTCTATATGGGTACTTTTTCTGGGTAATTTATGTTTAGCCATGTTATTTTTTTTACTTTAGTTTAAAACAAATAGGAATTTCTTGTGAAAAATAACAGGATGTTATTTATAGTTAGCAAGAAAACTTTGCTCTAAAGTAAAACCACTTTCATCAATACCGAAAGTAATATTATCAATAATCGTAGTAAAGAAATTGTAAGCAAGCATAGCTAAGAATGAAGTACCAATACCTAACATGGTATTAATTAAGGCTTCAGAAATACCTGCAGCAAGTGCATTCGCATCTGGTGCACCCGCATTTGCCATAGCTGCGAAGGCTCTAATCATACCTAATACCGTTCCGAACAAACCTAATAAGGTAGCTGCTGAAGTGATTGTAGATAAGAAGACAAGATTCTTTTCAAGCATAGGTAATTCAAGTGAAGTTGTTTCTTCAACTTCTTTTTTAATATTGGCAATCTTTTGGTCTGTGTCTAAGGTTGTGTTCATTGACATTTCCTTATATTTCTTCAAACCTGCTTTCATTACATTTCCTACGCTTCCAGACTGTTTGTCACATTCTGCAATAGCAGCATCTACATTTTTTGTAGATAAAAAGTATTGAATTTTTTTGATGAACTCAGCATTAGACATTTTACCTCTTGATTTGAAAATAGTTAAAAATCTTTCTATAAAGAAGGCAATGAAAGTAAAGAAAGTAGCCATCAAAACTGGTACTACAAAACCTCCTAGATACATAGTTCCCATGAAGTTTTTAGGTTGGTGTCTAGCTGCACCGTCATTGAAATTGGCTTCGCTTTTTAGAACGAATAAAAAGATGAAAATTGCCAATGCTAAACAACAAGCTACAATAATTGCATTAATCATCATTGTGTTGCTGCTTTTTCCTGATGCATTATTCGCGCCTGAAGTGTTAGACACGGTTGTTTTTACGTCTGCCATAATTGCGTTTTAATTTTAGTTTTGTTAAAAATTTTGAAGAATACAAAGATAATTTTCAAAATGAATAAAACAAGTTTTGAAAAAAAAAGTATTCAACATTTAACTTAAACGTAAATCATGCAAGTTTGGTATTATATTGTGTGCGACTAAATTATTTTTTTATGACAGTTTCATCAATTTTGGGATTGGTTTTTTTAGGGCTTATGGCTGGATTTTTGAGTAGTATGGTAGGTATTGGTGGAGGTATAGTGATTGTGCCTTCTTTGGTGTTATTATTTGGGTTAACACAACATACGGCACAGGGCACAACCCTTGCTATGCTTTCGTTTCCGGTAAGTTTGGCTGGTGCACTTTCGTATCACAAAAAAGGCATGGTTGACTGGAAAATTGCCCTTATTTTGGGAATGGGATTTGTGTTGGGTGGACTATTTGGTGGTAAGCTAGTTGTGGATATACCAGCCGGTATCATCAAGAAATTTTTTGCGGTTATCATGATCATTATTGCGGTCAAATTTCTCTTCTTTGACAAAAAATAGTAGCTATTAAATTCTATGTTGTGGAGAAAATTAAAGGAATTGGTGAATACCTCACCGACGACTTCGTGGAGATTGACTTGAAATAGGTAGAAATCCAAGAAGAGTATTTTTTAAAATCCAAGATGAAAACATATTGTTGGAAGTACAAAACAGAAATTTCATTTGGATATTTTTTTTAAATTGATTCGGGATTTTTGCGTGAGGGATTGTAGCGAAAATCCCATCTCGTTCTTCAAAACGAGATGGATTGTAGCGGAAAGCCCGGCCCACCTGGGCATATATTCAATTTATTTGAAACCTGTAAGCTTTTTGCCCAAGGGGGCACGAAATTTTTTGCAGAGATGATAGCCATTTCAAATTCTTTTTTATCGTATTGAGAGAATAACAATTTTTCGTTCATCATGTTGCCTAAATATTTTTTCGCGAACACATTGTTATTGAACTTTTGAATATTGATAATACCTTGACCTTCTGTGAGTAAATTCATGCCTGTGGTATATCCTTCGACATTGTATTTTAATAAATTATAATCGCTGATGCCTGATTTTAGAGCCATCATTTTTCCATCTAATTTTTTAATGAAAATGATCACATAGTGCAGGCTGTTGGGTTCGTAGATATATACTCCTTTGCCTTCAGAATGTGCTAAGGCTTTGTAGGCTTCGGCTGTTTTCATGCTATCCGTCATGCCATTCGCGTCGCCAACTATATTTTTTGAATTTGACGATAAGGAGTCAATGGATTTGTTTTCAGTATTTATAAAATTTAAAATTTCTTGAGCCCTTGCTTGTT
>CAZSUF010000103.1:11137-12282 GCA_964609875.1 uncultured Bifidobacterium sp.
CGCTATTTGGGTAAGTTGAAATGATTTTCTCAAGACCTTTTTTGCATTTAATCATCTCTTTCAAACCAGCGTTGCTAATGGCTTCGACTAAATCATATTTTGCTCTAATTGGATTATTGCTGAATGAATTTTGCGCATAGGATACGGAGGCAAGTGCTTCTTGATACTTTCCGTTTTTGTATTGTTGATAGGTTGTATCATAGTGATCAAATAGCACTTTAAGTTCTTTGCTTTTATCTTCTTTATAGGTTGGATTATTAGCTAGCAGAGCGAATTCAGTATTTTTAAATTCATCATCTAGTAACTTTTTGTATCGATCTGATTCATGTTTATTATTGATTTTGCTATAATCGACATACAAGCCATAATAAGCTTGCTTTTTAAATGTATTTGCAGGGTATTTTTGGTTGAGTGTTGTAAACGATTCTATAGATTTATTATAATCCTGCAGTTGTGAGAAATAGGTCAAACCTAAATTATAGTAGGCGTCTATTATTTTGTATTCTATAGCATCTTTCTCCGCCTGATTTTTAGGGATTTTAGCAAGTAAAGAAGCGATAGTCACACCATTGACCGAAGCCTTTTCATCTGTAGTTTCTTCTTCGTTTGAATTGTTATTGGAAGCAAAGTTTGATTGTGAGGTAGAGGCGCGTCTCCAATTGTCTTCAAGTTTTCTTGTACCCCATTTTTGTTTAAAATCTGATGATCCTTTTTGGGTTAGGGTATTGTTGTAAAAGTACCAATTAGATTTAGACTTTGCCACAGGTTGCAAGGCTACAACTTGGGTTACTGTTTCTATTTGTTCTTTTTCTTGATTCTTTAGTTTCTCTAATTCTCTTTTTGCCGCAGCTTTTTGTTCCTTTTCACTTTTAGTCGATAAAGCAAGTAGTGAGTCTGAGTTATGAATCAAATCAGTATATTTTACAATTTCTGTCAGTACATTTTTCCTTGTAGTTATTTCGGCTAAATTATCTATTGGAGGATTGCTTCCATATGTGAAGGCGCTGTCATAGGCCATTTTAGCCAAAGAATATTTGCTTTGCTTGTAATAAATTTTTCCTAAACCTTCAAACGAGATGGCTTTTTGACGAAGATCTTTATTCTCTGGATTTTTGATGGCTTTTAATAAGTACTTAATGGCTTGT
>CAZSUF010000104.1:0-4970 GCA_964609875.1 uncultured Bifidobacterium sp.
TATGTAAATTCGACATGGAAACTAAATCGCCATCGGCAATATCAATAAACCCAACCCCTGCAGCAGCCAAATAGATTAAACAAGGGCACCCTAAACCACCTGCGCCAACAACTAAGATTCGAGCACGATTTAATTTGTCTTGGGCATCTTTGCCAAAATCAGGTAAAATCATCTGCCTTTGATAGCGATCGTATGAATTTTCTTGCATCATGATTTAACCTCCAGAAAAGGGTGGAAGAAAAGCAACGGTTTGCCCTTCTTGTAAATGAGTTTTGTCTGTAATGATTTCATGATTCACTGAAAGTACAAATGTGCAATGTTTCAATGCAGGGTAAGCATTAAATAAATAGTCTTTTAATAATTCCGTATTTTCAACAAAAGGGCATTGTATACTTTCTTTGCCAATAATATCTAATAATGGACCAAAAAAAATTACCTGGATGGATTCACTCATGATATTAATTGATTGTAATCTTCTGGGGTATTTATATTTCTATAAAAATTTGGATTGCGTTCCACAATGTCTTTCCCATCCACAAAAATAGAATCAAAGTTCGAAATAAGTTCACGCATGGTATAAATTCCTGAGGAAACTAATAGATGCCATTTTTCTTTACAATAGCTTGCATAAAAACCTGGAAAGGCTTCAGAAAATTTACCTAAGGTAGAAATGGCCATGTCATAAGAAGCCATGTGCGAAAAGATATAAAGAATATTATCTACATCAATACAAGGCATGTCGCAACTAAGCACAAGATTTAATGGATGCTTACTATGTTGTAGAAGGCTATCTATTGCTCCTGCAGGGCCAAGTGCTGGATGCAAATCGGCTAACAAGGGTAGGTTAAATTGCTTATGCGATTCATGTTCGCTAACGAGATAAATTGAGTTTGATAATTCTCGCGCCACTTTAATGATATTAGCTAGTATGGTACTTTCTTGATAAGGAAGTAGGCCTTTATCTTTTCCCATGCGCGAACTTTTGCCCCCAGCAAGTATATAAATGCCGAACTGTTCCATCAGGTTAATATAAGTTTGATGGAAGCTATCATTAAAGCAAAGCCCAATAGTCTCTTAATCAAAATAGGTGTAAATTTTTTTGATCCAAGATAAGAGCCAATCAAGCCTCCAAGAAAGGCTAATCCTAACATCATACCCATGGAACCATTTATCATCAATCCTTTTTTTGATTGGGCTAAAATTCCAGCTAACGAATTCACTAAAATAAATAAGGCACTTATACCGGCTGTGCTTTTGCTATCTGCCCACCTAGTAAAAATCAAGATAGGAGAAAGAAAAATTCCTCCACCTATGCCAAGTAAGCCAGATATAAATCCTAAACACGATCCCGTAATCAATAAATAGGGTATAGGCGCATCAATCGTTGATTTCTCTGTGCTTGAATCAATTTGAAAAAATAAACGAATCGCAGTAAATAGTAAAACAAAACCTAAAATTTGTTTATATACAGTAGGGTCTAATTCTATCAGGCCACCTATATAGGCACATGGAATGGACACTACAGCTAATGAAATAAATATGCGCCAATTAAAAAAATGATGCCTTTTAAATTGTATAAAGGCTATCAAGGATACTAAACAATTTAATATAAGTGCAATGGGTTTAGAAGTATGTAAACTGATGCCGTAAATACTCATCAACGCTAAATAACCGCTTGCTCCACCATGACCAACAGATGCATAGAGTAGGGCAACAAAAAAAAGCAACACATATAAAAGTAAAGGATAATCCAATTGAAATAATATTAAAACAAATATACTTTGACCAATTCACCTTTTGCTATTTGGGTGCAATCTTCATCAATTTCTATCAGTCCATCAGCCAACGCAAATGAATTCATTTTATAAGATTCTTGATGATCAAGGATACAAATTTCGGTGCCTTCTATTTTCCCTTTTAAATAGTGAGTAAGTCCAACATTCTTTGTGTATGCAGATGCTATAGGTAAATAAAAAGGTTGCAGGTTATAATTTGTAACACCTAAATATTGTATGATGGCAGGTTTCACATATTGATAAAAGCAAGTCATCACAGAGCCAGGATTTCCAGGTAAACCAAAGACATAACAGTTGTCTTTGCTTCCGAAATACAAAGGCTTGCCTGGCTTTTGTTTGATTTTATGAAAATGTTGCGCCACATTATTCTGTTCCAAAGCACTCAAGACAAAATCATAATCCCCTACAGACACACCACCTGTTAACAAAATAAAATCAGCCTGCTGTAAAGATTCTCCAATAATTTTTGTGGTGATGTCTATATCATCATCTATGCAGTGGATAGAAATTATTTCATGAGGTAAAGTTTGCAAGGCCAATCTTAGCGCAACCGAATTACTTTCATATACTTGTCCATCTTGAAGCGTTTCGCCTGCAGCAATCAATTCCTTTCCTGTGTGCAATAAAATAATTTTCGGGGCTGTATACACTGCGACCTTTGAAATACCTACACTCGACAAAAGTCCTGCAGACATGGCATTTACACGATGTCCTTTAGGTAAAACCAGCTCCCCTTGTTTTGTTTGAGATGCAATGCCTCGTATATGTTGACCTTCTTTAAGTTGCTCATCTTTTATAAAAAGTAAATCGCCTTCTCGAATAATTTTTTCTTGCATCACCACGGAATCTACTCCAGAGGGTATCGCTGCGCCTGTAAAAATTCTGCATGCACCTTGCTCCTGTATCAATATATTTTTTGTAGACTGGCCAGCCTGAATTTCTGTTTCGATTCGAAGCGGTTTTGTAGCGTCCCAAGTGGCCATACAAAAACCATAGCCATCCATCGCAGATTGTCGGTAAGATGGAAAATGAATCGGAGAAAAAATATCTTCACTCAGCACATATCCCAAAGCATCTTGCAAATGTATTTCTATACTTTTTGCTGGTTTTATTTCTGCAGCAATTATGGCTTTAGCTTCCTGTACTGAAATCATTTCCTTGAAAATATTGAGTCACAAAGATGAGATGATTTTCCTAAAATTTATGTGTATTTTTTGCCCCCGCCATCTTCATGTTCAGCCGCATCTGTCTGCGCGGGGACCCTCCGCAACCGCCGGCTTACAATCGTAATAAACCCCGAAATCCTCTTACAGCATAGTAAGATTGAGCTCCATTATGATACACAAATACATGATCATATCTATTGTCTGCAAATAAGGCACCACCAAGATGTCTAATTTCATTTGGCGTAAGAATCCAACTCGAAGTTTTGGTGTCAAATTTTCCCACTTGTTGTAAGTTGCGATATTGCTGCTCATTCAACATCTCAATGCCCATAGCTGCAGCCATATCCACAGCATTGTTCACGGGCTTAAATTCTTTTCTAGATTCTAATCCTTCACGATCATAGCACAAACTTCTTCTTCCCTTCGGGCTTTCTGCTGAGCAGTCGCAAAAAATATACTCACCACTTTTTTGATCAAAATCAATGATGTCAGGCTCTCCTCCTGTTTGTTCCATTTGATATAATGACCATAATTTTTCTGGTGCTTGTGTAAGTTTGGTAAGAACTTCTTCCCAAGTAATTCCAGGGTGGCGTTTGGTGTTTTTATCAAAACGTTTTTTTAATTCCTCAAGTAATTCTTCTTGTTGTTGCTTTGATAATTTATGTTTAGATGACATAGGAAGTTGCATTTAAGGTTTACAGAAAACTTTCGTAGTCAATAGATGTTGATTTAGTCATCAAGTTCTTGCAACCTCTTCTTTTTTATGACTTAATCCTTCTTTCCAAATTGTTTTAGAAAGTAATTAATGCTTCCATTTTGTAAAATAAGTTCACTGCCGTCAGATTTCATCACTTTGGCTTTGAACGTTTCATCATCACTACTGATGATAAAGTCATTTCCTTTGATATAAATAAAAGCTTCTGTATTGTAAACAGAATCGCTGTTATTAAAAGTCACCGAACCCGTATAAGTTCCATTTCCTTTATCTTCTTTGAAGTCGATTGATTTTAAGTAAAATGTGCTTGAGCTAAATTTCGGATCCGTTTTTTTATAGATAGTCCATTTGCCTTTTAAGGTCTGAAGGCGAACATCTTTTTCACCTTCTTCAACACCTGGCACTAATTTTTTTACTGGACTCGCATTAAATTCATCGGCTTTACGAAAATGATGTTGTCCATCTTCATTTTCAAAAACCAATTTCTTTCTGCTATGATCAATTATTTTAAATTTTTCTTCTTGAAGGGTAATTTTATTATCTGTAATTTCGGCTTCACCTATGAGGGTAGCACCTATAGAATGTCGAACCATCATAAATCCATCCGTACGAATTTCCATTCGAAGTGTATCTTTGAAATCAATTTCCTTCCCTTTTTTTTCGGTACGAAATTCTTCCTGCCATTTTCCATCGATATCTTTAAAAGTAATTTGTGCCATGGAAAAGGTCGGCAAGAAACTAAAGAAAATAATTAATTTTTTCATAGTCAAAATGTATGAGTTGATTGAAAGATACTGAGTGATTTGTTGTGCTGAGGATATGTATGCAATGATTCTATCAATCAAATAATCAGGTTATTTCAATTCGAAAGTTTCCATAAACTTGGTCGTAAAATTACCATTCTTAAAATCTTCGTTTTGCATCAATTGTTGATGAAAAGGAATGGTAGTTTTAATTCCTTCAATGACATATTCACTTAAGGCCCTGCTCATGGTATTGATCGCTTCTTCACGGGTTTGGGCTACTGCAATAATTTTGGCGATCATGGAATCATAAAATGGCGGTATGGTATATCCTGCATAAATATGAGAATCGATGCGCACACCATGTCCTCCAGGCGTATGCAACACGGTAATTTTTCCAGGTGATGGTCTGAAATCGTTATACGGATCTTCTGCATTGATGCGGCACTCAATGGCATGATTTCCCGGAATATAATCAGCACCGGAAATTCTTTCACCCATTGCTATTTTTAATTGTTCTTTTATTAAATCAAAATTGATTACTTCTTCT
>CAZSUF010000104.1:4980-12160 GCA_964609875.1 uncultured Bifidobacterium sp.
ATAGCATGCATAGTAGGTTCGTAATTGTTTCCAGAGATAGGCACACCACCAGCGATCTTAATTTGCTCTTTGATCAAATCGTAATTAATTACTTCTTCAGTCACACAATGTTCCACTTGAATACGTGTATTCATTTCCATGAAATAAAAATTTCTATGTTTGTCTACCAGAAATTCTACTGTACCCACACCTTCATAATTGATAGAGTTAGCTGCTTTAATGGCTGCTTCACCCATACGTTTACGCAAATCAGGGGTCATGAATGGAGAAGGACTTTCTTCTACCAATTTTTGATGTCTTCTTTGAATTGAACAATCTCTTTCGCTCAGGTGACAGGCTTTGCCGTATTGGTCACCAGCAATTTGAATTTCAATATGGCGAGGTTCTTCTACGTATTTTTCTAAATAAATACCATCATTTTTGAAAGAAACTGCAGCTTCGCTTTTTGCATTTTCGTAAGCTTTTTCTATCTCAGATTCTTTCCAAACGAGTCGCATACCTTTTCCACCACCGCCTGCAGTGGCTTTTAATATAATAGGGTATCCGATTTTTTTGGCTTGTTTTTTTGCATCAGCTACTGTTTCAATTAACCCTTCTGAACCTGGAATGCAAGGAACTCCTGCTTTGATCATGGTTTCTTTGGCAGTGATTTTATCACCCATCGAATTAATCATTTCGGGAGTGGGTCCAATAAATTTGATTTTATGTTGACCACAGATTTCTGCAAATTTTGCATTCTCAGCTAAAAACCCATAACCTGGATGAATTGCATCTGCATTGGTTATTTCAGCTGCTGCCATGATATGAGGAATGTTTAAATAAGAATCAGCACTTGAAGGCTTCCCTATACAAACAGCTTCATCGGCAAAACGTACATGTAAACTATCCTTATCGGCAGTTGAATAAACCGCTACAGTAGGGATACCCATTTCTTTACAAGTGCGAATAATTCTTAGGGCTATTTCACCCCGATTGGCTATGAGAATTTTTTTAAACATAGTTTGTTGTTTATTCAGTAATTATTCTGCGCATATATTAAATATTATGAACACAATAAGTACTGAGGCTAAAAATTATTTTGTACTAAACTTCTCTTAAGAAGGTTGAACAAGAAATAATGGTTGATCGTATTCAACAGGCGTTGTATCGTCGGCTAATACCTTCACAATTTTACCACTAATTTCACTCTCAATTTCGTTGAATAGTTTCATGGCTTCGACAATACATAAAACTTGACCAACTTTAATTTCATCTCCAACATTCACAAAAATTGGTTTGCCTGGTCCAGACGCTCTATAAAAAGTACCAATCATAGGTGATTTTATCACGACTAAATCACTATGATCATCGCTTGTACTGGCTGGAGGGGGCGCTGCAACAGGCGCTGCAGTTGGTGCAGGTGCTGCTACTGTAGCAGGAGCATGCACATGAGCAGGTACACTATGAACAACTTGTGAAGGTGCACTGACTACATTGATACCTTGACGAATCGTGATTTTAAAATCACCTTTTTCTAATTTTAATTCGTTCACATTAGACAAGTGAACAGCCTTCAAAATTTCATTGATTTCGTCAATGTTGAAAACTGCTGTAGGATTATTTTTGATAGCTTTAGGAGCCTCTGTTTTTACGATAGGTGCAGCCTTTTTAGGTGCAGCTTTTTTTTGAATCGCTTTTTTAGGCGTTGCCTTTTTTGATGTTGCCATACGAATAATTAATTTGGGGGTTAAGGAAATTAAATTAAGACGCTTTTACACGTTCAACATATTCTCCAGTTTTGGTATTAATTTTAATCATCTCACCTTCATTCACAAATAAAGGTACATTTACTGTGGCGCCTGTTTCGATCGTGGCAGGTTTTAAGGTACGTGTTGCAGTATCTCCTTTCATGCCAGGTTCGCTATAGGTAACCAATACGTCTATTTTATCGGGTAATTCTACACCAATAGGCAAATCTGTTTCGCCATTGGTAAGTACAGTTACCTCTTGTCCGTCTTTTAGGAACTGAGGTGCGTTGACCAAATTTTCTGCAACAGTAATTTGTTCAAAGGTTTCGTTATCCATGAAACTATAACCTGTTTCATCTTTATATAGATATTGATATATTTTCTTTTCTACGCGAACTGGAAAAATAGTTTCACCACTGTTCCAAGTTTGTTCGATGGTGCGGTTATTGTCTACACCTTTTAATTTTGCCCAAACTTTTGCTGCTGCACGAGCTGTTTTATTTTGTCCAAATTCCACTACGGAATACAAGCTTCCATCTAATTTGATAATCAAGCCTGAACGCATATCTGCTGTAGTTGCCATATTTTATGAATCGTTGTTTAAATTTTAAATGGCAAATATATAGATAAGCATTCAATAATTTTCACAAGCTAGTTGCATATCTGAAAAAACGCTTCATTTGTTATTGATTTAAAGCATACAAAGCATATAAATAATAATAATGTTAATTACTTTTCCTATTATGGGGGTAGTGGGCCGCTATAGTTACCGCAAAATGGGTTGTAAAAACATGATTTATGGTAATTTAACTGTATGGTATTCTTCAACAGAGTGCCAGATTTTATTAAATAATCAGGCTTCTCATAAGCTTGTTGTAAACACACATAATCCCATTGAATAAATTCTGTAGGATCGGGTTTTTTAAAAGGCCAAGCTTTCCATGATTCTACAATACAATAATTAAGTCGTTTATTAATTTTAAATTTAACTCTTCCCCATTCGTCAGTTTTGGCACTATCAAGAATAGGAAGTGAAGAAGAATTTTTTGTACCGGATTTTAAATAAATCATTTTTTGTAGACAAGGAGAAGGTTTTTTCATTTCTTGCAAAATCTCTTCGCTGGGTGCAGCGCCCCCACAATAATCACTAGTTTGGGTTACTTGAATGGAGATCGAAAGAAAGGCTTTGGACTTTTTTTTAGCATAGCTCATGATTGGGAATAATAGCCACATGAGTGCTAGCATTTTTTTGAAATAATACATCGCTTGATTTTTAATGAGCTCAAATACAAACATAATGATCATCTATTCCGTCATAAGAAACGATTAAATAGATGCCTAAAAGTAAGTCAAAATATTGGCTAATGTTTATGGCTCATAAAATAATCATGACTGACTGAGTTTGCGGCAACGATAGGAGCGATTACCCCGCATGCCGAGAGGCTACACGATATTTCATTTATCATGTTAGATGATAGCCGAATCGGAAGAGGAGTAAAAGCGGATAGCGTGTCTGCCGCCCAAATTAAAAATAAGCTAGTATAGAGAAAGACCTAAAATTTTATTATATTTGAAAAGAGTAAATCGTATGAAACATTTAGACATCAAAAAAATTTTCTTGGTCATAAGTTTTGCCTTCAGTGTACACATGCTTTTGGCGCAACAAACCATCAATATACTTGAAGGGCCCATAGAATTGATGGACTGTGATAGTAATTGTATTATGCTGCATGCGACTTATCCTAAGCCTTTAAAAACAAACCAATATGCTATTAGTTCCACGCCTTTCGTGCCCAATACAATTACGGGGACTCAAGTAAATTTAAATGATGATAAATTTTCGGGAGCCATACCTTTGGGATTTGATTTTTGTTTTTTTGAGAATACTTATTCTACGTGTTATATTTCAGACAACGGTGTGTTGACATTTAATGCAGCTTATAATAATAGTGCTTGTAATACAAATACTCAACAGTTGTTGCCTTATTTCAATTCGACCTTTGCTGATAATGCGGTCTTGTTTATGTTTATGGATGTGAGTCCGGTTTTAGGTGGAACCATCAAGTATCAAACAACAGGCACTGCGCCCTTTCGTAAGTTGGTGATTGATTATCAAAACATGAAAATTTTTGGGAATACTTGTAGTGCCAATACTTCTTCTTATCAAGTGGTACTTTATGAATCTACGCATATCATAGATGTATTTATTACCAATAAAGTAAATTGTGATACAGATCCTTTGAATATAAAAAATTATGCTACAGTAGGTATTCAGAATGTAGGAGCCACAATAGCTTATACTGCCAGTGGCAAACATGCTTCTATGTTTACTGCAAATCAAGAGGGTATTCGAATAGCGCCTTCAGGTGGTCCTGATTATGTAATGAAGTGGAAGAAGATTGGTGGAGTGGTGGTTGCAACAAATACAGACAGCATTTATTTTTGTCCGAATACAATTCCATACAATAAAATCACTGCTGAAATAACGTATAACTGTCCAGCCAATGTGCTCACCGATACAGTCATTTTAGATAAGCCTAAACCTCATTTAGATAGTTTGCATCTTGTGCAACCTTTGTGTAGTGGTAATGCCACTGGATCTATCTCAGTTTTTGGTTCAGGGCAAAACCTTCCTTTAAGCTATTCTATCAGTAATGGGCCATACGGAACATCCAATGTATTTACTAATTTACCTCCGGGTTATTATTCCATTTCAATAAAGGATGCGAATGGTTGCAGGAAGGATACTAACTTTATTTTACCTCCTATTATTAATTTATTGATATCCTTAGATTCTATTCAAAAACCGATTTGTCCACTGGATAATGGTATCATTTATGTGCATGCAGAAAATGGCACAGCACCATATACTTACAGTTGGAGTAATGGCGATGTTGGACCCATTTGCGATAGTGTAGGTGCAGGCACCTATATTGTGACTGTTACTGATGCCAATGGATGTACGCAAATACTTTCTGTCAATGTAGTGGATGGAGGTTTGCCTATAGTGAGTGCTGTATTAACCAAGCCACTTTGTGGAGATTCAACTGGATCAATTATTCAGAGCATTTCAGGAGGCACACCACCTTATCAAATTCAATGGAATAATGGGGCCGTGACTGTTTCATTAACCAATATTCCTTCAGGCGTGTATAATGTCATCATTACAGATTCAAATGGCTGTCAGAAGTATATGGGATATAACTTGGTGGATACTTTAAAAATATTGACAATCAAGGATTCATTAGCCACTAAATGCAATTTAGCGAATGGGAAGGCAACCCTATATACTTCAGGTGGCTTGCCTCCATTTACCTACTTATGGACACCCTCGGGACAAACGAGTAATATCGCCACAGGATTAAGTGCGGGACAATATATTTGCTTAACCACAGCTGCCAATGGCTGTACGAGAAAGGATACCGTAAATATTTTACCTTCTTTAGGCATTATTAATCAAATTTCTAAGGCCAATGCGAATTGTGATAGTAGCAATGGTAAAATTTATTTGAATGGGGTGTTAAATGCAACAGGACTTGTGAATACTTTATGGAATAATGGAAATACCTCTAATCAAATTACGCAACTAGCACCGGGTACTTATTGGGTAAAAACAACTGATGCGATAGGTTGTACAGATATTGATCCCTTGGTACTCTTAAATGATGGAATTCCACATTTAGGCATAGTCTCTTATACGCCCCCATCATGTTTTGGTGATGCAAATGGTTCAGTTACTTTAACGGGTATTGGGGGAGTGGCACCTTATAAATATTCTTTAGATGGAATTAATTATTCTAGTACAGCCCAGTTGACCAATATATCAGGAGGTAGCTATATAATTTATTTAACCGATGCGAATTCTTGTCCGAATGATACCGTAGTGAATTTTGCACAGCCAACACAGATTTTAGCAGGCATTCAAGCAGATACTTTAACATGTTTTGATGATCAAACTGCAACCATCTCAGCTTTCGCATCCGGTGGAACCACGCCCTATCAATATGCTTTGAATGGCGGCACCATGCAGTCGAATTCGATCTTCCAGAATGTGGGTGCAGGAAATTATACTGTCACTGTTTCTGATGCAAATAATTGCACGCGTGATTTTCAAACCTCGGTCATAGGTCCAGCGGAGCCACTCAATTTATTATTAGAAAAGCAAGATATTCAATGCTTTGAATCCAATACGGGTTATGCTAAAATCGCTTTTAAAGGAGGGTGGCCCCCTTATCAATATAGTTGGAGCAATGGCGCAGTAGGTACCAAGTTAGATAGTTTGTCTGCGATGAATTTATCTGTGACGCTTACCGATGATAGAGGTTGCGTAATTACCAAGGATGCTTCCATTCAACAATTATTATGTTGCAAAGCGGTGGTGCCTTCTGCTTTCAGTCCGAACAATGATCTATTAAATGATCAGATCAAGGTGATGGCTATTAGCGATGTTTCTGCAGTAAAATTTAGTATTTATGATAGATGGGGGAAAAGAATTTTTGCTACTAAATCCTTAGAAGATAGTTGGGATGGAAAGTTTAATGGAAGTCCTTGTCAAGTGGGTGTATATTTTTATTTACTCGAGTATCAATGTCCATTTCAAAAGGAAAAAGTGATTCAGAAGGGAGATATTACTTTGATAAGATAGGAGCAATGTTAAAGGGTTTGAAATGAGCGACCTTAACTTTTTCAAAGTTTTAAACTTTGGAAAAGTTCTAAAGCAAAGGCTGAACCGAGTCCAAAAATGAATGCAATTATCTCATTACTAAATGCACCACGCTAAAAGAAACAAGTCGGGATTTTTTGCAATCATGAGTAACCCTAACTTTTTCAAAGTTTTAAACTTTGGAAAAGTACTTGAAAAGCAATCCTACACGCAACCCACATCGAATTAACTTGCAGATATAAATCCTTTAGCCATCATCAATTCCGCGATCTGCACAGCATTCGTAGCAGCTCCTTTGCGCAAATTATCCGAAACTATCCAGCAATTTAATGTCTTTGCTTGGGTTTCATCTCTTCGAATTCTGCCCACAAATACATCATCTTTATCATGTGCTAACAAGGGCATAGGATATTGACTGTTTGCAGGATCATCAACCAAAGTTATTCCAGGAAACTGAGCTAATAATTGCACCGCTTCTTTCAAGTCAAATTCCTTCTCAAATTCTATATTCACACTTTCACTATGTCCGCCCATGACTGGAATTCGTACGCAGGTTGCCGAAACTTGAATACTATCATCCTCCATAATTTTTTTAGTTTCATTCGTCATCTTCATTTCTTCCTTGGTATAACCATTGTCTGTAAACACATCAATTTGCGGAATAATATTCATATCAATATGATGAGGATATACCTTCACGCCTTCCACATGATTTCTTTCATCCATTAATTGAGTGACAGCTTTTACACCAGTGCCAGTCACAGATTGATAGGTAGAAACTATCACACGT
>CAZSUF010000105.1:0-2624 GCA_964609875.1 uncultured Bifidobacterium sp.
CCACAAATGTGTCTGCGGAGCACTGAACCGCCACTTTTGCCAAACCCGTGTTACCTGCTGTGCTTTTTGTCTGTTCATTACCATTGAACTAGTCATCCGTAGCAAGTTTGTCTGTTGAGATTATTTGGTTTAAAACTGTTTGTTCAAATTGTGATACTCAATTTTTGCCATATAAGGGAAGTAAGGCAAGATTTCTATAAGCTCCTTTGTTCTTGCTTCATCAAAATGCTGAAATATTAAAACAGCATCTTTCTTGGTCACTGATATAAAAAAGCTTTCCAAAATATTTTCTTGTTTCCATTGATTTACGAATTCCATTTCCTTTTTTGGCAATTCAGGATTTGATTTTATTGTCTCAATTCCGCTGTCTGATAGAGTAATTAAAACTAATATTCTGTTCATATTATCTTGATTTAAAGTTTTTCAGCAAATTTATAATTATTCGATTGATTGTCCAGTTGTTCAGCATTGCAGGTAACTACTTTGTAGAAGCATAATATTTAGAAAACTAATAAAAAAAGAGACTGTTCTTTTGAAACAGCCTCTTCAGTTAAATGTTGAATATTTTATCGAGATTTCTTTTTAGACCCGAAGAAGAAATTTCCTGAAGGACCTTTTAGTGATGGACTGCCTAAACGATCCATACAGCAACGGAATCCAACTGTTGAGCTTGTGTGTTTGCCTTGCATGAAACGTCTTGTACCAGGACTTAACCAATAGGCTCTATCATTCCAGCTACCGCCTTTGTATACGTGAGCTTCATCAGAAATTAAAGTCGTATTGGAATAATCATAATAAGCTGTGCTGGTAGAATCTCCATCTAAGTATGAAATTACATTAGCACCTCTGTAGTTAACTTGCTTATCTGCTAATTCATCTTGAGAAACTTGACGCTTCACTAAATTACCTAATGAATATTTTTCTTCTAATGTAAAGTCGTCTAAAGTGGTATAGGTATCAAATACATTTCCACGAAATGGTCTAAAATCTTCAGCATCCATTGGTGTGTTAGGACGATACACATCAAGTACCCACTCACTTACATTACCAGCCATATTATATAAACCATAAGCATTCGGTTTGTATGAATAGATTCCAGCAGGAATATCAGCATTATCATTTAAGCCGCCTGGAACACCCATCGCATCTCCATTTCCTCTTTTAAAGTTAGCTAATTGCATACCTTGGTAAGCGCCGCGGTAACCTTCACGAGTTGACAAATTATCACCCCAAGGATATATTTGGCGGTCTGTTACAACCTCTTCACCTCTTCTACGTTTGCTATCTGGCTCTGGATTTCGTCCAACCAATGCTAAAGCAGCAAATTCCCATTCAGCTTCAGTAGGTAAACGATAATCTGCAGTTAAGATTCCATCTTCATAACGAATATTTCTTTTTCCAGCTCCTGTAGGGTCAAGATCTTTCTTCTTAATACCAGCAGCTCCTTCATATTGACCAGACACATAAGTTCTTAAAGAGAAATTATCTTCAGAAACTTGGAAAGGGTTTTTCTTCAAATAACCTTTTCTAATTAAAATCATTTCATTTACACGATCAGTTCTCCATTTGCAATATTGATTGGCTTGATCCCAAGTAACTCCAACAACTGGGTAGTAATTATAAGCTGCATGTCTGAAATAATACTCAACTTGTGGTTCATTATATTGTAAAGCCTTTCTCCAACATTGTGTATCTGGTAATGCTTTTTGATAAACATCAGGATAGTCATTGCTATATGTACGATTTACCCAGTGTAAGTACTCACGATAGTGAATATTAGCAACTTCAGTTTCATCCATAAAAAACGAAGAAACAGACACTGTTCTTGGAATATTATTATTCTCATAGGTTAAATCCTCATCAGTTTGCCCCATCGTAAATCGTCCTCCTTCTACAAAAGCTAAGCCAGGTCCTACATATTGCCCTTCGTATAATGGCACATCAAAACCACCAAGCTTAGAATCATTAAAATTCCAACCTGTTTTTGACGACACCAAGTTACTTGATTTTTTGCTGCCACATGATGAAACAAATAGAACCACAGATAGTAGTACAAACCCATTGAATCCCAATAATCTTTTCATTTTATAATATTATCATTTTTAGTAATAGCAAATATAGCAATTATGGACTATGAATGCAAACGAAAGTACAAGTATAAAACAATCCCTTCATATATACAATACAAATGCCTAGAAATATGTCAAATCAAACTTCATTTTTGCGGTAAGTATTGATTTCAGGGCAATGAAATTATTTATTCCTCTACAGCCTTGTTTAGAAAAGCAATCAGAGGAGCCATTGCCCGAAATATTTTTGCTACTTCTTTTTCAAATTCATTGGACAAAATTTCTGATTCCTTCAAGTTTTTTGCGGCCACAAAACTTTTCAATTTTAGCCATTCGACCATGGGATTATTTTCATCATAACCTTTTGGTGGCTTTTTCAATGTATTTTCATTACTTAATCCGCCAAAAATGTCTTTAAATTTTCTTGCTTCATTTTCACGCCATGAAGATTCGCACACGAGCGAACCATCGTTTGGATGCCCTGGAATAAACGATGCACCTGCGCGGCACCCTGGGCAATCGATGCGACAAATCTGAACAAATCTCTCTTCTAAC
>CAZSUF010000105.1:2634-4297 GCA_964609875.1 uncultured Bifidobacterium sp.
TAGCTAATTCATTAGATTCAGGTTGCCAAATTCCACCACCAGCAAAAGATTGAGTAGGATCTATATGAACATAAAACGAAGCATGCTTACTTTTTTTGCCCCCAATACTAAAGGCTGCACCAAAATTTGATTTATAAGGAGATTTGTCTGTTGAAAATCTCACATCTCTATTTATACGAAAAACACAATCCTTAGCTTGTAAAGTAGCATAATTCGCATCTATTTTCGACAACTCCTTAATCAGAAAATCTACGAAGGTATTAAAATCAGCCTTTGCTTCTTCATAGGCTTTTCTATTCGCCTCTAACCATTCTCTTTGGTTGTTGTTTTTCAGATTTCTAAGAAAATTCAACGTACTTTTTCGAAACATTATATTAATTTTACCATGCAAAGTATAAATTTCAAAAAACATTTCATACTTTTCCGCGATATAAATACATGAATTAAGATGATGAAACAAATTTTTGCCCTTGTGATATGTGTAGTATTTGTTGGCCAAGTTCACAAGGCTTCAGCCCAATCTAATAAAAATAAGAAAAGTCGCTATTACCAAAATAGTACGACTGATCCAGAATTTAATGTAAAAGGATTCTTTAGAGATAATGAAAAAAATGAAGTAGATGAAAAGCCAAAGGAAGATGAATACGATGTAAAAATTTCGAGCAACGAAAAAGACTCAAAGTACAAAGACGAGCAACGAATTCGAGACGAAGAAAGAGAAGCCCGAGCTGATGCTAGAGAAAGAAGAGCCGCAGAACGCGCAGCAGAAAGAGAAGCAGCCAGAGCTGAAAGAGCCAAAGAACAAGCTGAATACAGAGATAAAAGCTACCCAACAACTTATGGTGGCAGAAGAACTTACAACGAAAATCGTGCTGGTTATGACAAATATTATGGCGGAAATTCTGTAGCACCAGCACCTGTTGCTCGTGAAGAAGTTTATGAGCAACCAGCTCCTGCCCCAAAACGCGCTGCAAAACCTGTTAAAAAGGCCCCAAGAAAAGAAAAGGAAATCAAAATGACTTCTAATGAAGTAGAATACCAAACTACTGTGGTGAGAAAAAGATATACCAATTTAGATGTACTTTGCGACGATCTTGATTTAGCTAAAATACAACGTCCTGTATTCAAAGGAATTTGCTCGGAATGCAGTAGAGATGTAGATTTAATTATCGTAAACAAAAACATGAGTAGCCTTGAAAAGAATTATAATCTTAAACAATGTTATATGATGCGTGATAAGCGTCTTCGTGAAATTTGTGATGATGCTCAGTATAAAAAATGGTTAAGAATTAAAGATGCAGATGAGTATTTGATTTTAACCAAAGATCCTGAATTAAAAGACGGCGTCAATAAATAATAATCGGCTTCTTAAATTATTTTAAAATCCACCTTCGGGTGGATTTTTTATTTTCAGGTTATTTAATACATCGAATAATTTTAAAATTAAAATGAATTGTTTTATCTTGTCTACTCAACAAAACAAATTTATATGTTATCACATTGGTACTTAATTTTCGCAACTGCAGTTATTCCGTTAATTACTGGAATGCTATGGTATAACCCAAAAACATTTGGCACAATTTGGATGAATGCTTCTGGCGTAGACCCGACACCGCCTTCAGGGAAAAAAATGGCCCTAACTTTTGGCTTAACTTACTTTTTC
>CAZSUF010000105.1:4307-12038 GCA_964609875.1 uncultured Bifidobacterium sp.
TCAGTATTTGAAGGCAATCCGGCACTTAATGATCCTAACTCAGAAATCAGCTTGTATATTAAAAACTTCTTCGACAACTATGGTACTAATTTCAGAACTTTTAAACATGGTGCTTTTCATGGCACCATTGATGCAATTTTCTTTGCACTACCTATAATTGGTACTGCAGCCTTATTTGAGAAAAAAGGATTTAAATATATTGCAGTTCACGTAGGCTATTGGATACTTACACTTGCCTTGATGGGCGGTGTGATTTGCCAGTTTGTATAAAATATGTTTTACCTCAAAGAGGCTGTTTTCAACTATGAAGCAGCCTCTTTTTTATTACGCAAATATTTGGCATTTAAACAAACTATTATTCCAATAATACTGAATTGATATAGCAGAAAGTTCAATGACAAATTTATCATCCTGAATGTTTCTTGGCACTATACTATAATGAATTGGACTAAATTATATGCTTTGGGTATAAAGGTTTGCGGCTACCCAAATGCGGGGGACCTTAATTATTCTAAGAAATTGAAGATTATTCTATTTTTCAATGTTCATGTAGAGAAGAAAGCCCGCCTTTGAGTAGGTGTTAA
Source organism: uncultured Bifidobacterium sp. (assembly GCA_964609875.1). Classification (GTDB taxonomy): domain Bacteria; phylum Bacteroidota; class Bacteroidia; order Chitinophagales; family Chitinophagaceae; genus OLB11. The sequence goes on from CAZSUF010000105.1 coordinate 4,892, forward strand.
TAGCTCCTGTTTTAATCGTAATGAAATCTACATTTCACAATTTGAATCTGTCCATCTTCAACTCTATAAATTAACCTATGTTCGTTATCTATTCTTCTTGACCAACACCCTTTGTACTTATGTTTTAAGGGTTCAGGTTTACCAATTCCCTTGAAAGGTTCACGAGAAATATCTTTAATTAATTGATTTATTCTTGTCAACATTTGCTTATCTGTAGCTTGCCAGTATAGATAGTCTTCCCAAGATTCATCGACAAAAATTAATATCATAGGTCAATTAGTTTCTTTTGAAATCCTTTTCCCTTTTTTAGTTTATCTAAGGCTGAATCTAAACGCTTTTGATTTTTCTTTGAAGACAATTCATGACTTGTTGCAAGTATTGAATTATACTCATCTAGGGAAATTATAACTACACCTTGATCCTTTCCTCTGTTTATTATTAAAGTTTCGTAATCTTCTGAAACAGTATCGATATATTTCTTAATATCCTTTCTAAAATCGCTGATGGTTGTGGTTAACATATATGTACATTATTATGTACAAATATAAGTACATATTTTTTTCAAACAAATTAATTTAAAGGAGAAGCACAATAGGTGCTAACAAATGATTACGGAAATTGATTTTAAAAAAAGATTCCTTTGAAGTTGAGAGTTAAAGTGGCAACGATTGTAGCGAATACCCCGCATCCACGGGCTCTGGCGTGGGAGGAGTAGCAGCGAAAAGCGTGTTCGCCACCCAAAAAAAAAATTACATTAATTCGTTTTCTTGCATTTGAATTTTGAATGCTTTCAAAAATAAAGCGCCCATGTTTTTGTGAGGAGGAACATAGTCGTTGAACTTATCTTGTAAAGCCGGAGTTTTCATTAACAAACCAAGTTCCGACCACATCTCAATCCAGTTAATGTCCTTTCCTTCAATTAATCTTTGATTCACGGCACGTAAAATAGGATCTGTAACCAACATGGTACCGGTTTGCTTACTTGAAATAATATGCGCATCTTCTGATGAACCAAGGATAGTTGACAAATTATGATACCCACCACAGGAACCTAAAATGATAATTTTATTTCCTGAACCAAGATATTTAAGTGTGCCTGAAAGATGGTAGCTATGGCCACGATGTATCACGATACTTGGCTTGATCTGTTGATCATCAAGAAATTTAGTAAGTTTCGTTTGGGCTTCTTCATCTTGTGGTTCTTCTAAAGGCAGATTGGCATATACCACAATTGGCTTTCCGGTGATTGAAGTTAAGGTTACCCAATTTTCGTTCTTGGTTGTTTTCCATGCTTCTGGTTTAAAGTTAGCTAAGAAGCTATTGAAGGAAGATTTACCATCATCATCTCCATAGAAAAAGACTTGTTGAACAACTACACCACTATCATTCACTAAGCTCTTATAAGGAACAAAGGCAATGGGTGGCACCTTTAATTGGTTCTGTAATTCATCATTTGATTCATTGGGATATACAATGGAGTTACATAAGGTGTGTAAAAGAAAATAAACAATTAGCCCACGTTTATTATTATCTTGATAAGTTCTTTCGTAGTTTTTTTGAAGTTCCGCAATCAAATAATCAAGTAACTTGATATCCGTAATACTTCCGAAAGCATCAGCCACATCTACAGCATCTTCTACATCAGTATCAGGATTTTTATCAATATTATTGACAAAGCTAGACATGAGCACATTTCGATTGGGTTCTTCTATGGTGGCTAAAAATTCATCTAGTTTATTATAGCCTGCGCTCATACGAATGAAAGTTCTAAACTTATCATTATTTAGTTCTTGCAAAAATGCATCTCCTTTTTGCGGCGCCATTTTTGTAAGCATTCTGTTGAAAGAACCTACAAAGGTGCTGGTATAAATTTCATCGCTACATAAAACCATGAGAAAGTAAATTTCCTTGGCAGTCAAGGGTTCTATGCATTTAAATCTTAAGGCGTCAGATTCGTCATGTAACTCGTTCATAGTCCTAACATATTCTAAAGCTTGAAGTTTAGATTCACGGTCAACTACTTTTTTAGATAACACATTGGGTTTCATTCGTTGTACCACTAAAGCCTTGTAATAGTTGGCATTATTTTCGGTAATGGCATTTACTTGCGGGATGGTCATACTGCCATTTTGCAAATCATCTAGAAAAGTAATGGCTCTTAAAGGTGTTTTTGCTTGATCTGAAATTTCAACAATTTTCATCACTAATGGATCTTGACATTTACGCACTGCATTGCGTTCTGCAGAGGTACTTGTGGCATAAGTCAAAATTAAATTAGGTTGCTTGGGTGCTAAATAAGCCATCATGTCTTGTGCAGCATCATAGGTAGCAAACTCTCTAAATTTCTTCATCATCTCTTCAGGATACAACCTTACCATATTTCTATACACTTCTTGTACAGCAGCATTGTCTTCCTTAAACAAATGCATGCTTGCATACATAGCCCTATTGAAATTTTGTTTGATATAGCTAGCCGGACTTTGTCCATCTTGTTGCATTTTAAAGAATACTTCAAAATCGTCAATCAAATCTACATAATATTGTGGTGCTTGTTTTGCGCTCCCTAATTCTTTGGTATATGGCTTAACGCTTTCTTCTAAATACATTAAGCTTTTTACTTTTTTCCAATGATCAAGAGGCAAATTTTCTATCACAACTTGTAACTGATCTACTCTTTTAATCAAAGCTTCGGTGAGTGGTTTTCCACCTTCTTTATTTCCCTTTAAAGTAATCACGCGATCTTGTTTTCCATCCTGCAAATCTGAAGAAACTTGCAATTTGTCAATTTTATCATGAGATAATTGACGATTAATTGGGATAGGTTCCCACAACTCGGTGGAGGTATAAGGATCTTTTTTTTCTTTTTTATCTTTTTGTCCCCAAGCCAATATAGAGCTTGCAAGAATAAATAAAGTGAAGTAGTATTTTTTCATAAAATAGAACGCAAACAAATGTAGTTAAAAATTTAGAACGACAATTTCATTTAGATTACTTTAACGCCTCAAATTAAGCGTATATATTGAAAGTTAATTCAGTTCTTTCTACAAAGCAGTAAAACAACTTAATGAATCGAGCTAGGCTTGTCCTTGAATTTTTAAATAAGTAAAATGAGAACGTAAAGCTTGCCAAAATGTAGGAAATGCATGGTAAGTAATATTTAAATCGTCACACGTTTTTTTGACAATTTTGCTTATTTCTGGATAATGGATATGCGAAATTTTTGGGTATAAATGATGTTCAACTTGATAATTCAGTCCACCTACCAACCAAGAAATTATCCTATTGTTCATAGCAAAATTTACAGTCGTGTTTACCTGATGTAAAGCCCATTCTTCTTCTATTTTATGCTGATCATTTGGTAAGGGAAAAGTAGCTTCTTCAACGGCATGTGCCATTTGAAATACCAGCGCCAAACTCAATCCTAGAGCTGCATGCATAATAAAAAAACCAAGTAATGCAGGCCAAAATCCAAAAATATAAATTGGAATTAAAAAGAATAAAGTTAAGTTGACAAGTTTACCACTCCAGAAAGTAAGATGGTCATTGAACTTCATGACGGTGATATCTGTGGTATGAATTTTTTTGGTAACCAATTTTAAATAATCATCAAACAATATCCAATTAAAAGTGGTAAAAAAGTAAAGAGGCACAGAATAAAGATATTGATACTTATGAAACCATTTTCTTTCTTGATGCGGACTTAGTCTGAAAAGAGGATATTTCGCTATATCATCATCTAAGCCATCAATATTTGTATAAGTATGATGAATGATATTATGCTTAATCTTCCATAGAAAGGTGCTGCCCCCCATGAGGTCGCCTCCTAACCAAGCGATTATATTATTCACATTTTTATTCGAACTGTAACTTCCGTGAGCTGCATCATGCATGACATTAAATCCAATAGTAGATTCGATAAAACCAAGTAAAGCACATAAGACTAATGATATCCATGTTGGTGGTTGTATAGAAAGAATGATGCCATAAACCAAAAACAAAGACCCCATTAAAATAATGGTTTTAGCATACAATTTCCAATTTCCACGTTCAGGAATCGAATTTGAAACAAAATAGGCTTTAATTCTCTCATCGAGCAAAGTCTTAAAGGGTCGAGGATTATTAATGAAGGTAACTTTTGACATAATTAAAATAATGTGCAAATATCAACCTTTTATGGCATTTTGTCACCAAATCAAAGGACTATTTTTGTTGTAAAAACCTGAGATTGCTTATTGGATATGCGCAAATAATATAAGCCTTTTGGCAATTTGTCTTGTATCTTAAGAGGATAAGCTGTTCCCTCTATCTTAATTTTATCCTGTAAAATTAAACGGCCCACTTGATCGAAAAAATTTAATTGATAATTACCTGAGCTTGGCACTTCGATATAACTACTTGTTGTAAGCGGATTTGGATAAACCTTGCATTGAAAATTTTGTTTTGCAAGATTTACTATTGTTATCAAACTTGAATCTTTGATTTGAAAAGTATCAGATAAACAACCAAGTAGATCTGTAACAACCACCATACTATCTGAACTAAACAAAATAGAACTAGTTTGCGTTGAATCTCCATGACTCCAAATATACTTATCGGCTTTCCAACTTGCTTTAACTTGAATTGTTGCTGGAAGCTGAGCGTAAATGACATGATGCTGATTGACTTGTTTAAACAGATAAAACTTATCCTTCACTACCTGATTTACATCGGTAGAAATCCAGGTGCCTTCTAATTTGTTTCCTTCTATCAATAATACCAAGGAACCATTGTCAGCATAATTCGAATAATACATGGCATCATGAGGCCAAGTTGTTTGTGGCGCTTGAGGAATGGCACTTCCCGACCCTACTACTGCATAAAGCGATCCTGAATCTGCGACTGTAGCAGATGTAGTATTTTTCACATAAGGACAAGAATTATTACTCCCGTCGTATAGTCCGCTCCCATTTTGTTGATTATGATTGACTGAATCAAAACTATTTTCAAGTCCGAAATGCCCTTTAATTAATTTTGTTCTTTCATAAGTATGACTATGCCCATTTAAAACCAAATCCACATTATATCTTTCTAAAATAGGAATCAGATTATTTCGGATAGCCCCTAAATCTAATTCAGTATCCGAATTGTGGGTACCCATCGTATAAGGTGGGTGATGAAAATTGACAATTACCCAAGGTAATTGGTTTTGTTGTAAATCATTCTTCAGCCATAGTACCTGCGGAGAAAAAACTGTGTCTGATAAGCCATAATAATTTCCATTGACAAGCTCTAATCCATAAGAATCTAAATTAACGATATGCACGTTGCCATAATTAAAGGAATAATATCGCTCAGTATTTGACGCCACTCCGCCACATTCTGCTTGTTGAGGTAAATCAAAAATATCAAAATAGGGTATTTGATGGGTTTGCCTATAAATCAAATTGTTGGCATAATCATGATTTCCAATCACAGGCCACAACACAGTGTGTCTTGTAATATCTTGCTGGTAATAATTAAAAAAGCCTGCTTGATAATCACTTTGTGTTCCATTCTCATAAGCATTATCACCTAACATAATCCAACCATCAACATAATTTGTATCCACATATTTCTTAAAAGTTTCTCTTACTTGAATTTGATTGGCAGTTTGCTTTCCCATATCCCCTACAGCCCAAAATCGAATCGGTTTGGCATAGGCAGCATTTGTCATGGGTAAAGTTTTAAAATACAAATCATTCCCTTGTAAAAGCAATAAATTAGTGGTCTCAATGGAATAATAATATTTAGTATCGGCTTGCAAGCCTGTAAGTTCTATGCTATGGTCTGAGTTATAGGCAATATTCGCAAAAGTGTTATTTAAATTTGTCGAATCAATTCCAAATCGCACTTTACTTGTACTCGCAATATCAGTTTGCCAATGAATCACCACACTATGCTGTGTAGCTTTGGTTAGATAAGGTCCTCGAGTAAGTATTTGAGTATACCCGATTTGCCAAAAAAAACAATATAAAATCAATAGTCTGAACTTCATTCCTTGGAAAGCCTTAAAATTAGTAAAAAATTGCCCATTCCTGATTAGTTGTTATGGATATGTATGGCTTTAGAATAGATCTGTTTCAATTATTAGGCAAGTATCTCAACCGCATCATCTACAAATATGACGCCTTCAGTTAAAACTCTTGCATAAATTCTAGATCGATGAGGAAATAATTTTACCGAAATGAGGGTAAACTGCTCATTCGTAAAGGAATGTCTAATGGTTTTACAAGGGGCTGCATAAGAAGTCAGTTCTAATTCTACTTGCTTTCCAATTCTCAATCGAGCACCGGGTTGCAACAAGCCATATTGGGTTGTACTGAGTGTCAAATTCTCTCCCGTTGAACCAATATCAATGGGATGTCCCGCTTCTTTCAATTTGACAATTTCCTCTACACAAAACAAACAAATAGCTCTATCAACACCTCCATGATATCTTTTATCTTTTTGTTTATCTCCCTCAATACCTAATTTACCTACATTAGCCATGGCTATCGGCAATTTAGGCACACCGCCCTTAGAAATATTGATCGACACAATTTTTCCTATTTCATTGAAACAATTCATTCAAGTAAAAATACATGAATCTCCACCTTAAATGAAGTTCGAACCCTGTATTTTTATTATAAAAAAGAATTACTTTCGCACTCGCCTTCAAGGAAGTAGTTCTATGATATAAAAAAATTGGAGACGTGTCCGAGTGGTTGAAGGAGCACGCCTGGAAAGTGTGTATACGGGAAACTGTATCGCGAGTTCGAATCTCGCCGTCTCCGCCAAGCAAGAAAGAGAAAGTGAAGAAGAAAGAGAAAGGCCAATAAGTCGGGACTGTCTCTTTCTCTTTTTGTTTATCTTTCACTTTCTAAAACGACTTCAAATATTTCCTCAACAGCCTGAATTTTACAAAAGTCACAACTTTTTTATTTAGCCTGCAAAAAAATGCTTTAGGATTTAAAATCCGAGAATTATGTAAAAGACCATCATAGAAAGTTGGGCATTTGAGTGCGCCAAGTAAGAAAGAGAAAATCAATAAGTCGGGACTATCTCTTTCTCTTTTTGTTTACCTTTCACTTTCTTAAACGATTTGAAATGTTTCCTTTTCAACAGCTTGAATTATACAAAAAATCACAAA
>CAZSUF010000106.1:0-7467 GCA_964609875.1 uncultured Bifidobacterium sp.
ATCTACTAAAATAAATTTTTCTGTATGAATGAAATCAGGAAGCACATCGGTGTTGGTTGTATCCTCTGTGACAGGTACTATATAACTTTTGATTGCCATAGTATATAAGTCGGCTTTATTGCCTGTTACAAAAGACCATTGCGCTGGGTCGGCATCAAACTTTAAAGAATATCTTTTTAGTTGTTCTACCGTATCAGTTTCAGGATCTACTGTGTGAGATAAGATAGCTACATCTTTTTGTCCTCTAAAAGTCTGATACACCTTAGCCATATTATCATTCATCTTAGGACAAATGCCTTCACATGTTGTAAAAAAATATTCGGCAACATAAATTTTTCCGTCAAAATCTTTATCAGTCACAGTTTTGCCATCTTGGTTGGTGAAGGAAAAAGGTTTGACTGTATGTCCCGGATTACCATAAGTTTTCAGCGTTACAGGATGTTCCTTCATCACTTTATAGTAATAAGTCAAGAAGCCTATACCTAATAACATAAAAAATACGAGTAAGAAAATTGCTGTTTTATTCATAATGCGCAAAACTACAATGCAATATTGAAAACTAGGTAGTGGATTTGTTCGGATGATTGCTTTTGTTTGTATAGTGCTTAAATGAATTTTATTTCAAAGTTGTATTAGATGTACTGCAAGTATACTAGGCAACTTGTATATTTGCCCACCATGGATTATCCTTTTTTTTACGAACCTTATGCAGACTTTGACGAGATTGTACTTAGCGACGAAACCATGCATCATGCTCTTTCAGTTTTGCGCATGAAAGAAGGCGATCAATTTTGGTTGACAAATGGACAAGGAAAAAATGTGTTATGTGAAATTGATGCCGTAAAGAAAAAATTTTGTCATATTCGTCAAGGTGAAAAAATAACTCAAGAACCCAATGCATTTGGATTGCATCTTGGTATCGCACTCACTAAAAATGCAGCGCGCAATGAATGGCTGATGGAAAAGGTGACAGAAATGGGTATACAACAAATTACGCCCTTGATTTGTCATCGAAGTGAAAAATTACACATGCGAAGAGACAGGCTTGAGAAGATTTTAATTTCAGCGATGTTGCAATCTAAGCAAGTATTTTTACCGCAATTAAATGAGGCGACTCAATTCAATCATATCGTACAAGGTCCTGAGGATATAAAGTGTATGGCTTATTGTGGCGATGAAGTAGAAAAAAAACAACTGATAGACTATTTAAAACCAGCCCAACATTCCTTAATCTTGATCGGACCGGAAGGCGATTTTACACAAGAAGAAGTTCAACAAGGAATTACAAATCACTTTGCTGCAGTATCTTTGGGCGTCAATAGATTGCGCACCGAAACAGCAGGCTTATTTGCATGTGCCATTTTTAATGCCATTAATCATTAATATATTATGATGTTCTTGAAAAAATATTTGATTCTTCTAGCTTGCTTATTTTTAGTCTCCCCTGCTTTTTCTCAGAAAATTAAATTGGGTTTATTGGTCTACGGAGGCGGAGGCGATTGGTACGCCAATCCAACAGCATTAAAAAACTTGGCTAATTTTTGTAATGCTCAATTAGGCACTTCCTTCGAAGCGCAAGAAGGGCAGGTAGAAGCGGGTAGTAGAGAGATTTTAAATTATCCTATTCTATTTGCCACAGGACATGGAAGAATGATGTTTAATGATGAGGAAGCACAAAATATGAGAATGTATTTGATGGGTGGAGGCTTTTTGCACATTGATGATAATTATGGCTTAGATAAATATGTTCGACCAGCTTTGAAAAAAGTATTTCCTGAATTGGATTTAGTAGAATTGCCTTTTACTCATGCGATCTACCATCAAAAGTTTGATTTTGCAAATGGCTTACCTAAAATTCACGAACATGATAAGAAGCCGCCCAAAGGATATGGATTAATATATCAAGGACGATTAGTTTGCTTTTATTCAACAGAAACCGATTTGAATGATGGTTGGGAAGATCCTGAAGTGCACAAAGATCCAGAGGAAAAAAGATTGCAAGCCTTGAAAATGGGCGCCAATATTGTTCAATATGCCTTTATGAATTTGTAATAGATACTGAATTTGGGTAAAATAGAGTTGTTAGCCTTTTAAATTTTACCTAACTTCGGCATTGAAAAATAAATGAAATGAAAAATAGTGTTCTATTCATCATGCTTGTAGCCTCATTATTTCTAGGTTCTTGCAACAAACAAAAAAATCCTGACCCATTATCTCCTACAGCTAATGTAAAGATTAAATTTTTAAATCAAGCGGATGGAGTATCAATCGTGCAAAGCTCGGGTACCTATACCAACAGCGCAGGAAATCAGTATACAGTAGATTTACTCAAGTATTATGTTACCAATGTGATTTTGGTTAAAGAAGATGGCACGCAAGTAAAACTCGACAACTATGATTTGATCAATGCATTTGATGATAATTTTTCGACTGTAGAGGCCACGAATATTCCCAATGGAACTTATAAGACCATGCTATTTAATTTAGGTATCGAAAAAGGAAGAAATCATAGTGGTGCTCAAGATGGTGATTTAGATCCTTCATACAATATGATTTGGAGTTGGAATACAGGCTATATATTTTTCAAGCATGAAGGAAATTATATCAATTCTTCAAATGTGTCAAAATCTTTGACTTTACATTTAGGTACAGACGATGCTTTAGCACTAATTACTGTCCCAATTTCCTTAGAAGTAACTGGCAAGGATAAAACAATGAATGTGGTATTTAATTTGAACAAGATGTATGATGAGCCAAAATTAGATTTTAATACCGATGATTTTCATATGTCAGATCAAGCGAGTGATGCCAAGTGGATTGGGGAAATGAAAGCGAATAGCGGCAATGCATTTAGTTTTAAAAATGTTGAATAGGTTTTCCATTCTTTAAATCAATTCTTATGAAAGCAAGTCTACTTTTTGTTGCATGTATACTCACGTTTCATCTTGGTTTTGGCCAAGCAACAGCGACTGATTTTACACAGAATGATTGCAATGGGATAAGTCATAATTTGTTTTCAGAGCTCAATGCTAACAAGGTTATTGTTATAGCTTGGGTGATGCCTTGCCAATATTGTGTAGATGGAGCTGCGGCAGGTTGGAATGCGGCTCAAAGTTTTGCGGTTTCAAATCCCGGCAAAGTATTGTATTATTTGGTGGATGATTTTGGGGATAATACTTGTGCTGATTTGTCGAATTGGACTGTCACAAATAATGTGGCTGGAGGTACACCCATTTCATTTAATAATTTGGGCAACCCTATCAATATGAAAGATTATGGTTCTGCAGGTATGCCCAAGGTGGTAGTAGTTGGTGGCAGTTCACACTATGTATATTTTAATGAAAATTTTAGTGCGGCTGATAATGAGCCAATGATAACGAGCGCCATAGCTCAAGCTTTAACGGGCGCTGCACCAACTAGTATAGAGTCTTTTCCTAGCTCAAGTTTATTAGGTGTTTATTTTCATGACCATCAATTGATTCTTCCACAAGGTGAATTTGACAGAATTAGCGTGTTAGATATTTCAGGAAGAGTTTTAATGAATCAGGCTATCAATAAGGAGCAAAGTCTTCAAGTACCTGAAAATCTTCATGGTTTAGTGCTAGTGCAGTTATTCAAAGAGGGACATTTATTAGGTGTTCAAAAGCTCATGGCAAACTAGATAATTTTTCTAGCTTCATTTAAGATAATTTACTTTTCGTCGTTGATAATCAAGGCTCAATCAACATTTTACATTAAAATGACATTATTTTGGTTGTATTCAAGCGTGGTTATGCCTATCTTGTGAGGACTTGGCACTATTTTAGATAGAAAATGACCACAACCTCTTTTAAACCTATGAAAAATAAAAAATTCAAATTAAGAATTTAGCAAGGATGAGGAAATTTTATAGAATAATTTTTATAGTCTTGATACTTATTGCCAAGCAAGGAATTGCTCAGATAAGTGTTACAAATAATAATTCAGCCAGTATTTTAGCCCAAAAATTAGTTGGCCCAGGAGTTTATATTTCAAATCCTTCTATTCAGTGTAATGCAAATCAATCTGGTTTGTTTACGGTTACGGGTTCTAATTTGGGTGTAGACAGCGGTATTCTTTTAACTACAGGAATAGCTGCAACAGCAGGCCTTGTGAATGGAGTGAATGGGCCACAAGTGAATTTTGCAAGTGCCAACCAAGGTTCGGCAGGTGATGCAGACCTTACGGCATTAGCTGGTATTGCAACCTATGATCGTTGTATACTTGAATTTGACTTAAAAGCCGATGGTGATTCCATCATTTTTAAATATATTTTTGGTTCTGAAGAATATCCTGCATTTAATTGTAGCAATTATAATGATGTGTTTGGGTTTTATATTTCTGGACCTGGTTATCCTAGTCCACAGAATATTGCCTTAATACCTGGAACTGCCATTCCAGTGGCTATCAATAGTGTGAATAGTGGAGTGATTTCGCCAGGTGGGTCATTATCGAATTGTACTGCCATGGGTGCGGGTTCTCCTTTTACGAGTTATTATGTGAACAATACAGGAGGTACTACGGTAACCTATGATGGGTTTACACAATTGTTTACTGCAAAGGCAGGGATTCAAAAATGTAGTACTTATCATCTTAAATTAGCTATTGCTGATGGATTTGATCACATTTTTGATTCAGGCGTTTTTTTACAAGCAGGAAGTTTAAGATCAAATTCAGTGAGTTTATCTGCCCTTACAGATTCTATGACTGCAGGTATTCCAACCTTGTTTGAAGGCTGTGATTCAGCTATCGTAAAAATTCATAGACATTTAGTTCAAACAACAGCAACTACGGATACTGTCAATTTGTTGATCTCGGGCACTGCTACCAATGGAGCAGATTTTCCTGCAATTACTACGAGTTATGTATTTTCGAATAGCTTAGCTGATACTTTACGGACTATTTATATTGATCCTTTCAATGATTTAGTTACAGAGGGGACAGAGACCCTGAAAATTGTATTATTAGATAAATGTAATACCCATGTGGATAGTGTAACCATTCAAATAAAAGACCCTCCGAAATTTACTTTATATAATAATGATACATCTATTTGTATTGGTCAATCTGTTTCTGCAAATGGAATATATGATAATGGGCTAAGTTTTAGTTGGTCACCTACTACAGGTGTAAGTAATCCAACAAGTTTTTATGCAAGCTTTTCGCCAACCGTTACAACAACCTATGTTTTAACCGCTACTTACGGCAACTGTGATCCTATCAAAGATTCTTTTAAAATTATCGTCAATCCATTGCCGACATTAGGTGTAACTTATACCAATATACTCTGTAACGGAGCCAACAATGGAAGTCTTGTGGCTACAGGAACTGTAAATATTGCTCCCTTGAGTATTTCAATTATTCCTTCGCCTTCTACCCAATTTGTGTCTCCTGCAACGTTTAATAATTTATCCGCTGGTTCTTATACGGTCACCATATCGAGTGGATTTGGCTGTACAAAAACTACCATTGCGAATATTACTGAGCCTCCTCTTTTGACTTGGGCAAATGCAACCTCCGTAAACATTGGATGTAATTCTGTTAATACTGGTCAAATTGTTTGCAATACAAGTGGAGGAAATGGAGCCATATCTTATACCCTTTCACCTGGGAATGTAGTAAATAGTACAGGAGCATTTAGTGCTTTAGGGCCAGGTAGTTATGTGGTTACGGCCAAAGATGCAAACAACTGCAGTGTAACTTCGTCATTCACGATTTCTCAAGCAGCAGGTTTGGCCTTAGCCTCAGTAACAAGTTCTAATATTCTTTGCAATGGGTTAAATACAGGGGCCTTGCAAATATTAGCCTCAGGAGGAACAGGCACTATTAACTACACACTTAATCCAGGAAGTGTAAATAATACTACTGGGAATTTTACAACTTTGGTTGCGGGTACCTATACAATTCAAGCAACAGATGCCAATGGATGTTCAGGGACTACTATGGCTACGATTACGCAACCCACTGCATTAAGTTTTTCAAGTATTACGCCTACAAATATTTTATGCAATGCTGCTTCTACTGGTTCTGTAACAGCAATTTCTGTAGGAGGCACACCAAGTATTACATATACGATTAATCCGGGTGCTATTTCTAATTCAGCAGGCGTTTTCTCAGGTCTATCTGCGGGTACCTACACTGTAAGTATGGTAGATGGTAATGGATGTACTAAAACCATACAAACACTAATTACTCAACCTAGTCCAATAATTGTGTCTAATGTTGTGAAGGTGAATCCGACTTGTGTTCCTGGAAATAATGGTTCAATTACAGTAACGGCTTCAGGTGGAAGTGCTCCTTTAACGTATAAATTAAACTCAGGTGCTTACCAAAGTTCAAATGCCTTCACTTCCTTAGGAGTTGGGGCTTATACAATTACTATTAAAGACGCGAATGGTTGTACAGTAACAACTACAGCGGGATTAAACTATCCCAATTCCCCAAGTTTAGTAAATAACACATTGCCTATTCCTTGTACAACTACACAAGGCACGATCAATCTAACAGTTAATAATGGTACTGCACCTTTTACTTATACTTTGATGCCTGGAAATATTTCTAATTCAACAGGTGTTTTTCCCAATGCTGTATTTGGCACAGCGTATACAATCACAGTGGTTGATGCGAATGGTTGTACTGCCTCTATTGTTGTTTCATTGGTTTATCCGCCAATCATGTCATGGTTAACATTTGCTAAAACAAACATTCCTTGCACGGGTATAGGAACTGGGAGTATTACCGCTATGACTACCGGAGGAACACCTCCAGTGACTTATAAACTTCTTCCAAATAATATTACGAATTCGAGTGGTTCATTAAATAATTTAACTGCAGGTGCTTATACAATTGTAGCTACCGATGCTACAGGATGTACATTGACCAATAACGCCTTGATTATTGTTTCACCAACCTTTACTTTAGCACCAAATGTCACTAATATTTCATGTAATGGTCAAAGTAATGGTTCTGTAAATGTAGTAGCCACAGGAGGTACGGGAACAAAGACATTTACCCTAACCCCTGGTGGAAGTTCGAATACTACGGGCAATTTTTCTAACCTTGGGGTAGGGACTTATACTGTTTCTGTAATTGATGGATCAACTTGTACGAATAGCGCCACATTTTCTATTACTATGCCTGCGATTTTAAGTATTAGTAGTGTATCTAAAGTGTATCCAACTTGTGCAAATTTGTCAGATGGCTCTTTAACCATAAATGCTGCGGGTGGAACTACGCCTTATTCTTATAGTTTGAATGGCTCAACTTTTCAAGGTACAGCAAGTTTTACTAATTTAAGTAATTTGGTATATACGGTGGTGGTGAAAGATGCTAATGGGTGCACTGCTTCAAGTACTGTCAGTATGATAAACCCTACCAATTTAAATTTTACTTCTGTGGTCGTTAATCAGGCAAGTTGTTCAGGAAGTGGCACAGGCTCTATAACAGTGA
>CAZSUF010000106.1:7477-12033 GCA_964609875.1 uncultured Bifidobacterium sp.
CAACAGGCGGTACTGGAACTATCAACTATGTGGTTAATCCATTAGGTATAAATAATACGAACGGATTGTTTACGAATATGCCAGTGAATAATTACACCATCACTGTTACAGACGGAGGTGGTTGTACTATCACAAGTATCGCTTCTATTGTGCAGCCTTCACAAATTGTGTGGGATACAACCTATTTCTCTTCTATATCCTGTAATGGTTTAAATGATGGACAAATACACGCACATGCTTTAGGAGGCAATGGCGCATTAACTTATCTTTTAACACCAGGTGCTATAAGTAATTCAACAGGAGATTATTTGTTATTATCAGCAAATACATATACTGTAAAAGCAACTGATGCAAATGGCTGTACACTTACAAGTTCTTTTGTTATTGTAAACCCTGCACCGCTTATTTGGAATTCTCCTTCCAAAACAAATGTCATATGTAATGGAACGGCTACGGGAACAATTACTGCCATATCCTTGGGAGGAACAGGAACCGTTTCATACACTTTAAATCCTGGGGCAGTTGTCAATACAACTGGCTTGTTTACAGCATTAAATAATAATACATATACTGTTACTGCCTCTGATGTAAATGGGTGTAGTATAGTGACAAATTTAACGATTACGCAGGCACCTCCATTTAATTTTACATCAGTTTCAAACACCATACCTACTTGTATTCCAGGAAATAATGCAACGATCACTGCCAATGTTACTGGAGGGCTAACTCCTTATTTGTTTAGTTTAAATGGGGGAGCCGCTCAATCATCAAATATATTTAATGGCATTGGAGTGTCTACTTATACAATTCAAGTAACTGATGGTGCAGCATGTTCTATTACTTCAATTATAAATGTAAGTAATCCTGTGTCCCCAAATATCACATCCATCAATCAAGTAAATATTCTTTGCTTTGGAAATAATACAGGTAGTATTCAAACAACGGCTTCAGGAGGAACTGGTAGTTTAAGTTATACATTAAATCCTGGAAATATTACCAATTTAAATGGCACTTATAATACTTTGTTTGCTAATAATTATACGGTATCTGTAACCGATGCAAATGGTTGTAGTGCTACTTCAAATATTTTAATTTCTCAACCTCCACTACTTTATTGGGACTCGGTAAATCATAGAGATATTTCTTGTTACGGAGGCAGTAATGGAATTGTAGCAAGTTCGGCTTCTGGTGGTGCAGGCGTATTGCAATATACGCTTAATCCTGGAGGTTTAACCAATTTAAGTGGTGCCTTTTTCGGGTTGGCTGTAGGGCAGTACACCATCAATGCAGCAGATAGCAATGGATGTTTGGTGACTGCAACATTTTATATCAATCAAGCGCCTCCTATACTTTGGAATAATTTGTCTTCTACACCCGCAAGTTGTTTTGGTGGATCAAACGGAAGTTTAAGTATTACAGCCAGTGGTGGTGTTGGAGGATTTTCTTATAAAATCATGCCAGGGGCGGTAGTCAATACAACTGGAAGTTTTAGTAATTTAAGTGCAGGAACCTATACAATCACTACTACAGATGCCAATTCGTGTACAGCCACCACAACTGCTCTTATTGGTCAAGCTGCACAAGTTATTCTTGTCAATACAGCCACAACATTTGCCTCCTGTGCGCCTGGTTGTGATGGTACAGCTACCTTTACTGCTGCTGGAGGTAATGGCGTGTATACCTATTCTTCGAATGGAGGTGGATCTTATCAAGCATCAAATACATTTTCTAATTTATGCACGAGTGTTTATACTGTGACGATCAAAGATGGAAATAATTGCACGGGTACTGGTACTTATAGTATTTCAACAGCTAATGGGCCAAATCAGATTAGTGCAAACATAACCAATGTAGCTTGTCAAGGCGCTGCAAATGGGAGTGCTATCATTTCAGCAAGCGGCGGAGCTGGTGCAATGAATTATAAATTAATGCCAGGAAACATTAGTAATACAAACGGGAATTTTACCAGTTTAAATATTGGGAATTATACCATCACCGCAACAGATGCAACTGGCTGTACCATTAGCACCATGATATCAATTACACAACCTAATACATTGCTTTTAAATCAGCCGACAGTAAATCAGCCAAGTTGTTTTGGAGGAGCCAATGGATCAATCTCCATTACTTCAAGCGGAGGAACAGGATTAATTAATTTTCAAATACAACCTGGTGGTGCTTCGAATACTACGGGTAATTTTAATAATTTGAGTGCCAATAATTATACAGTCACTTCAACAGATGCAAATAATTGTACAGCTACTTCTTTGGTAGTAGTAGGTCAGCCTGCTCAATTAATATGTGCTGTAAGTGGAGTAACTCAAGTTAGTTGTTTTGGAGGTAATGATGGAGCTATCCAAGCAAGCTCAACAGGTGGAACTGGAAGTACAAATTTTGTTTTAATGCCAGGTAATGTGAGTAATACTACAGGTGCATTTACAGGACTTATCGCTGGAAATTATACGATTACAGTCACAGATGCCAATAATTGTACAAATACAAAAACCCAATCTATAACTCAGCCAACAGTATTGAATATTACGCAGATTTCATCCACCATTCCAACCTGTGTTCCTGGGGCTGATGCCAGTTTAACGATAACAGCTGCAGGAGGAACTTCGCCTTATACTTTTCAAAACAATGCAAGTGCATTTCAAACATCTAATATTTTTACGGGACTTTCTGCAGGTACTTATACTGTAGTGGTGAAGGATGCTAAGTTATGTACGACTACTTCAATTTGGAATATTATCAATCCAGCATCTCCCATCATTAATTCTATTGCCATGCTTGAAGCTAGTTGTAATCCTGGTTGCGATGGAAATATTACGATAAGTAGTAGCAATGGAATTGGGGCTCACACCTATTCAATCAATGGGGGTGCTTTTCAATCTTCTACTATCTTTAATAATTTGTGTGCGAATACTTACACAGTTATAGCAAAGGATGCCTCTGGATGTACAGTTTCAAGTACAACTGCTGTGACCACTATAGCGGGGCCAGTACTAACTAATGTTTCTAGTACAAATGTATTATGTAGTGGAGGAGCAAATGGTTCCATACTATTAACTGTAAGTGGCGGAACTGGTTTAATTACTTATGGATTACAACCAGGAAATCTAACATCAACTATTGCAAGTTGGACTGGTTTAACGGCAAACACCTATACAATTACAGGTACAGATACTAAAGGGTGTACAATTTCAACGACATCCATTATTAATCAGCCTAACCCGTTAAATTTTGGGGTAATATCTACAACACCTCCTCTTTGCTTTAATGGAGATAATGGTCAAATTATTGCACCCATTGTTGGGGGCACGCAACCATATAATTATAGCATTTCACCTGCAGGTATATTTTCTGCACCCAATATATTTAATAATCTTTTTGGGAACACGAATTACACTATAACTGTCATTGATGTCAATGGTTGTTCTAATGATACAAGTATATTTCTTACACAGCCACTTCAATTGAATATTAGTAATATCAGCACAACACCTGTTACCTGCAATGGTTTAAATAATGGAACCTTAAATGCTATAGCGAATGGAGGAACAGGCACTTTGAATTATAACTTAATGCCTGGTAATATCACCAATAATTCAGGGAATTTTGTAGGATTGCCAGGAAATATTTATACAATAACAGTCACTGATGCCAATGGCTGTACAAAAACATCCACTAGTCTATTGTTTGAACCAAGCCCTATTGTCATTAATTCAGCTGTCTCAACTGATATCATTTGCTTTGGTCAAATAAATGGAACCATCAATGTGGCAGCAAGTGGTGGTACACCAAGCTTAGGTTATCAATTGCAGCCATTGGGACTAACAAATACAATCGGAAGTTTTAATACTTTGCCGGCTAATATATATACCGTAGTAGTTACTGATGGAAACGGATGTACCAAAACAGTGAGTAAGACAATTATTGAACCTACATTAGTACATTTTGATAGTGTGGTGCCTACCAATGTATTGTGCGCCGGCCAAAGTAACGGTGCCATCAATAGTTTGGCAAGTGGAGGTGTAGGCAACATGACCTATACCTTAACTCCTGGAAATATAGTGAACTCAACAGGCGTATTTACAGGATTGCCAATAAATACCTATACCATTCAAGTTGTTGATGCAAATAATTGTGCAGCAACTACCACCATGACATTAACTGAACCTCCGCCAATAAACATATCCCTTGATTCGGTTAAAAATATTACATGTCATGGCGGAAATGACGGATATATCGGAACAAGCACAACAGGTGGGTTGTTACCATACTTGTATACATTAATGCCTAATTCAATCAATAGCTCAATAGGCAATTATCCGAATTTATTTGCTGGAAATTATACAATGCTAGTAACCGATTTGAATGGTTGTAAAGACTCAATTAATAATATTGCCTTAATAGAACCCCCTGTTTTAGTGTATACTTTAGTGAATCACCAAGATATTACTTGTTATTTAGATTCTAGTGGATCTATTACCGTGGCGGCTTTAGGAGGTAATGGAAATATAAGTTTTGACTTGTCCCCTTCGGGCATTGGGAAT
>CAZSUF010000107.1:0-11986 GCA_964609875.1 uncultured Bifidobacterium sp.
ACCTGCACCTAAAATCAACATTTTAGCCGTAGTAATACTACCTGCAGCCGTCATAAACATGGGAAAATATCGACTATAAGAAGTAGCTGCTAAGAGTACAGCTTTATATCCAGCTATATTAGCTTGACTACTTAATACGTCCATAGATTGGGCACGCGTGGTTCTTGGAATAGTATCCATACTAAAAATCGTATACCCTTTTTCGCACAAGGTTTTCATCCTATTGAAATTAAACAAAGGTTGAAAAACACCCAACACGACCGCTTTAGATTTAAAGCTATCTTCCACGGGTGCATTGATTGATAAAAGTATATCAGCCTGATTAAGTACATCTTGTCTTGAACCAATATTTGCCCCAACCTTACTATAGGCTTCATCATTGGCAAAGGCATTAAGTCCTGCACCACTTTCTACTAACACAGTTGTTTTTAGTGAAATAAAGTTGGCTACAATATCTGGCAGGGCTGAAACACGGTTTTCTCCTTGAGGCTCTTTAAGAATTCCAATTGTCATATTACTAAATTAGTGCACTAACATACTATAAATAATTTATATTTAAAAATCAATCAACTTTCTATACGAAATTGAACTTGTTTTCGTTTCTAAATCAAACCTCTTGCCCGTGCTGTAGAATTACTTTAATTCTTTATTGTATGCCCCATGTTTACGTCACCAAAACCGTAACACAATGGATACTCAAAAAATCCTACAAGCCGATGTCCTCGACATCATTTTCGACAATCGCAATAAATCATACGGCGCGTATGAACTGCGAAAAAACTATGCCAAACGATTACGAAACGGATTTGCTTCATTAGCAGCCATCACGTTATTTGGCTTCTCTGTGGCACTTTTTGCTGTGCTCTCCGAAGATCCTGTAGCAGCATCTACTAGACCCGGAGAAGTTGTACTTACAAGGTATATTGACCTACCTAAACCAACAGAGCCCGAGGTGAAAGTAACAGAATATACCGAAGTGAAAGATCCTCAAGTAGATCAAATACCAACAGAAATTGTGCTGGCAGATGAAGTCAAAGATCCAGAAATTAAAGACCCAGAAACCAAACAACCAGACGCTGGTCAAGGAGATGAAAATTCTACTGCTACTCCAGGAGGCGAACCAAGTGGACCTGGAGGAGGTGATGGAGATATCGGAGGCACTAAACCTGAAGGACCAACCACCATTGATCCGCCTATTGAGGAGACTGACAACACCTTCGAAATGGAAACTCTAGAAGCCCTTCCTGAATACCCAGGCGGCGAAGAGGCCATGATGAAATATCTACTCTCTCAAATTAAGTATCCTTCACAAGCCATAGAAAATAATGTTTCTGGTCGCGTAACTCTTGGATTTATAGTGGATAAAAATGGCAATATCGATGATATTAAAATTTTAAAATCCGTGGGTTATGGATGTGATAAAAGTGTATTTCAATTTGCCAATCACTTTTCAAGTTCAGTAGTTGATTTTCTCTTGCTTGATTTTAAAAAAGGCGTTTCAATTATTGGAACGTCTTTTTATTTTCTATTTTTTTGGGGTGGCGGACAGGCTTTACGCTGCTACTCCTCTCCCGAATCGGCTAGTATTTGTCTGAAAAAAGACAATTTTGAGAAGCCTCTCGGGATGCGGGGTATCCGCTGCAATCCTTGCCACAAATACAAATACAGTGCTTTTCAACTAAACTTAGCGATAAAATTATCCATTGTGCTTGCTAGAAAATACAAGAAAATCCTTATACATATCCATCCATCCGTGCCAAGCAGGATCAGTGCCCAAAGCAAAATTGTGCCAGATACCAATCATTTCTCCTCCTGTATGTTGTACTAAATTGTAATATTCTCGAAGCTCAACACGCGTTTCTTCAATGCCTAGATGCTGCTCAAATTTAGCATTGCAATCCATGAAACAAAATGGATGAATTTTTAAAATCGTTTGGCAATTCGCAGACAAATCAAACCAATAAAAGGGATAGGCTGTTGAGGCTCTAAATCCATTGATTGATCCATATCCCATAGAATAATCTTCAAGAATGCAATTCGCTAAAAGTAATTGATACGTTTGTGGTAATTGAAAACGAATATAATGTTGCCTACTAAATTTACTTCCAACAATGTCTATCTCTAGTTGTAAAATACTTTCCTGTTCGTGACTCCCATACGATGGATGCACACCCACTTGATACATTTTTCTAATTCGCTCCATGAGAGTCTTCATCAAAGAATGTTCGGGTGGAATATTTTTATCAAGCAAACCTCTTTTCCCTACAAGAAAAAAATAAATCGGCTGTAGTTGAAATTCTTTATGCAATTGATCCAATTCATCAAAACAATCAAAAGGATCTTTTTGAGAAAATATGCCTACTTGAATTCTCTCCAACACTGCTTTAAATCGAAAAGAAATTATATCCCGTATTCCACCTCCAAGATTTCGCCAAAGCCCTTTACCTCGATAGCTATAGGCCATATCAATATCATAGGTCGGGATGAAACTAAACTTCTCATTTTCGAAATGAATAGCTTGCTTTTTTTGTTTGATTTGTTGCTTAAATTTCTTTAACCAAATATCCACCAATGGCCTTTGTAGGAATCCATTTTGAAAGGCTACACTTTTCTTTTCAGGAAAACGATTATATAAGTCTGGCTCATAAGCCAAATACTCTTCATACCTTGATATCAAATAAAATACCGCACTAAAAATATCAAAGGGAATTTCAGTAGTTGCATTAAAAAACAACACAGGTAATTCATCCCACTTACCCATATTCAGTTCCAGTTCCTTGATGTTATTTTCAAACAAACAACCTTGTGGTATAATATGAAAATCTTCGTATGCAATAGAGCTTGTTGAATAATTAATAATGACTGCCTCGGACTGACTACTCGGAACTTGATCACTTAATTCGTAGTCACACTGAAATACTGTTTTACATACAAACGAAACTACATAGTCTAGTCGCGATGTAAGTAAAGAAGAATAAACAATTATTTTATTCATGTTGATTTCGTGTAGATCTATGATTTAGATCGTTCCTTCCAAAGTTGATGAAACGATTTATGAAATTCAAGATCATCTCTACGTTTGCCCCAACTATCTTTAAAAATACTATTCACCACTTTCGTTTTAATACCAGAGCCTGTCACATCAACCATACCTCTATGGGTCATGGCTAGTTTCCACATTTTCCAACCTGTGTTTTCTGCAAAAGGAGTTTCATGTTGCTTCACAGCTAAGGTTCGATTATGATGTAGCATTTCATGAATATTTATTTTCAAAGGGCAAACTTCAGTACAGTTTCCACATAAAGTTGAAGCATAACTTAAGTGATTGAATTCATGAAAATCTTTTAAATGTGGCGTGATCACAGAACCAATCGGACCACTATAGGTAGCACCATAAGTATGTCCACCAATATTTTTATATACAGGACAAGCATTCAAACACGAACCGCATCGAATGCAATACATGCTCTCCCGAATTTTTGGATCTTTGATTAAATTTGTACGGCCATTATCGAGCAGAATCACATACATTTCTTCAGGACCATCTTTTTCACCAGCTTTTCTTGCCCCCGTAAAAATTGAATTATATACAGTTACTTTTTGTCCTGTGCCATAAGTTGATAACAAAGGCCAAAAAAGGTTTAAATCTCTCACAGAAGGAATCATTTTTTCAATGCCTACTATAGCAATATGAATTTTAGGAAAGGCCGTTGTTAATCTGCCATTTCCTTCATTTTCAGTTACACATACACCTCCAACATCAGCCAACAAAAAGTTACCTCCCGTAACACCCACCCCAGCCGTAATATATTTTGATCTTAAATTTTTACGAGCAACCAAAGTAATTTCCGAAGGAGTTAGATTGGGCTCAGTACCCAACTTTTCATGAAAAACACGCGCGCAATCTTCTTTGCTTTTATGCATGGCTGGCGTTACTATATGATAAGGAGCTTCACCATCTAATTGTTGAATATATTCGCCTAAATCTGTTTCAACACTTTCAATTTGATGGGTGTGCAAAAAATCATTTAAATGAATTTCTTCAGTAACCATGCTTTTGCTTTTCACAACCTGAGTGGCACCCGCTGCTTTACAAATTTGCAAGACTGCTTGATTGGCTTCTTCTGCATCAGCTGCCCAAATTACTTTACCTCCGTTCTTTGTAAAATTTTTTTCGAATTCAATTAAATAATGATCAAGATTTTCAATGGTCTTCCATTTAATATTCTTTGCCTTTTTTCTTGCCATATCCAAATCGGCAAATTGCTGTTTACCATGAACAACCGTTTCATTATACTTACCAATATTAAAAGAGAGTTTACGTTTATGCTCAAGGTCCATTGCCTTGATTTCGCTTTTATTGAGAAAACTTTTCTTTAAAGTGGGATGACTCATACTTGACCTTTTGAGAGCAACAAAGTTAGTCTACTTTACTTAGAATAACGAAGCATGATGTAAACTTTGATCATCTATTTAAAAAACCTTCCAACGATAGGCAATTGGGCATAGGATTGCTTATCAACAGCCATTGACGTAACAATAAATAATATAAACAATCCTGTACTTAACAAAAATCTAAGCACAAGAGAATTTATATAAGGGTTAGAAAGGATAGATACCAAAGTAACTGCAACCATACATACTAAATAGAAACCTATTTTTTTCAGATTATAAGGAATTGGATAATATTTTTGACCCAAAAAATAACTACTGATCATCATAAACAAGTAACAAAAAAATGTTGCCCATGCACTCCCTGTATAGCCATATTTCGGAATCCATAGAATATTTAATACGATAGTGATGATGGCTCCAGCAAGGGTAATACCAGCACCATACCAATTTTTGTTGGTGAGTTTATACCAAATAGACAAGTTATAATAAATTCCTAAGAAAACACCGCCCAAGGCTAAAATGGGAACAATATGAATTCCTTCTCCATAAGATTTGTATTTTAAACTCATAATGGTTTTGAAAATATCTAAGTATAGGCCGATAAACAAAAACATGAAAGCACAAGCAATCACAAAATAGTTCATCACATTCGCGTAGGTTTCAGGGGCGTTTTTATCTTTAGACTTATTGAAAAAAAATGGCTCAGCTGCTAAACGAAACATCTGAATAAAAATAGTAATCAATACGGCTAGTCGATAATTAGCGGCAAAAATTCCTAGTTGATGCTTAGCTTCATGCACAGGCAAATCTGTTACATGCTGAAAAACTAATCGACTCAACATATCATTAATCATACCTCCTAAACCTACTACGATAAGTGGCAATGAATATTTGATCACCTCTTTCCATAATACTTTATCAAACTGAAATTTGAATCCTTTAAATACAGATAGTAACATCAGAAAGGTAATGATACTGCCAATCATATTACCAATTAAATAATAGCCAATACCAATGCTTTCATGATATCCAAACAAAAGAAAGCTATCAGGATTTGATTTACTGATATTCGGACAAACACCTATAAACCAAAGTACAATGGAAACATTGATGATGATACCCAATAACTTCACAAAAGCATACTTTCTAGGTCTTTCTTCTTGACGCAATTTTGCAAAGGCTAAAGTTGAAATAGTATCAAAGAAAATAATCCCAATCATCCATTGCAAATATTCTGGATGATCTTGCATAGCAGTTAAGCTAACTAATGAATCCTGAAAAAGCCAAAGGCACAGACTAAATAAAATCGTCGTGATCAGTAAGGAAATATTTAATGTATTAAAAAGTTTTGTTCGATCATGTTGTTGGGCAAACCTGAAATAACTTGTTTCCACCCCATATGTAAATAAAATATTTAGAAAAGGAAATATGGCATAAATCTGAGTTAAGTCTGCAGTATCAACTGCCTGGTAAAGAAAAATCAACGAAAAATTAAGGATATATCCAATAAACCTAGTGGCAATGCTAGGTAATCCATACCATAGTGTTTGCCCTGCTAATTTTTTAATACTCAAGATAAAATATTTTGAAAGGTTAAAAGTAAGTAACTATCTAACTTTTTATGAATTATTAACCATAAAGATTTATTAATGCCCTAATTTTGGGTCTAAATATTTTATATGAAAAAGTTACTACTTAGTTTACAAACCTTATTATTATTAACTTCAGCTGTCTTTGCACAAAACGCCAAAACAAGCACGACCGAAGTAAACAAAATACCTCAACCTTGTGTTTCAGCTGAATTCACGTATCCTGCGAGTATTGTAGAAGGTGCGCTTAAAAAGAAATTATCTGATGCTAAATTAGGCAGCGGCGATAAATCAAAAGATGGATTTAGATTACACAAAGGCATTGTTGTACCAGAAATTACAAAAGAAAAAATAGATTTCTATTATAAAGTTGAAGACAAAAAACCAACAGCTATCGTCACTGTTTTAACTTCAAAAGGATATGACAACTTCATGAAAATGGAAACTGATTCTGTTGCCGTAAATAATACCATCATATATTTAAATACCTTTATTAAAGATGTATTAACCTTTTCATTAAATGATCAAATCAATAAACAAAATGATGTGATTGGTGACATTGAAAAGAAATCAAAAAATACAGCTAAAGATGGAGAAAGTCTATTGAAAGATAAAGCAAAAGTTGAATCGAAAATTTCAAAAAATAATATTGAAATTGGGGCTTTGAAATCTGAAATGGAAAATCAACAAAAAGCATTGGAAGTCGTTAAAACCAAAACTGCTACTATCGAAGGTATGAATGCTTTAAAGAAAGAAGTTAGCAAACAAGAAGATGTAACTAAAAAAGCCACTAAGAATTACGAAAATGCAGTGAAAGATTCTGCTGATTACAAAGGTGATTTAGCTAAGAATGAAAAAGAAATCAACGACAACAAAACAGAGCAAGAAAAAATAAAGGCTGAACTAGATCAAGAAAAATTAAAATTAGAAAATTTAAAAAAGCAATTAAGCGAAGTAAAATAATTTTACCGCTATCTATACAAAAAAACGGAATTCAATGGATTCCGTTTTTTTATGCCTTTACCAAAATAATATTTTCAAACTAATTGTTGCTGCAACGATTGCCAAAGAGAGCTCAGATATAATTCGGCATTCCGGCATCGAAATATTCTTTTTTTAAATTCCATGTATGCAGCAGTTAATTTCTACTAACTCCAGAAACAAAATTACCAATTAAGAAATTCGACTCCATACTTCTTTATCTTTTCGCTGTAGCAAAAAAGATTTAAGTTGCGCATGTTCAGGTTTCATTAGATCAGCATCAACTTTCAACAAATCAATAGCTACTTGTCTTGTAGTAGCCATCAGTGCTACATCCTTGACAATATCAGCTAACTTCAAATCTGCTCCACCACTCTGTCTCAAACCATCAATATCTCCAGGTCCACGAAGCTCCAAATCTTTCTCTGATATAGCAAAACCACTTGTTTCTGTAACCATGGTATGCATACGCTCTTTACCTATGGTTGAAATTTTAGGTGAGGTTAATAAAATACAATATGATTTATCAGCTCCGCGTCCTACTCTTCCACGCAATTGATGCAATTGTGATAATCCAAATCTTTCTGCATTTTCAATCAGCATCACACTGGCATTTGGCACGTTCACTCCTACTTCGATGACTGTTGTTGCTACTAAAATATGTGCGTGACCTTTTACAAAACTATTCATATTTGATTCACGTAAACTCATTTCTTGCTTGCCATGAACCATAGCAATATTATATTTATGAGGAGGAAAAAATTGTTTAACCTGTTCATAACCTGCCATCAAATTTTCATAATCTACTTTCTCGCTTTCTTCAATTAATGGATATACAATGTAAGCTTGTCGACCTAAATCAATTTCACTTCGAATAAAATCCATCACCTTAGCTCGATGCATTTCTGAACGATGAATTGTGGAGATTGGCTTTCTTCCAGGCGGTAAATTTTTTATCACCGACACTTCCAAATCACCATAACTTGTCATGGCCAATGTTCTTGGAATGGGTGTAGCTGTCATCACCAAAATATGTGGAGGTAAGATATTTTTCTTCCAAAGTTTAGCTCTTTGAGCCACGCCAAAACGATGTTGTTCATCTATAATACATAAACCGAGATTTTGAAATACAACTGTATCCTCTATCAAGGCATGTGTGCCAATTACAATTCGAATCCTGCCATCTGCCAAACCTGCCAATACTTCTCGCTTGGCTTTAGCTTTAACCTTTCCTGTTAAATACCCAATTTGTAACCCTAAGGGAGCTAATAATTCACTGATACCTGCAGCGTGTTGTTGCGCTAAAATTTCCGTAGGTGCCATCAAACAAGTTTGAAATCCATTATCTAAAGCTAATAACATACATAACAAAGCCACGATGGTTTTACCGCTACCAACATCACCTTGCAACAGTCTATTCATTTGATGACCCGTTTGTGTATCTATACGAATACAGTTTTTTGATCTTCTGTTAATTCAAAGGGCAAATATTCCTTATAAAATTTATTAAAATAATCACCTACTTTGTGAAAAGCAAAACCTTGAACTAAGGTGTGATTTAATTTGAGTTTGCAAATACCAATTTGATGAATAAATAATTCTTCGAACTTTAACCTATGTGTGGCTCGTTCTATTTCAGTTTGATTTTCGGGAAAGTGTATGGCCTTAAGTGCCTCGAATCT
Source organism: uncultured Bifidobacterium sp. (assembly GCA_964609875.1). Classification (GTDB taxonomy): domain Bacteria; phylum Bacteroidota; class Bacteroidia; order Chitinophagales; family Chitinophagaceae; genus OLB11. The sequence goes on from CAZSUF010000107.1 coordinate 8,648, forward strand.
ACCCAATAGTTGGTGCTCCTTCACAATATGATCGGGAAGTATTTCCTCCATATGCTTAATCGAGATCAAATCAAAAAGTGATTTAACCAACTGAACATAATTTTTCCCACTCAACCACCGCTGTCTAAGTTTTTCTGTAGAAGGATATACGGGTTGAAAAGCAGGCAATTGAGATAAAGTACCTGCTTCGATTTTTTCTAATTCAGGATGAGAAATATTCCACACACCATTAAACTTAGTTGCTTTGCCATACACCAAAAAATCACCTCCAAGCGAAACCATTTTTTCTATCATAGAACTTGCTCTAAACCATACCAATTCTATACTACCAGTTACATCTTTAAAATGTGCGACCAAACGTTTAGCACGTCCTTCACCTACATCCTCAGAAAATACAATTCGCCCTAGCAATTGAACCATAGAACCATCTTGCTCGATGTCTTTAATTTTATGCAAATTACTTCTGTCGATATACCTAAAAGGAAATATAAACAGCATATCATAAAAAGTATGAATAGCTAATTCTTTACGAAGTATCTCACCTTTTTGTGGACCTACGCCTTTAAGGTATTCAATCGGTGTGAGTAAAATATTTGTCTTGTGATAGAACATGAAGAATTAAAAATACAATAAACTTAGATGAAGTGAAACATTGCAACCCCAAATTAGTTGGCTTGCATTCTAATTAATTTACTATAAAATCCTTGATCAATAGCTAATAACTGATCATGCTTTCCTTCTTCAACTATACGACCTTGATGCAATACCACAATTTTGTCGGCTTCTTTAATCGTCGACAATCTATGAGCAATGACTAAACTAGTTCGGCCTTTCATCAATTTATCCAAAGCATCTTGAACAAGTTGCTCACTTTCACTATCAAGACTACTAGTAGCTTCATCCAAAATTAAAATGGCCGGATTCTTCAACACAGCTCTCGCAATAGCAATTCGCTGCCGTTGTCCACCACTTAGTTGAATACCTCTTTCTCCCACAAGGGTTTGCCATTGATCTGGAAAACTTTCAATAAACGATAAGGCATTTGCTTTCGTCGCTGCGGCTTTGATTTCTTCTAGGCTTGCCCCAACTTTACCGTAAGCAATATTTTCTGCAATGGTACCAGCAAATAAAATCACTTCTTGTGGCACATAAGCAATTTGACTTCTTAAATCTGTCAAAGGAATTTCTCTCACATCCTTTCCATCTAACAATATTTTTCCTTTAATAGGTTCATAAAATCTTAATAGCAAATTGGCAATCGTACTTTTTCCACTACCACTGCTACCTACTAAAGCAACAGTTTGTCCCGCTTCTGCCGTAAAAGAAATTTCTTTAAGTACTTCAAAGTTTTCTCTACTTGGATAACTGAAGCCTATATGATTAAATTCAATTTTTCCTTGTGCTCCATGAACTTCTTTTACTTCATCAATATCTTCAATCTCTTCATCAATCAATTCAAAAACTCTATCAGTAGCGCCTAGAGCCCTCTGTATGCCAGCAATTTGTTCAGGCAAACCACCCAAACTACCACTCACAAATAAAGCTAACATCATAAACTTCCCAAATTCTTCTCCCGTAATTACTCCTTGTGCATTTAATTGAAGCATTTTATACAACATAAAAAATATAGCCCCAAACACACCGGTGATCACAAAGGCAAAAAAACCTCCGCGAAAAATTCCATACCTTAATCCAAATTGCCTAATCTCAGAAGTCTTTTGAGTATATCTATTTATTTCATATTGCTCATTGGTAAATGATTTTACATTCGTAATTCCTGTTAAACTTTCTCCTACTATCACATTCGCATCTGCAATTTTATCTTGAAATGTTTTACTAAATCCACGTATTTTTCGTGCAAATAAAATAGCCAATACACTTAAAGGCGGAATGATAATTAAAAACCATTTGGCTACTTCAAAATTAGTATTCCATATGATCATGATCAATCCTCCAATGCCTACAATAGATTGACGTACAATTTCAGCCACATTCATGGTAAAGGCTTCTGAAATCACATTCAAATCAGTGGCCAATCGACTACCTAATTCAGCAGATTGATTTTTACTAAAAAACGACATCGGTTTCTTAATCAATCTTTCATAGGCCTTATTTCTAAGACCTTGCAAAATATTTTCTGTAACCCTGGTAAACATAAACACACGACCAAAACTAAAGAAGCCTTGCACAATCAAAATAATTAATAATTTAGTTCCAAGACCTTGAAGTTTTTGCAAATTTACACTCATACTTGCAGGATCACTTTTCCCTAACATCCCAAACATCTGTCCACTTAAAAGCGGAAAAAATAATCCCACACCTGCTGAAAGTACTAAGAAAAACATACCTAATGCAAATGACATTTTTTCTTTTCCTAAATAATCAAACAAGCGAGTACTTCGCTTAAAATTCGCAGCGTTCAACTTTGCTTTGGGAATATCTTGCATATCATTATTCCTCTTCATTCTTTCAGACCTCGAACTTGCCATACTTCATTATTAGATCGCAAAGGTAAAAGAACTTATGAGTATAAAATATGTTGATTTTTAAGTAAAATAATTGTTTTCATAATTACCTCTCAAAAAGTAAACTAGGCATGCATTTTCAATGGAATGAAGTATATTTACTTCAATGCTTTTCAAAGTCATTCTGCAATTTTTCATTGGTATCATAGTCGGAATTTATGGCTATTTGTTGCCAAGCTATATCAACTTGGCTGTGCTACAACTAGCAACCACCAAACACAATCGTGCTGTATGGCGAATCATTGCTATTATATCCATCATAGAAATTCCTTACTGCTTTTTTTGCATGAGAGGAATGAAATGGTTCATGTCTGAACATTTGGTACAATTAATTGTTCAATGGGTCATTGTGATCGCTTTATTATTATTGGCCTTTTTAAGCTGGCGAGATGCAGGTAAACCACCTAAATCAGCACAGCTTAACGAATCAGCAGTATCTGACACCAAAGAAAAGAAATTATTACTTGTTGCTATCTTCAATCCGTTTCAACTTTCAGCCTGGGCAATTTGGGGTTCATATTTTATCGAAAAAGATTGGTTCACATGGAACAATCAATCTATTCTTATTTTCAGTATCGGCGCCGCATTGGGGGTTCTTATTATTTTATGGACCTATGCTTTACTAGGCCGTAAACTTGTCGATTATTTATCTTTAAATCGCAAGGTGATTGATTATGGCATGTGCCTCATTTTATTCATTCTGGCAGCAGTTCAATGTATGAGGAACCTGCAATTAATTTAAATCCTTCATGAATATATTATGTATTTATTTTTAAATACCATAATTTTTAGGGTGGCGGACAGGCTTTTCGTT
>CAZSUF010000108.1:0-2333 GCA_964609875.1 uncultured Bifidobacterium sp.
CCATCTCGTTTTTAAGAACGAGACGTGGTACGGGCTTTCCACTACAATCGTTGCCGCAATACAATCGGTACAAACAGACTAATCATTAAAAATTTGTCTATTCACTTGCCTTGCTGTCCATTCAATATAGCGTTGTGCTTTAAAAGCAAACCAATCTTCTCTATAATCAGACTCATCAATGAGATATTTAAACTCTCTAAAAGGCTTTCTTTTTTCTAAGGCAAATAACAACCGATTTTTAAATTTCAAGTCAGAAATTTCTTGCGCAAAATCAAGCATGACTTCATAGGAATCACTAGAATGCATAGATTCTATTTCAACATAATCCATAAAATTATTTTCCAACTCCTCTAATTCTTCAGCAAAAAATTCCTCTGCATCTCCAAATTGATCTGGATCTATAAATTTTAAAACTTTACCCGATTCCTTATGGTAATAGATCTTCATTCCACAATCCAAATCTTCAGCAATGTCTTTTATTTCTTCAGCAGTAAATTTGTAAGCCATAAAATATAATGTATATCAAATTATTTAAAACATGCGAATCGGTGGAAGGCCCAGTTCTTATTGGACTAGCACCAACTCATATTTTGTAGTTTTATTTTTCGGTTTATAACTGTGAATTCAGTTTAAAAAAGAAAACACGCAAATCAAATTTAGTAAAAAGCAAATAGAAATTAAAAACAATCCCCAAATTTCTAGCTGTTACCAAATAATTTTATCTATGTCTATTTTTTGATAACATGGAATGCAAGGCTTTGTCACTTTTTCTATTAAACGCATAAGTCAAAGCAATTCTATGTCTACCCACCTCTTTTCGCATACTTGGTTCTATAAACATGGAAAACCCATACGATAATGAACCATTAATTAAGGGTAATCCTATTTTGGGAATTATGGCTAAACTTGAGTTCGTGTCTTTAAAATAGTAGGCTATTTCTATGCCACCTGCGCTAGTTACATGCCCAATATTAATTGTTTCAAATCCTACTTTGTATCCGTAAACAATGGGCATTTTGTAGGGTGTCAATATTTCAAAACTTGCATAGTAAATCATATTGTTAGTATTTAGTCCTAATTTTTTAATGTCTGAAAAATTACTGCGCATATAGGCAATTCCGATCTCCGAAATAAAGTGTCTACTCATGCCAATTCCTAATCTTGGAATTATATTATGAACGTGTTTATGCACGATACTATCAACAACTTTAATTTCTTGTCCTTTTGAAAAAAGATTCAACAATAGCAACAGAAAAACACAGTAAAAGGTTCTAAGTTTATTCATGTATATAAAGGCATCTTTTTTTTTTTATTCATTATAACTAAGGGGCAAGTACAAAAAATCATGGTAGCATTCGTTGTAAATTTGACAGTAAATTTATTATTTTTTTACAAAAAAAGGTGGCTTATCACTAAACCACCTTTTCTTATACATTCAACACAAATTAAGCTAAATCAAATCGATCTAAATTCATGACTTTATGCCAAGCAGCTACAAAATCATGGACAAATTTTTCACTCGAATCTTGACTAGCATATACTTCAGCGATAGCTCTTAATTCAGCATTTGAACCAAAAATTAAATCTACGCGAGTTCCGCTCCATTTCTTTTCTCCAGTGATTCTATCATGACTTTCAAAAACATCTTGTGCATCAGTGGTAGCTTTCCAACTATTTTGCAAATCAAGTAGATTCATAAAATAATCGTTTGTGAGTGTTTCTTTTTTCGTTGTAAATACTCCATGTGCCGATTGGTCAAAATTAGTATTCAACACTCTAAGTCCACCAATAAGAACTGTCATTTCTGGGGCACTTAAAGTCAACAATTGCGCCCTATCCACTAACATTTCTTCAGCAGATACGTTATACTTCTTATTGTTATAATTTCGGAATCCATCTGCATTTGGTTCAAGAACCGCAAATGATTCAATGTCGGTTTGTTCTTGGCTAGCATCTGCACGTCCTGCTGAGAATGGAACTTTAATATCATGACCCGCATTTTTTGCTGCTTTTTCAATCCCTGCACATCCAGCTAATACAATGATATCGGCCATAGAAACAGCCTTACCCGTTGTTTGTGCACTATTAAAAGTTTGTTGAATAGTTTTTAATGCAGAAATTACTTTGTTTAATTGAGCAGGATTGTTGACTTCCCAATTGTTTTGAGGAGCTAAACAAATTCTTGCCCCATTGGCACCACCACGTTTATCAGATCCTCTAAAGGTAGAAGCTGAAGCCCAAGCCGTACTTACTAATTCAGCCACACTTAATCCTGCATTATGAATACTTGATTTTAAAGATTCTACATCTTGCTCATCAATTAATGGGTGTGT
>CAZSUF010000108.1:2343-4237 GCA_964609875.1 uncultured Bifidobacterium sp.
GCCGGAATGGGATCTTGCCAAATCAATTCTTCTTGAGGAACTTCGGCACCGAGGTAACGAGCAATTGGTCCCATATCGCGATGTGTGAGTTTAAACCAAGCGCGTGCAAAAGCATCAGCGAATTGATCCGGATTTTCAAAAAATCTTCTAGAAATTTTTTCATACGCAGGATCGAATCTTAAAGACAAATCTGTGGTAAGCATAAATGGTGCATGCTTTTTTGATGCATCATGTGCATCTGGAACAGTGCCTGCTCCTGCCCCATTCTTAGGTTGCCACTGATGCGCCCCTGCTGGACTTTTAGTAAGTTCCCATTCAAAACCAAATAAGTTTTCAAAGAAATTATTACTCCATTTTGTAGGCGTGGTTGTCCAGGCACCTTCGAGGCCACTAGTGATCGTATCTCCTCCATGTCCTGTACCGAAAGTATTTTTCCAACCTTGACCTTGTTCTTCAATGCCTGCAGCTGCAGGTTCTCTGCCAACATATTTATCAGCATCTGCAGCACCATGTGTTTTACCGAAGGTATGACCACCTGCAATTAAGGCTACTGTTTCTTCATCATTCATTGCCATACGGCCAAAAGTTTCACGAATATCGTGGGCAGCTAAAACAGGATCAGGATTTCCATTAGGGCCTTGTGGGTTTACATAAATTAAACCCATTTGTACGGCAGCTAATGGATCTTCTAAATCGCGCTCTCCTGAATAGCGCTTATCACCTAACCATTCACTTTCGGAACCCCAATAAATTTCTTCTTCTGCCTCCCACACATCTGCACGTCCCCCTGCAAAGCCAAAAGTTTTAAAACCCATTGATTCCAAAGCACAATTCCCTGTAAGTATCATCAAATCTGCCCAAGAAATTTTGTTGCCATATTTTTGTTAGATAGGCCAAAGCAATAAACGCGCTTTATCTAAATTAGCATTATCAGGCCAACTATTTAAAGGTGTAAAGCGCTGCATGCCAGAGCCTGCACCGCCTCTACCATCAGAGATACGATAAGTACCCGCGCTGTGCCAAGCCATACGAATAAATAGCGGTCCATAATGGCCATAATCGGCAGGCCACCAAGGTTGCGACTTTGTCATCAATTCAACAATATCATTCTTCACGGCATTCAAGTCAAGTGATTTGAAAGCAGAAGCATAATCGAAAGATGGATCCAGCGGATTAGATAAAGATGAATGTTGGCGTAGAATATTTAGTTTTAGTTGATTAGGCCACCAATCATGATTTCTGGTTCCCCCACCAGCGCTTTGTTTTAGTTGGCCACTTGAAAATGGGCATTTAGCTGCATTTGAGCTTTGTTGTTGATTTTCCATGTTTTGCTAATAATTATATTTGTTGTGAGTTAATTGTTGAGTTGAAAATTGATTTCTACTACGAAGCATACAAATTTACAGCATTAAGTTTGATAGAATAAAATGTGCTATCCACATTTTATCAATTGGTCATAAAAAGTTAGATTTGAATTGAACATTAATTTAATTAAACGCTACTTTACATCCATGTTTTGGCGACAATATAAATTACAATATTTACCTTTTATACCCATGCGATTTGTGTCGCAGACCAAATCTTACAGCAGTATATGCTAATGGTTATTTTGTGAAGAACAATTTGAGGCACGAAAAATTGGTCTGTTACAAAATTCAAATCGGTATTAAAAAACATGACGGAAACAAGCGAGACGCTTGCAATTTAAGGGAACAAGCGGGACGCTTGCACAATGAGATGCTATCCACATTTTATCATTTGATCATAAAAAATAAATATGACTCAAAGTTCTTGTACATCTTTGAAGACGAAAGCCGCGTTAGGGATTGTCGTGGAAGCTCAGCTCTCGTTCTCAAAACGAGAGGTAGCTGGAACAAAAGCCCGGCCTGTATGT
>CAZSUF010000108.1:4393-11956 GCA_964609875.1 uncultured Bifidobacterium sp.
ATGAGTAAAATGCCCCAAGGACTGCTATTCTTAGAATGATCGCCATTGTTATAATTGGTGTATCCGTATTTATGTCCGCACCAATTAACGATAGCCCCTTGTACAGCGCCCATAAAAAAATGAATAGGCAACAACAAATAACACCAGTAGTTGGGAGCAAAATACACATAAAACGAAATGTACAAAGAAGCAAAAACAATTCTTGTAACTACGTGATTTCCAAATTTATCTAGCCTTTCCCATTCTGGTAAATAAGCTGCCGTGAATTGCGGATCAGGTTTATAGGTTCTTTTTACTAAACCACGAAACATGTTATGCGTATGCTCCATCATGCGCCACACATCTTGAAAAAAATGCGGCGAATGTGGATCTTCTTTGGTATCGCTATGTGTATGATGCATCCTGTGCAAAATACCGTAAGCTCTAGGAACTAAAAACGAAGATCCTTGCAATACCCAAGTAGAAATATAAAAAAACTTTTCCCAACCTTTTGAGGTGGTATACATCTGATGTGTGGCAAATCGATGAAGAAAAAAAGAATGAAAAAAAAGAGACAAAAACCAATGGAGTGTAAAAAATAAAATAATAGGAAGCATCAAAAAAAATTATCCATGTAAGGTAGACTAAATAACCCGCAATGCTCGTATTTAAGACGATTAATCCTAAAAAGGAAGTCAAAACAAATACAAATCACGATGAAAGCATCTTATTTGCATACAAAACGACGCTTTGATTTGGAAACGTACAATTAAAAATAAAAAAAATCACTCGCGATACTGAATAGAACTATCCATGGTTTCAATAAATTGTTGACACTCCTTAGTGATTTGCTCATCATTAATTACATCTTGAATATAAAAAAAAGCAGACCTTTTATCGGCCATTGGTATTTCGACAAAATACACAGAAAGTTTTTGGCCTATCATCTCCACATCTATTTTAGTGCCTTTCAATTTTTTCTCTCCCAATTTCATGTCTAAGGGAGAAGTTTTGCAATTTTTCTTCCCAAATTTATCTACAAATCTGCCTGCGAAATCATCTCTATCCACTTTCTCAGCCATTTCAAACATCATAAATACAGTCGATTTCCCGTTTAATGTCCAACTTTTAAATCCAACTTCTGTTTCATATTCAAATGAATAAAATGAAGGAAAATTGAAGCTCACAATTTTATTATCAAATATTTTAGTACTCGCCTCTTCGACCTTCAAGGTAGGATGATCTAAAGTTTCGTTGATTTTTAATTCTTCACCTTCCCTCACTTGATATTCTTTGCCGTTGATGTTGACTTTAAAAACAGATTTAGGTTCATTGAATAAATTAGGATTTGTTTGAGCCTTGGCTTGAAGTTGCAAGAGCAAAAGCAAACTCATCACCATAAATGGATACATTTTTTTCATATCGTAAATGTACTTTTTATATTGAGTTTTCTTAAGAATTAGCGGATGTTTCTATTAGTCAGGCTTGGCTTTTGGGCGGTACCCGTGCTTTTCATTGCAAGTCCGCTTCCGAATCGGCATGATGTTTCTGTATGAAATAAAATTTCGTGAAGCCTCTCGGAATGCGGGCTTTCCATTACAATCACTACCGCAATACAAGTTTGTAGTCACCGAATATTTTTGGTTTAAATTTGAGCAATAGTTACACTCAATGATAAGCACTTTACTTCTTTTTACTGTCTGTTGTTTTTACTTCTAAGAGCCCTACTTCTTTTTTAACCTTATCAAATTTCTTGTCTTCCCAATTGATAATAATATATATATAATCTCTTAATTTTTTATGATGGCTTTGAGCGAAATCATGGAATTGTCCATATAGATCTTGATGAAATAAGGTGAACAGCACATAACAATCAAGATAGCCTAACTTATCCATCGCTCTGGCAAATTTAAAATATTGGTTGCCGCTTTTATTCAGCATTTGTTTCCAAGTATATACTTCTAAATAACGCTCATTTGTTTTTTCATTAGGTCTTACTAAACCAATAGTATCATAATATCCAAACACTTCATTTTTAGCAAATTGATAATGCCACCAGGGTGTTTTTTCGGGCGCCAAAATTTCTTCATAATTTTTCGAGGTGGTGGCAGGATACACTTCTCTTTTAATCCATTGCGAATTAAATTCTCTACCTGTTTTGCTCAACACGCGTTGGAGAAATTGCATATAATTTTGTTCAGGATAAATAAACATAGCCTCAATAATGTTACTGGCCGCATCGTTAAATTTACCTTTCTTGTAATAATCAGTCGCAAGTTTTTCTAATGCATTCGGTAAATTAGGTTGAATCAAATTGGCTTCATAAAAAATATGTATGGCTTCGGTATCTTTATTCATGAGTAAATAAGTCTCGGCTAATTTTAATCGAGCTGCATAATATAAAGGATAAAGTTCGATGGCTTGTTTAAATAGCTTAGCGGCTGCACCTGAATTTCTGGTATAATATTCATCCATCCCTTCTTGAAAAGCATCTCTGGCTTCTTCACTCGCATCTGCATCCGGATCGAGCGAATCGACACAAAACATTCTTAAATAATGAGAGGCAGAATCTGCAAAAGGAAAATTACGAGTGGCCTCTCTGGCATTTTTTACAAGATCATTTTTGCACGCATCATAGGGTATTGAGTTTAAATCGTTTAAAGCTTTTATTTTATTTTTTAATTCTTTTTCTTCTTTGGTTAATCCTTTTTTTATTACTCCATCTTCTTCATCTGAAGGTTCTTTTAGCAAGGAAGAATCTATGGTAACAACAGCTTCGGTCAAAGTGGGTATTTCATCCTGATCAACTTCCTTTTTTTTCTTTTTAGCTTTATCTTCCTTAGCATCTAAAACGCCCATATCTAAACCACTGCGTTGCAGGTTTGCTTTTCGAATACTATCTGTATTTTGCGGTGCTTTTACAGGTATATTTTCTTCTTCGTTGTCTGAAGAATCTGATGAATTTGGAATTGTTTTTGCTTGAAATTCTTGTAACTCTTTACCCGCGACTTGAATATTATCTAATACTTGATGTTGAAGTTGAATTAAGGCTTCTGCATAATAACACACATCGGGATGTTCCTTCATTAATTCTTTTAGAATTTTTTCGCCTTCATAAATTCTAAAATTATTAAATAGCTTTCTTGCCTTTTCTACTTTGCGACTTTCATCTGGCGGTATAACGCGATCTACTTTTTGTTGAGCCTGAATTTGTTCAAATAAGATGAATGAAAAAATGGCTAACAAGAGCGCAAATTTCTTAGTAAAAGAATCAGATTGGATCATGAAAATTTTAAACAATATTCAAGTGAACAATAAAAAATGGAACTTTAAAGTTAAACCATTTTTGATAAGATTCACGACATGGAAACTTAATTACCCTGTAATTAAACTAGGTAAAATTCCTAATATCAAAATGATGACAGCATTGATCACCAAAATAACTCTGTCAACTTGAGAAGGTTCATCGATTAAATCAGCCTCGCCAGTTTTGAAATACATACTCATCACTACTTTGAAATAATAATAGGCACTGATCGCTGCCATAAGTACAGCAAAAATCACTAACCAAATCATATTCCCTTCTGTAATCACGGCTGATAATAAATAATATTTAGCAAAAAAGCCACCTGTCAAAGGAATTCCAGCTAAGGAAAATAGGCAAATTGTTGCCGTAGCCGCCATCAAAGGATTTCTTTTTGCCAAACCATTGAAGCCTTCATAACTATGATCCTTCATTCTGATAATTACAGCAAACACACCTAAAGAGGCTAAAGTATATACCACACTATAAAGCGCCATGCCTTTCCAAGCAATTGGATTTAAAGCGAAAATGGCAAACAACATAAATCCGGCTTGAGCTATGGAAGAATAAGCCATCATGCGTTTTACACTTTGTTGGTAAACTGCTGTAATATTTCCAATCAATAAAGTAAGTACTATCATGCCCACGATGGTAATTTGCCATACATGTCCTACATCACCAAAAGATAAATGAAACAATCTTAGGAAGGCTACAAATACACTCACTTTCACTATGGTAGCCATAAAAGGTGTTAAGGCAGTAGGCGTTCCATCATACACATCAGGCGTCCACCAATGCATGGGCGCTGCAGAAACTTTAAAGCCAAATGAAATGATTAATAATAAAATACCTGCCATAGACATGGAAGTCATGTTATGGGCATCTTGAAATTGAGCAATAAATTTAGGACTTAAAATATCAAACGTACCACATGAGCCATAAATTAAGGTAATGCCCATCAATAAAATACCTGTGCTAAAGGCACCCATTAAAAAATACTTCAATGAAGCCTCATTACTTTTAAAATTTTCTTTATCGCTTCCTGCTAAGATATATTGTGGTATAGACAATATTTCTATACCTAAAAATAAAACTAATAAATTCGAAAAGGAAGAAAGTAAATAAACCCCGCAAAGTATAAAAAAGATTAAAGCAAAATATTCTGCATCAAACTTGCCAACTCGACTAATAGCTTTGTGAAAAATAAAAATATACATCAAGGCACAAAAAGTGATGGTTAAATTAAATATGCTGGTATACTCATTAAATTCCATCATCTTAAACCAAATATGGTTTGGATCAAGTTGTATATAATCTACGATAGCGGCACCCATGAGAGAAATAATCCCGAGTATAGCTATCCATTGTACCTGACTGCTTTTCTTAAAAAACAACCCGGCAAACATCATCACGACACCTAAAACAGCCGATATGATAATTGCATTCATTTCTTATTTATTAGTCCGAATCAAGTGATTCAGCGATTAATTTTATTTTTATTGATCCTCTATACGTTCACTAATTGCATCAAGAATTTAGGGTAAATTCCTAATACTAAAATGATCAGTATAATAAGTATCATAACTATCCATTCATTTTGACTTAAATCAACAAACGATTTTGTTTTTTCTTTCAATTCACCTAAGACTACCTTTTGTATCATTCTTAATGTATACACTGCAGATAATATCACCCCTAATCCTGCACCCACTGTAAACACAACATGATAAGTAGATACAGATTTAAATAAACCATTAAACATAATAAACTCACCAATAAATCCATTGGTTAATGGCAAAGCAATATTGGCTAAGGATACCAAAACCAAAGCCACAGTAAATCCAGGTGCAACCTTGGCAATTCCACCCATTTCATTCATATCTCTCGTTTGTAAACGATTTTCGAGGATGCTGACTAATATCCATAACCCCATGATATTAATTCCATGGTTGAACATTTGTATAGCTACACCTTGCATCCCAAGTATTTGATGCGAAAATATAGCCGCACACATTAAACCAATATGAGCGATAGATGAATAGGCAATGAGTCTTTTGATATCTGTTTGCACCAAAGCAATACAAGAAGCATAAATGATACCGCCTACCGACATTAACATAACCACATCCATCCAATGTTTTGAAGCATCAGGCAAAACGGGCAATAACCAACGCACCACAGCAAACAAACCCATCTTTACCATGATGGCACTTAAGACAATAGTTACAGGTGTAGCACTTTGTTCATAAGCGTCAGGTTGCCAAGTATGAAATGGAAATACGGGCATCTTAATGGCAAAGGCAATAAACATCATCCAAAATAACCAGGTTTGTGTATGTCCATCTAATGATTTTCCTACACTCACAAAAGAATTCCAACCAAATGAATGAATAGGTGTTTGCTGATACAAATAAAGCATCGCAATCAACATTACCAAACTACCAGCAAACGTATACACAAAAAACTTAAATGTAACGGGTATCCTTCGAGGTCCTCCATACATAGAACTCAAGAAATAAACCGGAATAAGTGCTAATTCCCAAAAAATATAGAAAAGCAAAGCATCCTTCGCTAAAAAAACACCCATTAAACCTGCCTGGGCAAACAACATCAATCCGAAAAATGTGCCAGGATTTTCTACAGGCTTATTTAGTTGATTTATAAAAATTAAAGGAAAGATAATACCTGTTAACAACACCATCAATACGCTAAGTCCATCATTTAGTGACAATACAGCCAATGAAGCCAATAGCGCCATCATGTTGGCTGCCTTATCACGCATCAACATGGCAGCTAGTCCACCAAACAAAGGAATTCCTATGAGTAAAACAATCAACATGTTGTCTTGTATGTGAAGATTTTTACATCTTCAGGTTTTAAAATTTTAGATACCACCATTGTAACGCAAAAAGAAGAATCATACCTATTACCATCATAAATAAATAGAAACCGACTAACCCACTTTGAAGCAACCTGAATTTGGTGCTTCCAAACTGAATCAATTTTCCTATTCCATTTACAAGGCCATCTAAGCCTGTTTTCTCCATCCACTTTTCTAGTAAATTACTTCCACCCATCAATGGCTTAGAAACAGCCCCATCATAGATTTCATCAACATACCATTTATTTTCAAATATCTTCCATATCCCAGTAACCTCCTTGGCTGCATTATATTTTTTATAATATGCATAAGCCATGATAATACCTGTGAACGCAATCAGCACAGCCACACCCATCAACATCCATTCATTTTCATGACTAAGTTCATGAATGGCAGCGATACTACCCGTTGTTTTTAATAAGACAGGTCTTAAAAAATTATTCAAGGCATGATGACCACCTAAGGCTTCGGGAACGCCAATAGCACCACCCGCTAATGATAAAAATGCAAGGACCATTAAAGGAATTGTCATTAACGAAGGGCTCTCATGTAAATGCTTTTTAGACTCCTCTGTACCACGATACTCGCCCCAGAAAGTGACAAACAATAACCTAAACATATAGAAGGCTGTCATCATAGCCGCCAACATCCCTAATCCCCAAAACAATCTACCATTAAAGGGTGAAGTAAATACGTTCATTAAAATTTCATCTTTCGAAAAGAATCCACTGAAAAAAGGAATCCCCGCAATAGCCAAACAACCAATAAAAAAGGTCACATGGGTTATCTTCATCACTTTTGCCAAGCCTCCCATTTTACGAATATCTTGCTCTCCATCTACTGCATGAATCACAGATCCAGAACCTAAGAACAACAAGGCTTTAAAAAAGGCATGCGTAACCACGTGGAAAATGGCAGCCGTATAAGCGCCCACTCCTAATGCCATAAACATAAAACCTAATTGACTTACTGTAGAATAAGCTAATACCTTTTTAATATCATTCTGTTGGATCGCAATCGTTGCTGCAATTAAAGCTGTGGCTAAACCAATCACCAACATCACATGTTGCGCCATGGGAGCTAAACTATATATAAAATGACTACGAGTCACCATATAAATACCTGCTGTAACCATGGTAGCCGCATGAATAAGCGCTGAAACAGGCGTCGGACCCGCCATGGCATCTGGCAACCAAGTAAATAAAGGTAGTTGAGCACTTTTACCTGTAGCTCCCACAAATAAACATAAGGCCACAGAAGTCATAAAGGTAGGATCGAGAGGCTCGGCGGCAATTAAGTTTTGAAGCTGCTGAAAATCTAAAGTTCCATAATGAGAAAACAATAAAAACATCCCCACCAAAAAACCCAAATCCCCTATTCTATTCATGATAAAGGCCTT
>CAZSUF010000109.1:0-7856 GCA_964609875.1 uncultured Bifidobacterium sp.
TCGAATGGGCTAAGGCTAAATTAGGTATTAGTTATGATGTGAACCTTTCTGGATTTACTCCTGCTACTAAAGGTAATGGTGCTTTAGAAATCTCCTTAATTTATAATGGTTGTATTA
Source organism: uncultured Bifidobacterium sp. (assembly GCA_964609875.1). Classification (GTDB taxonomy): domain Bacteria; phylum Bacteroidota; class Bacteroidia; order Chitinophagales; family Chitinophagaceae; genus OLB11. The sequence continues at coordinate 118 of CAZSUF010000109.1, forward strand.
TCAGAAACGAAACAAGAAGCTATAATTTTGCTTGTCCTCGTTTCTAATTTAAAATATTCAACAAGAAAGGGATGCAAATTTGTATCCCTTTTTTTATGCCATCAACTTGCTAAGTAAACTCATTATGCAGCTGTATTAGAAATTTGCCTTGATAAAATAATTTGAATGAACAGAGAAGAACTTATACAAAGATTTACCTTCATCTACAAGGACTTAAATCCAGAACAAAAGAAAGCCGTAGACCAAATTGATGGGCCTGTTTTAGTGATAGCAGGACCAGGGACGGGTAAGACCCAAATACTCTCTGCTCGCATTGGTAAGATTTTGTTAGAAACAGATTACTTACCAGAAAATATACTTTGTTTGACCTATACCGATGCAGGAAGAACAGCCATGAGAAAGCGTTTGCAAGAAATGATCGGGGCTGATGCTTATGCGGTGAATATTCATACTTTTCATTCATTCTGCAATCAGATCATACAAGAAAATGTATCACTTTTTGAAAAAAATTCTCTTGATCCTGTGTCGGAATTAGAACGCATAGATTTTATCAAACAAGTCATCAATGAGTTTGCTGTTGACAATCCCTTAAAAAGATATAGAGGCGATGTTTACTATGAAATAAGTCGACTTAGTTCACTTTTTTCTGAAATGAAAAAGGAAGGTTGGACGAGTCAGTTTGTGAAGGACAAAGTGTATGAATATCTTGTTTCTCTGCCAGAAAGAGAGGATTTTATTTATCAACGTAAAACAACAAGCAAAGGAAAAACATACCAAAAAGGCGATATTAAAGAAAGTAAGATAGAAGAAGAAAAAAGAAAGCTTGAAGCATTAATGGCAGCAGCCGATGCATTTGATGCGTTTCAACTGGTCATGAACAAACATAATCGATATGATTTTGATGACATGATTAATTGGGTGATCGGGGCACTTGAAAATAACGAGGGCTTACTACTTGATCAACAAGAAAAATATCAATTTGTTTTAGTAGATGAATTTCAAGATACCAGTGGTACACAGAATAAAATTGTGGATTTGCTTTGTAAAGATATTGAGATCCCCAACATTTTTGTAGTAGGTGATGATGACCAATCTATTTATCGATTTCAGGGTGCTAATGTGCAGAATATCGAAGACTATAAACAAAAATATTCGAGTCATTTAAAAGACGTGGTTCTCAAGTCAAATTATCGTTCTATTCAGAGTATTTTGGATTTATCTAAGCATCTGATTGCAAATAATCAAAATAGGTTATCAGCTAAATTTCCTGAAATTATTAAAGAGCTCATAGCGAGTCATCCTAAAAGAAAGGAAAGTGCCCTTTTGCCAAAATTGCAAGTGTATGAAAATACTTTTCAGGAAATGGTGGGCATTACGAATAAAGTAGTGTCCTTAATTGAGGAAGGTACAGAAGCCCAACGCATAGCCATTTTGTATAAAGAAAATAAGTGGGGTGAAGAGTTATTGAAATTTTTTAAAGAAAAAAATATTCCATTTTATTCAAAGCGTAAGGAAAATTTGTTCGAATTGCCTTTGTCGAAAAAAGTTCTAACTATTCTCAGATACATTGCTGCAGAGCAAAAAATTCCGCATAGTGGAGATGATATGTTGTTTGAAATTCTTCATTTTGATTTATATCATATTCCGCCATTTGATATTGCCAAGGCGAGTGTGATGGTGCATGAAAAAAAGTATGAGTATAAAACTTCTTTAAGAAGCTATTTGCAAGAATGGATTCAAACAGTCAATCGATCTTTGTTTGACAACAAACCTCATGAAGGGATCATCAAAGTGTCTTCCTTACTTGAAAAATGGATAGGTGAAAGTTTTAATATCACCGTGATACAATTAGTAGAAAACATTCTCATAGAAGGGATGTTTTTAGAAACTGCCTTAAAAGATCATGAAGACAAATTGTGGTTGCTTGAAGTATTGCGTTGTTTAATGGATTTTATTAAAGATGAATTACATAGACATCCACAATACACTTTAGCCGATTTGATTGAGGTGATAGATTTAATGGAAAGTCAAGATATTCGTATTCCCTTGTACAGAATATTTGGGAATGAGAATGGGGTAAATTTATTGACGATACATGGTTCTAAAGGATTAGAATTTCAACATGTATTTTTGATGAATACGGTAGGCAATGTATGGGAGAAAAAGTCTTCAAGAAACCATGGATACAAACTACCTGATACGATGTACAGATCTTCTGAAGATGGTGTGGGAGAAGATAGTCTTGAAGAAATACGACGTTTGTTTTATGTGGCAGTAACTCGTGCTGAAGAATATTTATATATTAGTTGGAGCAAAAAAGATGAAAAGGAAAAAGTGCTTGAGCCTTCAAGATTTATTGCAGAAGTGACAGATAAATTAGACATACTCATTGAGCCTATGAAGATTGAAGAAGAAGCGATGCTCGAATTTTTGCCCATTTACCTCCACAGAAATAAAATGCCTGTGAATGCACAAGGTGAAAAAGAATTGATAGTTGCCTTGCTTGATCGATTTGAAATGAATGCGACAGCGCTAAATAATTATTTGAATTGTCCTCTACGATTTTACTATCAAAACTTAATCAGAGTTCCTGGTGGAAGAAGTGAGAATAGTGAGTTTGGAAGCGCAGTGCATCATGCCTTAGAGAAATTTTTTACTAAGGCCAAAGAGAATGAAAATATATTTCCTGAACCTTCTACACTGATCAATGATTTCGAATGGTATATGTATAAGCATCGTGAAAGTTTTACGCAAGAAGCCTATAAAAGAAGATTAGAATATGGTCAAACTATCCTGAAAGCATATTATGAAAAAAATATCGAAAGCTGGAAAACAGAAACTATTTATTCTATTGAAAGATTATTTAGAAATATAGTGATAGATGGAGTGCCTGTAAAAGGAATGATAGACAAAATGCTTTTTGATGGAAAATCAGTCACCATAGTAGATTATAAAACGGGGGATCCGAGCAAGGCCATAAAAAAATTGAAAGGCCCTTCAGAAAAGGATGCCATTGGAGGTGATTATTGGCGACAGGGCGTATTTTATAAACTGATGGTCGAAGCGTACAAATTAAAAGATTATCAGGTGGTGAAAACAGAATTTCAATTTATAGAACCTGATGCTGATAAGCAATATGTACCAGCATCCAAAACCAGTATTATACCTACACCAGAAGAACTTGAAATTGTTCGAACACAAATCAAAGAAACATGGCATAAAATTCAGCAACACGATTTTTATACCGGATGTGGAAAGCAAGAGTGCCAGTGGTGCAATTTTGTAAAGGATTATAAACTCTATACTTCGTTAAAAGAAGTAGATCAAGAAGAAATTGAATTTGAAGAATAATTTTATTTAGTGAATATAAGTTCACGAAACACGTTTACGATTCGTCTTTGTACACGAAATTTGAACATATGAAAAAATCACTCATTCTTTTAGGTGGATTCGCCTTCATGGTACTGTCTTTGGTTGTTTATCAAAGTTGCAACCCTATACGCCAATGTTTTATTTTGCAAGGCCTCAGTATGTATCCATCCATGAATCAAAGCAATACCCCGTTAAAAAGTGGAGATACTGTGAACTGGGATCAACTCTTGGTAAATATTGAGATGCAAGGCCAATTATTTTCTTGTAAAAATGAGCAGCGTTTTTCATTCGTACACACAGCTTCTGCTACCAAACTTTCTGTGCAAGAAATTTATCACGACACCATAAAAAGTGTTCATATCAAAAGTAATCAAGCTTATGATATCGCTCATCCAGCCGGCACTTCACTCAATGATATTTTTGGTGTACCTGATGTCATATCAACAGACTATACTTTTGGAAGAAGATTGAATTATCACGCTATCAAATCGCCAGATTCTACAAGACTTCATGAATTGACAGTAAAGGTTGAGATCTCAGGTTCTATTCCTTATGAAAAAACATTTCCTTCCATAAAAATTGTAAAATAACATGAGAGTATTCATCATCATTTGTATAAGTTGCCTAGTGTCTTTGCAATTAGTGGCTCAAAGACCCAAATTAAGCACTGAACAAATTGAAAAGCATAAACATGCGAGAAGGATAGCTCGAATGAATGATTCTATTTTAAAATCTCAAGCAAAATGGATTCCAAGAAAGGGCATCTTTAAATTTCAATTGGCCTCAGGCTATGCCAACTTGAAACAGCAAGCCTCTTCCTTAGCTTTTCAATCAAATGTGGGATTGGGTGTTGATATACTGATGGGATTTAAAATGGGAAAACATTTGTCAATAGGTCCAGGTTTAAATATCATCAATTATGCCATTGATAATAATTCACTCATGAATAGTTTTAATGAACTGTATAATCAAACAGGATATTACACGAATATCACCTCTTACAAGAAAAGCTCTTTGACTAAAAGCGCCTTTTATTTGTATGCATCTTATTGGCAATTTAAACGCAAAAGTGTGTGGGAGGTGTATGGCAAATTAGCTTTAGCAAGCGTTCAATACCCAATTGATGTAATCGTGTTCAGAAGAAAAGATAGTACGCATTACAGCGAGTATTTTTCTTTCAATCAGAAGAGTAATTTTCCAGGCGTCATGCCGTCAGTGGGCATGAGTTATTCATGGCGACTCACAAGATGGCTCTATGCTATTTGTGCCGGCGAATATGGATATTATTTCACCAATAATCAATTCATCAAAATGTCTATGCATAATTCGGATGGTAATTTTTACAATAAAGACATAGAGATACCCACGCCGCAGCATTTTATTCAATTCAATGTAGGGTTCGTGTTGCGACCCAATAATCGAATTTTTCCTCATGAAAAATATTATGAGGACAAAGAGTACAAAGAAATTCACGAAAGAAATAATTAGCCATTATAAAAGAAGTTGAATTTCTTGGGCGGCACACGCGCTTTTCGTTGCAAGTCCGCTCACGCCAGAGCGCGTGATGCGGGCTTTTCACTACAATCGCTGCCGCAAATACAAATGGCCGTAATGAGCTGATAATAAAAGAGAGGGCAATAATATTTAAAACCGAATACCTTGAATAATTTCTTTTTTACTTTAAATGGCTATCTATGCATAGCTTCAAATGCGGGTGTAACAAAATTTGATAGAATGACTACGACTCACTTAACAAAGATATTTAAACCTTAAGCCGACATTTATTAAAGGATAATAAAATCTCTTCAATTCAATTAAGCTCCAAAAACAAGAATCTTTTATTCGTATTCTTTAGAAACAATTATTGTTTAGTACATAAATTTAATAGAATGGTGCCTATTTTTTAAATTTTAAGTGATATTGAAAAACAGAAAAATGAGCGAAAAAATATTTCATATATTTGTTGTTAGGGGCAAGCAAAACACACACCGCAATAACATTAAGAAAAACTACAATAAAATGAAAATAATAATACTTGCTGATGCTTGGGGAGCCAAATATGGAGGGATTAATACCTTTAATTATGAACTTTGTAATGCAGTTTCTCAATATTCAAAGAATGAAATCATTTGTGTCTTGCCATATTTGAATTCAACCAATGCTGAACATTCCAGCAATCTTTTACTTATAGGGCTATATGAAAATGAAGGCAAAGATTTTCTGGAAGGTTGGGATTTAGTTCTTAATAGAAAATTGAAGAGTTTATCAATAAAAATTGAGGACGTCGACTTTGTTATTGGTCATGATATCATAACAGGTAATCAGGCAATCAATTTAGCCAAGGAGTTTTCCAATATGAGATCGATTATCTTCAATCATCAAGCATTTGAATTATATGAATCATATAAAAAAAAATCAGGAAACCCTGCTTTAGATAAAGGGTTACAACAAATTAATTTATTTAAACAGTCTGATTTAATTTGCTGTGTGGGGCCATTACTGTTTGAGCATTTTAAAGGGAAACACGAACTTGCAAAACATAATGAAGATGATCGAATCTTAGAATTTATTCCGGGTTTAAATATGGAAGAAACTTCTAAAGCAAAACCTAGTAGCTTTACCCTTTTAACACTAGGCCGCTTTTTTAAGGATCATGACTTAAAAGGTGTTGATTTAACAGTTAATGCTTTTGCATTAGCAGTTAAAGAATCAAGAGTTACTTTTGGTGAAAGACCAGAATTAAGTACTCTAGGTATTTCTGATGATGTTCATGCAGAAGGCATTATACAAAAAACATACGAAATAGCTGATAATTTTATAGCAGTAAACCCTGCAAGTTATACTCATGAACGCTCTGAACTATTCTCTAACATCCGGAATAGTTCATGCGTTACCATGTTATCAATGCAAGAAGGTTTTGGGCTAGTTGGATGGGAAGCAATCTCATGTCAAGTTCCTGTTTTTATATCTCAAAACAGCGGTATATATAAGCTATTATTGAATAATAGGCTAAATCACTTAGTTACTTCTATTGCACTTGCGAATAACAATTCAGACATTGATAATGTCAAAGAGAAACTAAAAGAAATTGCAGCTAAATTAGAACAAAAAAGAACAGATTCTGAAGAACTTCTAAATAAGTTAAGCGAAAAATATAATTGGGAAAATATTGTCGGCACTTTTTTTAACGAAATTATCCAAGATAAAAAAATCGATGATAACATTAGCAAAAATCCTTTTTCTAATGATAAATCTAATATTAAGAGGTCAAATAATATAAGTAATATTCCGTCTCAATCTTTTAGCGAACGAATAGATTTTCTCGAAGCAAATATTCTTGATGGTTTCAAGCTCAAAAAGAACTATATGGGAGTTATAATACCACGTATAGGAGATCGATATACAATCTATGTTTATAAAGAGTTTTCTCTATTAAAGCCTAAGGATTCTATAAAATGTCGTATTCATATTAACAATAAGCAAAAGATAAAAAACCCTTCGTTAGCAAAAGAGGATTTAAACTTAAAAGCTTATATATCTATAAATAATGGTTTTTTTTGTGAATGTAAAAAAATCGACGAAATTAGTGTTGGAGAAGAATATTTACAGTTTAAAGCTTATTTAAAACAGGACAACCATGACAAGGATATTACTATCAGTAAAGGTAATTCGCTAACAATTTTTTACACTTATGAGGTTTATTGTGCACACTATGGAAATGAGCTAGTTCGTAGAACATCTGTTTTTCCAGATTCAGAATTAGTATGCGAATTAGTCTATCCTAAAGATGATGAACGTTACGAATTTGATTTCTATGAAAGACTAAATGAAGATCGAAAAGATTTACAAACTTTAAATGTGGAAAAATTTACAGTGAAGTCGAATATGTCAATTCTTTTCCAGATTCAATCAGACAGTTATTTAAATAAGATTCTTAATTCTGTTTTTCCAAAAGACTCTTTTGAATATAAACAAGTTAATTACAAAGAGATGCTTAAAGCAAATGGAAAACCTTTGCAGCAAATATATGATTTTGTTGTAGAGTGGAACTCGACTCCATTTCTCGCTTATCCCGAAATGTTTTTGCTTATGGAAAGATATATCAATGATGGATCTCCAAGCGGTTTCACAAAAATTCATGTGCCTTCACAAGAATATACACCTTTTTTAGGCAAGAGCGAATTTTCGGTAAATACAATTACTATAAAAGGTAATTTTACTGATTTTGGAACACCGCCGAAGTGGCTAAATCATAATGAGGTAATAATACACCCTGAATATAATCAAATTTTTTCGGAACAAACTTCTAAGGAAATAATAGCTGAACCTACTGCCAGCGTAAGAACACTGTATTTGAAAGATAAACA
>CAZSUF010000109.1:7929-11916 GCA_964609875.1 uncultured Bifidobacterium sp.
TTTGACTCTGGATTGTTTTCAAAAGGTCTTTATTTTCTACCCGAGAACTTTGGACGTATAATTGATCTTGAATCTGAGAATCATCCATTTGGTTCAAAGTATTTAGGAATGATAATTCGTGATTATATCCCTTACCCAAATAGGGATTTTGAGGATGCAGAATGGAGATTAATTCCAGCATTTTCATTATTTGCAAAAGAGTATAAGAATACAACTTATGTAACAAAATCAATACTCGAACTCTTGTATGATTATAGAAAGGAAACTTTAATTAGGTTTGAGGATTTTATACTTGATAATATCTTAAAGCCCATTTTTAAGTTGTACTTTGAATTGTTAATAAAGGCTGGATTACATATTGAAGGACACGCTCAGAATATTTTGTTTTTGATTAAGATTCATAAGAATAAAGTTGATTTCTTAGGTGCAGTGATTCGTGATTTTGAATCAATTGATATTGATATGTCTTTTATAAAAAGTAATGAGTCATCTGATGTTTGGACTGATATAGCTGCTAGTTTCAGTAGGGAAATTAGTTTGGAAACTTATCAAAAAAGAAATAGCTTTTTATTTGATTTCAAGCTTGGCGAATATTTGATAAGTCCAATATTAAATCATTCAAAAGACATAATGCCTGAATTTGACAGTTCTTATGTTCTTAATGCTATTAGAGTTTTTAATAGAAAATATCTATCTAAATTAGAAAGTGACTTTTATCCAAGTGAGAAATGGTATTCGTATAAAAAAGTATCTATAGATAGAAGCACAGAAATCAGACCTTGGGTAGAAAATATGGAAAAGCCAAAATACAGATAGCATTCGAATGCCAGCCCCTAACAACAGATTTGTCCAATAGCAGAGAAATGCATGTGTTGAGCATTATTTCTTTAATGATCTTTTGATTCTAAAATGAAGCGAAGTACCTTTGAATCCGCTACTGTACAAATTCGCAACCGTTATGCGTCACCCTATGACGACCGATAGTGTTAACATAATCAGACAGAAAAAATGAATAGAAACACAGACAAGAAAGAAAGAAAAGACAACCGCATATTTAGCACATTTGGTTTTGCCCGACACACAAGCCAACGCTTCACAAAACCAAGAAAGCTAAATTTTTCACCCCACAAATAAATCTCATTATGACAACAAAACATAAAACATTCATAAGCTACCATCATGCAAATGATGAACAATACAAGATTGCTTTCAAAAAAATCTTTGCTGAAATTCACGACATCATTGTTCCTTGGGATGTCGAAATTGGCGATATTGACCCCAACCTCAAAGCCGACACCATTAGAAGAAAAATCAGAGACGAATATTTAAGAGATTCAACTGTAACAATTGTTTTAATCGGTAGCCAAACATGGCAACGCAGACATGTAGATTGGGAAATCTATTCTTCGTTAAGAGATACTAATGCAAATCCACGGTCAGGACTAGTTGGAATTTTGCTACCCACTTTTCCTGATTTTAGCAATCCCAAAATCAACATTCACACTTTGCCACCAAGGTTTAATGACAATTGGCAAAATGGATTTGCAAAACTTTATCGGTGGAGCACGAATCCAGTTGAAGTAGAAAAATGGATTCACGAAGCATTTTTGAACAGGGACAATCCAAAAAATTTACCCAACTTGCAAAGAGAATTATTTGTAAAAAACCGCACTGGAAATCAGTGGCAATAAGAAAACATTATGGAGTTTAACGCATATCAAGAAAAGGCAAAAGCGACAATTCAAAAAACCAATTCTGAAGACAAACTTTCGGAGATTGTTCCGTTCTTAGGAATAATTGGTGAGATTGGTTCAGTCGTTACACAAATGAAAATAAAATTCAGAGATGGCGATGCTTATGTTGCTTTCAAAGAAAAGTTGAGTGAGGAACTAGGGGATGTTCTTTGGTATCTCTCTACTATTGCGACTCAAAACGATTTGGAATTAGAAGATATAGCAACACAAAACCTATCAAAGATTCACGATAGATTTTTGGTTGACGACATTTCTGCTTACAAAGATTTTGACACAAATTATCCCGAAGCAGAAAGATTTCCAGAAGAATTTGAAGTTGAGTTTCACAGCTACACAGAAGATGGAAAAAAGAAACTCCAAATAATTGACAAACGAGACAACACTCCAATTGGCGACCCATTGACAGATAACACTTATGAAGATGATGGATACAGATTCCATGATATTTTTCATTACGGATATTTAGCCGTTATGGGATGGTCTCCAGTGCTACGCAAACTTTTAAAGAAGAAAAGAAAAAGCGACCCAACCATTGATGAAAATGAAGATGGTGCAAGGTCTCAAATTACAGAGGAGCTTGTTTCGCTTTTTATTTATCACCATGCACTTGACCATGACTTATTGAAATACAGTAAAAGTGTTGATTCGGGAATTATCAAGAAAGTAAAAAACTTGGTGATGAAAACAGAAGTGAATGAGTGCAGCGGAAAGCAATGGGAAAAAGCGATTCTCAATTCTTATCAAATATATAATCTGCTAAGAGAAAATGACGGAGGTAGAGTTATGGTAAGCAGAAAGAACAGGTCACTAATTTATTTAGGAAAGAAATGAGTTTCAAAACACCACTTTCTGTTTTTATAGTCTGGCATCCCGACTTTTCGGAAGGTCAGCAAATTGCTGACTTCCTCTATTCCATTCTTTGCAGAGATTCTTCAAAGCCATTGATTCGTTCAATGGGAATTCCAGTTTATTTCAGAGGCACAAAAGTAGCAAATAAAAATCAACCAATTAAGATTGACTTTGCTGAATCTGAATTTACAGCAGTCATTGCATTGGTTTCAGACGAGTTTGTAGTTGACAAAGAATTTGGAAATTATCTTGACAAAATATTTGACGAGTGTAATTCAATTAGCAACAAAAGACGAGTTTATCCAATCTCTATTTCAAAAAACGCTTTCAATGTTTCTGCAAAACTTTCACCGATAAATTTTATTCGTGTTACTAAAGCAATCAGCAACGATTGCAACATTGACATGAAAGAAAATATTTTCAGCCAAATCAAAAGCCCTGTTCTACATGAGTTGTGTAGATTGTTGATGAACATGAAAAAGGCAACTGATGAAATAGATTCATTGACAATTTCGCCACCGATAAAATTATTTATCAGTCATTCAAAGCATGACGAATCAAAACTTTATGCAGCTAAGTTTAGAGATTACATCAACTCACAAACACAACTCAAAACATTTTTTGACACAAACGATATTGCTTACGGTTCAAACTTTGGAGACGAAATAAAAAAAGCAGCACACGAATCTGCACTGGTGGTTTTTCAATCAGACAGCTATTCAGACAGAGAATGGTGCAGAATAGAAGTGTTGGAAGCAAAGTCAGCAGGTTGCCCAATCGTGATTGTAAACGCAATTGAGAACGGTGAGAAAAGAGCATTTCCTTATTTAGGAAATTACCCATCCATCCGATTTAAAAGCAACTTCCTTGACATTATTGATTTGACATTGGAGCAAGTTCTTTTCAATCTCTATCAAAAAATATTTCTTGATTCATTAACTGACATGTATGGAATAAAAGCCGACAGAATTTTAAGCACATCACCCGAACTTTTCAATTTCCTTCAACTGAAAGAACAAGGACTTAGCGCAGGAGAAAATTTTGGATTAGTAGTTTATCCTGACCCACCTTTGGGTTCAGAGGAAATGGAAATCTTAAATAAGTTAGACAGCAATTTTATTTTCATTACTCCCTTAACTCTACCTTTAATCATCAAATAAAAATGGCAGAAGAAAAAAACATATCAAACATTTCTGATGATCCGGGAGAAGGCATTTCAGTTATTTCCGAAAAGGGAGAAATACTTTTAAGAAATCATGTTTTAAAAGGAAAGACAATTGGTATTTCAATTTACTAGAGTGACAATCTTAGTGAACTTGGCTATGGTGTTCCTCATTTGATGGATGCTGTTATTGAAATAGCAAGATACATTTTAGCATCAGGT
>CAZSUF010000110.1:0-11884 GCA_964609875.1 uncultured Bifidobacterium sp.
ACGATAGAGCGGATACCCCGCATTCCGAGAGGCTACACGAAATTGAATACTTTTTTTCAGTTCATAGCCGATTCGGAAGAGGAGTATGAGCGATAGCGTGTCTGCCACCCAAAAATAAAATTTAATATTATTCAGTAAACCATTTCTTAAACGCAACTAAATTTTCTTGATTGATTTCGACTTTTAATTTAAAGTTGTTGAAATAAACGAAGTTTCCTATGACTTGTTTGATGTATTTTTTAACTGCAATGGATTCTCGTTTATTTGGGAAATTAAATTCGATTTGATGGGTAGTAAGAATTTCTTTGATTTCGTCGAAAGTTTTTTTTGTAAGAATAATAGTGCCATCATGTAGGCAAATGTCTTTATATCTTTTATGTATTTCATTACTCACCACACAAACGATATCTTGCGGATTGATTTTGTATAAATCCCCATGAATATCAGGAATAATAATTTGATAAATGAGGTGTTCAGTATCATTGGCCTCATGCAGATATTGAGCTAAATATTGTGTAAGGTTTTCGAAAATGGGTTTTTCGATAAATTTGTTGACCTTATAATTATTAATGAGCGTGGTGGTAATTTCAGACACTTCGTTTTTGTAACCAGTAAAAAATATGATATAGGGTTGATAGTCTTGATTATTATTTTTTATATAATCTAAAATATCGAAGGTGTTTCCGCCTTTAATTTCCCAATCTAGAAACAATAAATCTGGATGATGAGTTTGAATTATATCTAGCGCTTCGTGTAAAAATCCTGTAGAACGAATAAGTTGCCAAGTGGGAAATTTTTGCATGCGTCTTTCGATATTACTGCATACATCGTGTGCATCTTCTATAATGGCATAGGTTTTATTGGAAGTCATAAACAAATAACTTTGGAATTTTGATAATGAGTTTGGTGCCACATTCGATATTGTTTTCTTTGAATACATTGTCAACAAATTCAAATTGGATTGGCTGTGAATTATTTTTATTTAATAAATCAATGAGTTTTTTGATATTTTTTAAACCCGTACCATGCTGTTGAAAATTTGATTTCAGCGCAGATTGTTTACGACCCACTCCGTTATCAAGAATAATAAATTGATAATAATCTTCTAAAGACGAAATTTGAATCTGCAACTGATAAGGGCCTGAAGTTTTATTATTGAGTCCGTGTAGCAAAGCATTTTCAATAGGAATTTGTATAATTCCAAAAGGAATTTCTATAGCTTTAATTTGTTGAATAAGTTCATTCCCTTCAATGTGATATTCGAGTTCAGGTATGTAAATACTTTTATGAATGGCCACAATATTGTCGACCATTTTTAATTCTTTAAATAAAGGGTGCACATTGCTATGGGTTTGACTATGCGAGAAAACGATATCTACATTTTCGCCAAGTCTGGATAAAATACTTTCTGCTTTAGGATTATCATCGATAAAAGAGCCAATTTGATTTAAGGCATTTAAAAGAAAATGAGGACGGAATTGGTTGCTGATTGAATTGGCTTGTAGTTGAGTTAATTCTTTTTGCAGTGCAGATTTGAAGGATTCTGTTTTTGCTCTTTCAGTAAGTAAAGTTTGTAGCGCAAGTCTTTTTTGATTTCTTAAATTAATTAAATAAACTATAAAGGCCAGCAAGACTAATCCAATTAAAGTAAGTATCCACCATTTTTGAAACCAATAATTGTCTACACAAAATTTATATTGATAATAACTTGTGGAGCCATCAAGTTCGAGAATTTTTATATGAAAAACATATTTACCTGATTTGAGGTTTGTAAAGTTATACTGTGTGGTGATAGTTGGTTTAGACCATATAATGGAATCATGATCATATTGAATGGCAGTAATTAAATATCTTGGTAGCAAGTCTGGGGTGAAGTAATTTAATTCGAACTGTAAAGAGTTTTCATCGGGTGCGATGCTATATGTATGATCAAGAGTTAAGGTGTCTAGCTTATGAGTTGTGGATAAGGAAACAGTTAATGGCACCTTTGCTTTGGGAGTCTTAAGCCATGCATTGAAGTTCCATTGGTAAAGCATATCATTGGTGCTAAACCAAATGCTAGAGTCTTTGGCCGTTAGTAAGGTATTCTGTTCTGTGGCTGAAGTATACGCAGATTCTTGAACAGTGAGATATTTGATATTTATTTTTTGTTGGTAAAAGCTATCAAGATCTAAAACCAATGTTTTGTCATTTGCATTGATGATGAGGTAATTTTCTTTCAAGCACAATGCTGTTATTTTTGCATCGTTATCAAAAAATGGGTGAATGATTTTTTTGAAGTCAGTAGATTTAATTGTTTTATTATAGGTGTTATAATACCATAATCCTCCTGGGTGAGCCCCGAACCACACTGTGCCTTTCTGATCGGTGATAGATGCCATGGCACCAAAAGAAATATCATTTTTGGGTCTGATAAAATATTGAGTTTTTTTGGAAAAGGTATCATAGATGCCGATACCATATTTAGGATGGGCATACCAAATTCTACCCAAGGTATCTTCTGTGATAGTAAGGATATTATGTAGTTTATCCATTTGGTTAGTATCTATTTTTACCCAATTTGGATTACCTTGATAAAAGTTTGTTTCATTACAGAACCAAAGACCTTTCATCGTACCAAAATAAACGTGATGTGCACGTGATTTATATAAATAGAAACCTGTAATTTTAGAAGTATTGTTTAGGTCGTGTTGTTTAAGAGCTTCATTATAGCTCGCAATTGCTCCTCGTGCAAGTCCTCTTTCTTTAATAAAGTAAACTTGATCTTGAAGAGATAAACTCCCATTCATGACAAGAAAATCAGTTTTAATTGAATTAGCCGTTTGAGTTGTTGGATTAAGTTTTGCCACATATCCATTATAGGATCCAGCCCAAATATGGCCTTGAGCATCTTCGCTTAAACTAAAAATAGCCTTGGCATTGTTTTTTTCAAATACGGAAGGATATTTTTTGATGTACTCAAAACCTTTCGTGATCGTATTACTGGAGGCAAGGTAAAATTGCTGATAGGTAGAATTATGAGAGAATTGGCCATTCATTAAATTTTCATGATTGACTAAATTGGCGGGAGCCTGATCTAAACAAATCAGTTGAAATATATCCTCATTGATTTTTTTAGCAAAACGATTTTCACGCAAAACACCGTAGAATATATTCTTTTCGATTAAATTTAAACGATGATGATTGAGGGCATAAATATCAAATTGAGTTTCTGTATTAGATACAACCAATACTAAACTATCTTTAGTGGGGATATGCCTAATATCAAAATAATTAGAATTATGAGGCAACTTCACTGAATCATACAATTGAAATTTGTTGTGATCGAAGTCAAATAATTTAATCACTCCTTTTTCATAGCTTGTTGCCACTTTATGATGATCATGAGTAATATACATATTGTTGATATGAATTTCGAGACTATCTAAAGGGTGTATAAAACTATCATTGAGTGAGTACAAAGTTGTTTGTTTTCCATTCCATATAGAAAAATATATTAAATCCGACATAGGATCTTTGACTACCATAGGTTGATAAAACAGATTAAACTTCTTGATTAATTTTTCTTGCTTAATTAAATATAAACCTATGGGTCCACTGGCCACAATGGTTCCATTGCTTAGAGAGAAAAGTTGTCGTAAAGTAATGTCTTTAAAATCTGGAAGAAGTTTTTCGCCAGTATTGGTAATTTTGTATAATCCTGTAAGATAAGGCAGTGCGTATACTTCTTGATTCTGTAAAATGGCAGGAGAAACATTTAAGTTAAGTAAATCTTCTTTCGCTGGGTAGTGATAAGTATTTATAACTCCATGTTGAGCTATACAAACCCAAGGAGAAAATAAAAGGATCATGAACATTCTCAGCATATGGCTGTAAAGGTAAGTACATGATTATCAATTGAAATAAAAATTAGAAGGGGATTGGTGTAAGAATAAGGGGGATTGGTGAAAGGGAGAAGATTTTTCTATTTTATTACTTCAATCCAATAATCGCATTATATTTGTTTTTCATGATAAGTTGCAAAGCTTATAATGTTTTTTAGTATCACTTGTATGCTTTATGGTTTGCCCTTACATTTATAAAGAGCCAAAAGACAACAAATGAAAACTAATATTAAAGCCTTGCTGCCCAATACATTTTACCACATGTATAATCGTGGAAATAATGGCGAGGTGCTATTTAAAGAAGATCGCAATTATCTATATTTTCTTCAAAAATACAGTCAATACATTGAACCAATTGCAGATACCTATGCATATTGTTTACTGTCGAATCATTTTCATTTTTTGATAAAAACAAAATCCGAAGCCGAAGTGAGGGAAGCGATTAGGAAGGAAAATATTTTCACTGACGACTTCGCTCAGAGCGAAGTCGTCAGTGAAAAACATCGCGACAAAGCCATTTCGTGGATTTTCGGAAATGCGTTTTCGAGTTTATTTAAAAGTTACACTCAAGCCATTAACAAGGCGTATCACAGAACAGGTCGGCTTTTTGAAGCACCCTTTCGAAGAATAGAAGTTGATAACGAAGTTTATTTTACCAAGCTCATTTATTATATTCACCACAATCCTCAAAAACATGGGTTTGTAAAAGACTTTAGAGACTATCCACATTCTTCATATCATTCCATTTTAAATACTGCACAAACCAAATTACAACGAGAAAAGGTGATACAGTGGTTTGGGAATAGAGATGAATATGAAAAATTCCACCTTATGCAACAAGTAGTAACAACGTTTCAAAGCATAATTATTGAAGTAGATTGAATTATGAGATTTTAAAAAGGAGATTCGTGCTCGAATAAGGGGGATTGGTGAAAGGGAGGTTGGAGATTTTAGAAACAACTAATAATTTAGCAGAACATAAAAACTTTACGCATGCACATGAGCAAAAATCGACATGATCATTGTCTGAAAATAGAATACGCTAGCACGAAAGTTTTCACTATGCAATTTTCTAATGATTTTTCTAACTTAAATAGCTAAGCATGAAGCAAATATTTCAACATACACTTTTGGCATTTCTAAGTGTTCTTCTTATGTCAGATAAAAGTTTAGCACAAACAACTTACACATCTAGCCCTGGAATCAATACCTGGTCTGGTTGCCCTGCTAATGGTTTTACAGCCAATTGCGGTAGTCCGGCTTTTATTTATAATGGGAGTAGTACTATTCAACTAAGGGTGAGCGCAATTTCTGGAAATCAAATTACATTTGAAGTAAATAAATGTGCGGGGGGTAATTTTTCAGCTAATACGACTTTTTATTTAAAAGAACAAAATACAACAAGTAGTGCTTTAGCTGATGTCGTTTGCGGAATTAATAATCCATCTGCTGGTATTAGTGTTGGAGGGATTCCAAGTACTTCTCATACTTACACGGCTTCTTTTACAAGTGGCACTAAAACTTTTGTGGGTATTACAATAGGGCCTACAGGAACAAGGTATTATACAAATCCAATTACAATTACAGCTTCTACTACTTGTGGAGTTCCAACGGGTTTAACTGCTGGCGCGATAACGACGAGTGGTTTTTCTGCGATTTGGAATTCAGTGAATGGGGCAACGGAATATGAAGTAGAGGTTATGGAATGTGGAGGGTTCAATTCAACTACATACACTACGACTATTCTTAATAAGTACATTTCTGGTTTATATTGTGGAGGGTGCTATTGGTATCGAGTTCGTGGGAATTGCAACGGAACTTATAGTGCATGGACAGCTTCAAATACTGTTAATTTAAATTCATGTGCAACACCTAGTTCACCATCTGTTACGTTTTCCAATATAACAACCAATTCATTTACAGCTACATGGCCTTCAGTTGCAAATGCCTCAGATTATAATGTAAACATTGCAGCTTGTAGTGCTTCATCCTATACAAATACTCCCATCAGTACAGGTGGTGCTACCTCATATACATTTTCCGGGTTGGCATCAAGTAGCGATTTTAAAATTCAATTACAAAGTGTGTGTGGCGGTTCTTGCTCAAGTGCTTGGAGTAGTTCATCAAGTTGTGTGAGTACAACATCTACTTCAGGGGCTTATACTATTAATATTAATACTCCAAACTCCGGAAGTTTTACGACTGGACAAAATTTACCGTTAACTTGGACTACAACTGGCTTAACAGCAGCCGATATGATTCAATTTGAATTGTACAATGCATCAACTAATTTGTTACAAGAAGTTTTGTACTTAGGAAGTGGTACAGCGAATACAGGATCTACCAATTGGACTATTATTACTTCAATTCCAACAGGGACCTATTACTTAAAGGCCTATAAAGTGAATTGCGGGACTAATTGTCCTAATGATTTGTCGGGCAATTTTACGATTACAAATAATACGGCAACACCAACATTAACAGTAACAGCACCTGTAAGCACTTCAACTTGGAATTGTGGCACTACGCAAACTATTACATGGAATACGTCGAATTTGTCTTCTTCGTCGAATATGGCTATTGAATTAACTAATACCACGAATACAACAGTGTATGTGATTACAAATGGAACACCCAATTCAGGTACCTATTCATGGAATATCAGTAATCCTTTACCTAATAGTTTAGCCGCAGGACAATATAAAATAAAAGTTTATTTAGTGGGTTCTGGTCTACCAAATAATAGCAGCGCTTCTTTCAATTTGACTTGTACAAGTTTGACTAATTGCATCACTTGGTCACCTTTAGCCCCAAGTATTCCCACTCAGATTGATCAAGAAGCTTATGATGCCATGCAATATTTATGTGCAAAAAATATCATTAATAGCAGTCAGCTCACCACAGATATTGATAATAATTTGCATCGAGATGAATTAGCAAAAATAACTTTCAAAGCTTTGTTTTCTCCTAATGGGTCAGGCAATCCATTTGTAAATGGCACTACAGCTTATTCGGACGATTTTCCAATACCTTACTATGATTTACAACCACCGTACACCACTTATCAAAAAGAAGCAAAAGCCATGTGCTATTTAGAATATGGCGATTGTGTTTCTCCTTTTGATAGAGATTTTACACATTTTAGACCAGCAGATTCTATCTGGAAGAAACATGCGCTCAAAGAAATTCTTGAAGCTTTTAATATTGCTCCTGCAGCTTCGAATGCAGCAGCACCATGGCCAAGTGGTACTTATACCGATGTAATACAAGGTTTTGGTGAATATGGCTATATTGTTAAGGCGTATCAACTGGGAATCATTGGGAATGCTACAAGTTTTGGTGCAACAACTTACTTGACACGAAGAAATGCCTTTAGATATTTATATAAGCTACTTCAATTATTTGATGCAAACAGCTCATCAGTGGGTGGTACAAAGCCTGTTCCTCAACCAAGTGATTATTATATTCCATTCAACCAAAAAGTTGGCAATATGAATAATCTGTTAGGTATTGATGAAGGGGCATTTAATAGCTATACCAAAACAAGTTTCGGCATTGCAGGTAAAATGCCAATAGTTTTTGCACATTCTTATAATTCTGCAAATACTAATTACCCAAATGCTTTTAATTTGTTTCAACCCATGGGTAAAGGTTGGAACAATAATTATAATTGCTATATAAAGCGATTTGATAATGGTGCAGGAGGTGATATTCGTTTTACAATATTTTGGGGAGATTGCACTATGATAAGTTTTGATAGCACAGCTACCAATGTCTTTACACCATTAGATAAAGGAGTTTACAGCAGTCTAGCCATGTCTAACGGGGGTAATACATTTACTTTTACAACAAAATCTAAAGTCGTTTATACTTTTACTAGACAAGTTAACTTAAACAATACATTTTGGTGCCTAACCAAAATTAATGATAGAAATAATAATTATCTTACCATTGCTTGGCAAGTCGTTACTTCAAAGTATGCCCAAGTCAATCAGGTATCTGACCCGCAAAATCGACAATTAAATTTTACTTACACTAATTATAAGCTTACACTATTGCAATGTGTTACTGGAGCCATCACTCGTTATGTACATTTTACGTACAATTCACTTGGGGACTTACAAACCTATTCGGATCCTATGAGTCAAACTTCTACTTACATATATTATACGAATCCTACTCCATGTGAAGAACATCTCCTTAAACAAATACAACTGCCTAAAGGAAATATAATTGATAACAACTACGATAAAAGAAAATTGATTTCCAGTCAGTTTGCTGGACAATATGCAACCACTATTAATACAATATCACATTATATTGCTGGTAATAATACAAACTATACAGAATCTACAATTAGCACTACCCAACAAGGATCAACAATTACGACAAATATTAAACATAATGAATTAGGAAATACAGTGCATATCGATGACCCAAGCAGTAGTTTAGATATTGGCTATAATACTGTAGGTCAGCCAAGCAAACCTTCAAGCTTTACCAACACTACCAATAATATTACTGCCACCACAAGCTACGATGCGATGGGCAATGTGTTGAGTGTTTCTAAATCTGCACCTAGTATGCCAAACATTACTGAAAGTTTTACTTATAATAGCTTTAATGATGTACTAAAGTATACCAATGCTAATGTTGCACAAACAACATTTACCTACAATGGTACTGGCAATCTTACAAATATTAATGATGCATTGGGCAATAATACAACCGTAATCCCCAATGTGGATGGTACTGTTCAAAAGGTAACCAATCCTAGTGGCTTTTATACAGAGTATACCTATGATGCTTTTGGCAATACAAAGCAAAGTACGCTTATGGGTACCATTACTAGCAAAGCCGATTATGATGATGCTAGTCGACTAACAGTAGCAACTAATCCCAATAATGTCAAAACAAAATATGATTACAATAATAACGACCAAGTCACTTCAGTGGTGTATGATTTTGGAAACTTAAATAATACTATGGGTTATACCTATGATGCCAATGGTAATCTCACGAAAGTTACAAATCCAAAAGGAGATAATACCATCCTGACATATAACGACCAAGACCAATTGGTACAATACAATTTTTTAGGGCTTATTAAAAAATATGCCTATAACCAAAATGGAACCTTAGATACATTTATTAATCAGAATGGAGTGATTTTTAAAAATAACTACAATACAGATGGTACTTTAGCAAGTGATGGTTACGCTAGTTATGGATATGATGCAGTTACAAATAATCTGAAAACAATTACAAGCAATGCCAATTCAAGTGTAATCACATTTGGTTACGATAATTACCAGCGTGTAAATAATATAAATTATAATTATACTAGTGGTAATAATTCTGTTCAATACGAATATGATAATACCAATAATATTACTAAGGTAACATACCCGGGAGGATTTGCAGTCAATTATACATATGATGTGTTAGGTCGTTTGTATCAAGTGAAAAATGCATTAAGCAATGTTGTGTACGCCACCTATAGCTACCACTTTGATGGAAGATTACAACAATGTGTCAATGGGAATAGTACTAAAACTGTTTATATCTATGACAATCTAGGTAGACTTGATAGTATTAGCAATCAAACAAGTACTGGCGCTATAATTTCTGCCTATGGTTTTACTCTAGATAATTTGGGGAATCATACTAGTGAAACAGTGAATGAACCCTTTGCGCCAAGTATGCCTGTAATTCCTAGTGCAACCATAGGTTATACGCATTCAAATACAAACAGAATGACCAATCAAGGTAGTAATACAACTACATTTAATGATAATGGGAATGAACTTGTTAATAGCGGTTCATTAAATGCGACTTATTCATGGGATGAAAAAGAAAATTTACTGACCTCTACCAGTCCTAGTTTAAGTTGTGAATATGATGGGGCCGAAAATCGACGAAGACGAAACAATACACGTTTTGTGTTGGATTTATTAGGCGATAATTTATTGATGGAGACCGATTTAAATGGGAATCCAATAGCCTATTATATCCAAGGTTTAGGACTCATTTGCCGATTAGATGCATCACAAGCAAATCCCGCGTATTATCATTATGATTATAGAGGTAGCACAACAGCTATTACCAATGCAAGTCAAGTAGCAACGCACAAATATTTATATGGTGCCTTTGGAGAACAATTGGCTGTAGCTGAAACAGGATTTACAAACAACTTTAGATATGTTGGCAAGTATGGCGTGATGTATGAGGATAGCACACTTTATTTTATGCGAGCAAGGTATTATAATCCGAATAAAGGAAGGTTTTTGGGAGAAGATGCAATTTGGAACAATAATTTATTTGCTTATAGTAACAATAATCCAGTTAATTATATTGATAATAGCGGATTTTCGCCTGAAATTCCTTCATATTCTTATAATACAACTAATAAGGAAGGAAAAAAAGTTAGATCTGATTATGGAAAAATTGCTGATCAATTCATGGGAAATTGTACTTGGTTTGTATTTGCTACTAAAGGTGGTTCTGACTGGGGTATGGTTGATGCCAAGAAGGTCATTTCTAAAATGAAGGCAAATAAAATTAAAGAAAGTTCAAAACCGAGTATAGGTTCAATAGTTGTGTGGGATAAAGGTAGTTATGGCCATATTGGAATAGTACTAGGTTTTGATATTGATGGAGAACCATTGTATATAGCCATGAATGATAAAGATGTTAATACAAATTTAGGAAAAGATAAATACTTAGAAAAAGGGGATAAGACCTATTATATTGGCAGGGTTTCCACCTTTACTGGTAAAAAAGGAACTGCGCACTTTTATGATTGGGGAAATAGCAATTGGAATGCAGATGCAATGGCTGGATTAAGCCCTTTCTATTATTCTGATGTCAAAACTGAAAAAAAAATTATTGAACAAATGGTTTCAAACTTATTGCCACCAGTTTCTAAGCCTGCAGAACCAATTTGCAAATAATTCAAATCTTTTAATTATGAAACAGTTTATATTTTTGTTACAAATAGTTATTAGCTTCAGCACCTTTGCTCAAACACGCAACTATACCTATGACAACCTAGGTCGACTTACCCAAGCGCAATACCCAAATGGTAGTAGTATTCAATACAGCTATGATGCCAATGGAAATCGTTTGCAGCATATCATCACCAATACGGCACTTAATGTGGATTTGAGTTTGAGTAGTTTGAATTTATCTACAACTACTTTAGGTGCAGGAAGTTCAGCTTTGGTAAGTGTATTAAATTCCAATACAGGAACTGCAACAGCATCTAGCCATCAGGTGAATGCATACTTAAGTACAGATAATGTTTGGAGTGTCAGTGATGTGTTGCTATCAAATTATGTGGTAAGCAGTGTGAATCCAAATGCAAGTGTTAGCATAAGCAATTGGAGTGTGCAAATTCCTCTTGGAACAATTGCAGGCAGCTACTACCTAATTTTAAAAACTGATGGAAATAATAATATTGCGGAGACTAATGAAAACAATAATGTATTATCTTCTCCAATAGCAATTGGTAATTGTCCCACAATCACGATAACTGAAACTGTTACTTCTGCATCTTGCGGTATTTCAAATGGGGCTATCGGTTTAGTGGTAAGTGGAGGAAGCCCGGCATATCAATATAGTTTGAACAATGGTGCTAGTTTTCAAGTAGGTTCTAATTTTTCAAACTTAAGTGCAAGTACCTATACTTGTCAAGTGAAGGACGCAAACGGATGCACTAAATCAAAAGTTGTAACCATCCCTTCAACTGGAGGAAATACCACGATTCCAAATTTCACCTCATCAGTTAGTTCTCAAACCGCTTCCTTTAGCAATACCTCACAATATGCAACTTCATATCTGTGGGATTTTGGTGATGGAAATTTATCAAGTACTAGCAACCCAACTCATACCTATGCAACCTCAGGAAATTATACAGTTTGTTTAACAGCAACCAATTCATGTGGAAGTAATCAATATTGCAGTAATATTAATGTGGGTGGTATTGTTGTTACAACCAC
>CAZSUF010000111.1:0-4647 GCA_964609875.1 uncultured Bifidobacterium sp.
TTTACAAGATATAAAGCTTGAAGTTGAAAATAAAACATCTAAAATATATAATTCTTCGCCAGCATCTTTTCTTGCCTTTAATTCGGCTACTGAGATTATTTGCATAATTTACTTTTTAATAAATTGATTAACTTGTTGATGGCCTAATTGATCAACACAAGAAATAAAATAAATTCCTGTGCTTAAATTAGATAATAGAATGGTAGGTGTTTGCTTATCCAAGTTCCCTTGCATCTTCAATTGTCCATTCAGATCATAAATTTTGTATCGACTCCAATGAGTTGTTGATTTTATCCACAATTGATCATCTACCGGATTTGGATATAAAACCATCCCTGTATTCGCTATATTATTTGATTTTACAATATGTTCTAAATCTGTTTCTATTGGTTTTATAATTTTTTTAAGATAGTTTTCAATACATCCAATTAAATATCTTGATTTATAATGTTTTTCTTCTGTATTTATTTTATTGGTCATAAATAATACAATCATTTTAGAAATAATATTTGCAAGGCCACCGGATTTGTAAATGCATAGGTTGTAAACCCATTCAAATTTGTATCATACATCACTTGAAATAGATCTTCTTGCTGAATGATAGAATCGTTCGCAACAGAAGTCCCTAATGAATTATACAAGACGATTGAAAAAAACCTTCCTGCGGCAGAAGGTAATTGAGGACCAAAGTGTATCATCAAACCTCTTAAAGTATCTGCTTCATTTAATGAAAATTGCAAGGCAGTTTTTGAAGGATTATTAAAAGCAGGTAACAAAAAATAAGACTTTTCTGCACTCCCATCATCATAGGCAAAGTAATTATCAAAAATCGCATCCCTACTAATTGTATCATTTTGCCTGCGATCTAATGAATTAATAGGGTCAAAATAATATTTATTTCTGATCACTACCTTACTCTTTGAAGTTGGCGGTGTATAACTTATCGGATAGGAAGGTATTGCCTGAGCGATACTCGATTTCGCACCAATTAATTGTTGAGGCAACTGAGCATTAGAAATGGGCGTATTAGAAATAAACTCAAATGCCTGATGATGAGTGGTTTCGTTATTCGCTAAATTATTAAAATTTCTAATTTCTAGAGCTTGATTTAATGAAACCTCATTAGCTTGATTAGCCAAAAAATGACGATAAGGTAAGGAGCTATAAGGAAATAAAATGGATCCAGGCTCAGTAGTGAATGCCACATCATTCATAATGCTATCCGCCTTTGATCTATTGGCATCCAATTTCACATAATCGATATTCCAAATATCATCATTCGTATTCATGGAGGCGATATTTATAAATCTAAATTGAAAGCTATCATGCAAATATTGTGGATCGGTGACTTCATTCAACACAATTCTAAAAGGCTGTAAAGGTGTACCTCTTGCTTCCCAAATCCTATCCCAATTATTATCTGTATCTCTAAAATACAGAAATAAACTATCTAAATTTTCAGGTGCAAATCCTAAACCTTGAGGTTGATAAAAGAAACTTAAATAAATATTGCTAGTAGGTGAATAAGACGATAAATCAATTGGCTTAGAAGTTAAACTATCCACTGGACCTGAAGAAAAAAAAGATGGATAATAGGGTCTGCCTTTATCATTCAGTCCATCAAATGTAGCCACACCTCTAGTTACGGGAGTGGCACTCATGGTATTATTGATATACACCATTTTGTCTTCCCATAATGATGGATCAGGATAAGGACCTGGATAAGAAAAGTCATCGACAAAAGGTAAAATTAATCTTGTTTTTTTTGAAGGCTTTTCCTGAATAGCTTTCTGCAAGATTGGATTGCATCCAAGAGGTATTACCATTTCCTGAGCCACACTCACCACTGGTAAACCCAATAATATTGTAATACTTAGTAAAATTAATTTGATCTTACTCACTTATTCAAATTCATTTTTGATATTATCTTCAGAACCTTTTACACCTGAATCCTTAGGCTTACTAGGCTTTGGCTTAGGTTTTGGCTTTTGATTCAACTTATCACTAACGACTCCCTCTTTGCTTTTATTGTCTTTCAATTTATTTACACCCTTATCCTTTGCGTCTTTAGGATTCTTATCAAGCAATTTTTTAGGATCTTTTTCCTTAGGTATCAAATTATCCTTTTCTTTTCGATTATCTGGTGCATTCATGCCTGGAACTGTTCTTCGTTTAGGCAAGGTATCTTTGGCTGCGGGCATATTCACTGGCGCCACCTCTGTTAAATCCTTCACCGCTTCATTTTCTCCCAATAATTTTTGAGAACCTGGTTGATTTTTTTGTATTAATTCAGCCGAAGGACTTTGGGTAATTCTTAAGTCTATCAAATCGCCCGACAAGATCGAATTTTTAAAATCTAATTCATTTAAGGCCTCAGGTTGCTGCATAAATATGACTGCATTCAACGAATCAGTAATAGTTCCTTCCCAAACAGCATTCGGAGTTAGATTCAGGCTTTGTATGATGGCCTTTGCTTCACCCCATGTCATCCCTATTAAATTGGGTACATCTTGCATATCGGATAACCCTTCACCGATCACCAAATCTACTCGACTTCCAAAAGGAACCAAGGTGCCCGGCGCTACTTGCTTGCCATTCACCCATTGCTCTAGCACCGCACCAGCAGCCACATCAGGTCTGTAAGTGGTATCACCCATCACTAAACGATAGCTTTGCATGGTTAACAAGGCATTTCTAAATGAAGTATTTACCAAATTAGGCATTTGAATAGATGGAGGTGTTTTTCTATTGACGGTAATAAAAATTGTTCTTCCTTCCTTTACAGTAGCCCCCGCTTCAGGCTCCTGAAACAAAACCTCTAATGGATCTTTATACGATTGATAGGTTGAATCTATTTAAATTCGAAATCCCTTATTCCCTAAAATTTGCAAAGCTTCCTTCATTTTTTTGCCATGCAAATTTGGAACGGTTGTTTCCTTCCCATGATTTGTTAAATAATTCAATGAACCAAAAAACAAAAACAAGAGTCCTGTCACCACAAGAATGGCTAAGAATAAATTAAATAACAAGGATCTTTTAAGCACAGATATTAAAAATTGTGGGTAAAAATAAGGTTTTTTAGGTGGCTAAAACTAGCCTTTAAGAAAAAAAAATAGGCTTGATGCTTTTTTAACTTTTTCAATGAATACAGGCTTCAATCAATTCTCCATAAAATTCTACTAAAGTTTTACCCGAAGCCCTTACTTGTTGAGGTACAATGCTGTTCTCACTCTGACCTGGAATGGTATTAATTTCTAAGAAATATAAGTCCAAACTTCCTTCTTCTAAAATAAAATCAACCCTGCAAATGCCCTTGCAATTCAAGATCGAATAAATTTTTATGGCTGTTTCTTTAATTTGCTTCACATAAACTTCTTCCAATTCAGCAGGCGTCACTTCATTACTCACGCCTGGCGTATACTTAGCCTCATAATCGAAAAATTCCTTTGAACTAATAATCTCAGTAAGTGGCAATGCTTTTATTTCACCTGCGGTAGCATATACGCCTATGCTAAACT
Source organism: uncultured Bifidobacterium sp. (assembly GCA_964609875.1). Lineage (GTDB taxonomy): Bacteria > Bacteroidota > Bacteroidia > Chitinophagales > Chitinophagaceae > OLB11. The sequence goes on from CAZSUF010000111.1 coordinate 3,519, forward strand.
CACGCCCCTTCACAAATTCCTCAGCCATGGCTTGAGATTCAATAGCAAATACAGCATCAATAGCTGGCTGCAATTCTTCAATCGTTTTCACTTTGGTGGTAGCCAAACTCGAACCGCCCTCAGCTGGTTTTACAAATACGGGTAATGAAACTTGTTTTAGTATTTCATCTACAGACAAAGGTCTTTCTTTGAGAATATGCACAGAATTGGCTACATGCACTACCCCGCTTTGGGCAATCACTCGATTACAAAATATTTTATTAAAAGTCAAACCAGAAACTATAGCGCCGCAAGAAGTAAAAGGTATACCCAACATCTCAAAATAACCTTGCAATTTTCCATCCTCACCTGGCGTGCCATGCACAGCAATAAATACGGCATCAAACACAATTTTTTCACCGGCTATCGTCAAACTAAAATCTTTTCGATCTACTTCAACTTGTTGCCCATCTGTCAACTGATGCGACCAATGTTCTCTATCCAAAATAATTTTATAGACATTATACACGGATTTATCAATATTATTTTCTATCGTGATAGCAGTCTTTATCGAAATGGCATATTCTCCAGAATAGCCACCAGCCACAAGGGCAATATTTTTCTTCATATGAGGGAGAAATAAAATGAGCAAGCAAATCTACTATTTTATACCTCCTTTTCGCCAAAGTCCTCCTAATTTTTAAGAAGATTTTGGCATACAAGTAAAAATTATCCTCCAATAGATATCATACTTCGATTGTCAATGTCGCTTGCATTTATTTGCTGATAATCCGAAGACAATTGCCCACCCAGCCAGGCTTGCTTTTGTTGTATATTCTCTGCTATCAATGGAATGATATTTTCCCCTCGACGAAAAGCGGTTAACAAATCTGTTTCATGCTGCGAAAACAAACAATTTTTCAATTTCCCATCAGCCGTCAAGCGTATCCGATTACACGAGCTGCAAAATGGTGCTGTCATGGTGCTTATCACTGCAAAACTGCCCTGAAAACCTTCAACTTGATACTTCTTAGTCGTATCATGCGCTTCATCTTGAAGTTTTATATAGCTATATTTTGTCGACACCAAATCAAGAATCTCTTGATACGTCAATACTCTTTTGCTATTCCATACATTTGCCGTAAAGGGC
>CAZSUF010000111.1:4657-9882 GCA_964609875.1 uncultured Bifidobacterium sp.
TCTATAAATCGAAGATGAATAGGCTTGTTTTTTGTCCATGCAACAAAACGATTAATTTCTCCTTCATTGATGCCTTTCATAGCCACTACATTCACTTTCACAGAAAATCCTTCTCGGACCAACAACTCAATATTTTCATATACCTGATTAAATTGATCCCGTTTTGTCAAAGCCAAAAAGCGCATCGGATCCAAAGTATCCAAACTCACATTGATGGATTTTAATCCAGCTTCTTTAAACACCTCTATAAATTTATGCACCAATACCCCATTGGTTGTCATGGTAAGTTTTACTTGAAGTTTCCCAAGTTCTTCTATTATTTCTGCCACATCTTTTCTAACTAAAGGCTCACCTCCAGTCAGTCTAATTTTTGTAACACCCAATTCTACAAAGGTTTTCGCCAAAGCCACTATCTCTTCTTTTTGCATCAAAGCTGCATGTGGGGTTACGGCAATTTCTTCATCAGGCATGCAATAAAAGCATCTAAAATTGCAAGCGTCTGTCAATGAAATACGCAAGTAATTATGAAATCGCTGATGGGTATCTGTAAGCATGAAATGTAAATATACTAAGCTTGTTCATGTTTGAGAAGAATTCCTTGGGCGTGCCCCATCGCCCCGAGGCGGATGGCTCAGGGTCAGGCTCTCGCTGCAATCCATCTCGTTCTTCGAAACGAGATGGGATTTCCGCTACGATCCTTCACGCGCGGCTCCGTATCAAATGTGTAGTTCGAAGATTATACCAAGTTCAATATGGCTTGCAATAAATTCGATTGCTCATGAATATCCTTTTTAACCATCAACTCATCCACAAAATGAGAAATATTTTTCTGATAAACTTCATCATCAATCACAGACAAAATAGCTTCTTTTAATAAACCCGGATTTTTTTCTAACTTAAATTTAGACACCATTTTACCTACCCCCAAATGCTCGGCATACTTCAAATTCCATAACTGTTCTCCTTGTTCTGGCACGCCAATCACAGGCTTCTTGTTTAAGATACATTCACTTAAAGTATTCACCCCTCCATGAGTAACCACTAAATCTGCTAAAGGCAAAATTTGTTTTGAGTGAATAAATTTCTCTAAATAAATTCTTTGATTATTTCCAGCACTCACTTTCAGTCCAACATGATTCGAAATCAATACAAATCTATCATCCGCCAATACCATATCCTTAATAGTTTCCATTACCAAAGGATAAGATTTCAAAGATGAAGAACCCATGCTCACAAAAATAATTTTCCGTCCTTGTTTTTTATGCTCATCCAACTCCCCCGCCCAATCATGTGAAGCACCAAACGTACTGCCCAAATTCTGATCGAGAAAAAAATAATTCGAAGGTAAAGGCATAAATGGCGACAAGCCTTTAGACTGATTAATTAGCGTAACATCACCTTCATACACCCCTAAAAAATCTTCCATCAAAGGAAGTTGATAAGACTTCAAAACTTTATTAAAATTTTTACCCCATTGCTTCATCGTCATAAAAAAAGCAAAGCGACGGAATGCGGGCGGTGTAATCCCATTCACATCACCAAAAGGATAGGCCGTATTTAAAAAATGATTCTCTGGAATAAAATAGGCGTGATTATAAAATCTAGTCAAAGTTGGAATCACTATCGTGACTAATTTCTTTTTGGCAATCTGTGAAGATATTTTAATCGAAGGTCTATTATTAGACACAATCACATCTGGATTTACCTTATTGATTACTTCCAAGTCTTTATCTACCAAGTGATGTATCAACCCTTCCTGATAAAAATCAACATTGTTTTCATCTACATGTTTACGATATTGATGATAGGAAATTTCATTAATAGGTATCACTTCAAATCCTTTCTCCACAAGCACATTCGTATAATTTCCATTAGAAGCGTAAATCACTTCATGTCCTTTTTCGCGCAGCATATTAGCTACGGTTATGGAGGGTATCGTGGTACCTAACTGATTCGAATAAGGAAAAAATAAAAATTTGGCCATATTATATTAGAGATGCCTTACACATATTATCAATCAACTTCTGGTGAAGCAAAAATATATTACTGCGACTTTCTCGTAACGAAAATAGTTTTTAAAAGGCGAATTTGCAACTATACATTGAATTGAAATTTTACTCAATCTTTAATTTGGCCATAAATCCATTTGTACCTACCACAAAGCAAGTGTTTACATCGCTAAAACTTAAGCCTCTCAAATCTTCTCGTGTAAATTCCTGCATGGTTTCCCAAGACTCGCCTTCGTTTTTACTTATCATACATTCACCTTGTTCTCCAACCACCATATATGTACCTAAACCATTGTTTTCAACACTCAACCAATGTTTCTTTTTCTGAAACAAGGCATTGCCATTTCTTATGACTTTCCAAGTAAGACCTCCATTAGTAGTTTTGCAAATACTGCCAGCATATCCAACAGCTATTCCCTGATCTTTATTTTGCCAACTCATAGATTTGAAATAATCATTTTTTGCTGTGGTAAAATCCCAATGTAGTCCTTTATCTGCACTATGTAGAATAGCGCCATACCCCGACATATACACATCTTGCTCAGAAACAACATCAATATCACTGAGTTCAAAACTTCTTTCATCTAAGTCAGAAGAAACAGACAAATTATTTGCATCAAGATATCCTATAAGCCCTTTCTTTAAATTCACACCAATAAGCCACAAGGCAGTATCCTTGTTGAGGAAAGTAATATCTTGTAGCTCCTCCCATGACGGATGTTGAATATAATTAAATGAATTCCCAGTGTCTTTACTCAGATACATAGTACCTCCATATCCCGCGGTTATGAATTCACCCTTAGCATTTATATCTATACTAAATATTTCCTTTTGCTCTCCATGCAACAAGGATGAAATATCAGACCAATTCTTTCCCCCATCTATCGTTTTATAAAGCATCGGTCTTGCAAATAAATCGCCACCCACAGCAAATCCAATCTGTTGGTTTAAAAACTTTATTTTATTCAAACGCAGATCAGTTGTCAAATTGATTTGTTCAACATCAGCATTTAATTCATTTTTTTTACAAGAATGAATACAGATAAAAATAATACAGAAGAAAAATACATTACGCATGAGAGAGCATTCTTTCGATATCTTTAAGTCCCACTTTCGCAAAAACAAATTTCCCTTGTGGTGAGATTTGTGGTTGCTGGCATTGAAACAAATCAACCACTATTTTATGCATTTCATCTAAACTTAATTTCTTGCCTGATTTAATAGCCTTTTGTACTGATAAAGTTCGAATCAACTTTTCTCTTTTATCTAATTTTAGTTCGGAAGTAAAATATTTAAAATCATCAATAATTTTTTCAATAGAATCTTTTTCATAGCCTGATTTTACATCGGCGGGCGTTCCTTGAATGATAAAAGTATTCGTTCCAAAAGATTCAATTTCATAACCTAATAATTTTAAATCTGGCAATATACTCTCTAAAAGCACCGCGTCCGCAGCTTGTAGCTCAATAGTTTGGGGTATTAATCCACGTTGAATAATAACAGGTTGCGCAGAGACTTGTTCGAATCTCTCATATAAAATTCGTTGATGAGCCAAATGTTGATCTATAATTAAAAATCCTTGGCGACTTGAAACAAAAATATACGTCAAGCCAATTTGCAAATAATCCGGAACGAATTCTTCTTCTATCCCCATTCCATTTTGAACATCATCTTCAGTTTCAAGATTTAAATTTGGCAACGAATTTTCGAGATCAGTATTTCTTGCAGAAATTGCATGAGACGAATCTGTTGGTTGATTCGTAAACTCTTGTTGAATTTTATACAAGTCTTTCCATTGACGCACATCTTCTTTTTTATCTAAAAAGTGTGCCTTTCCTTTATCAGTAAATGATTGAAATAAAAAATCTCCTTTCGTGTGTTCTTGAATTTCCTTTTGAAAGGGTTGAGTCACAGCTGGCAATTGTTCGATCGTTGCATTTAAACTAAAATCTAAAGAAGGTGCAATACTATATTTACTCAAAGCGTGTCGGACAGCAGCACTCACAATCGAATACATCATACGATCATCTTCAAATTTAATTTCTTGTTTTGTCGGATGCACATTAATATCTACTCGTTTTGGATCCACATCAATAAATAAAACAAATGCCGGAAATTCATCTTTCGCAATTAAATCTTTATAGGCCTGACTGACTGCATGATTAAGATAGGCACTTTTAATAAAACGTTTGTTGACAAAAAAGTATTGATTGCCTCTCGACTTAATAGCCATTTGTGGAGAAGCTACAAAACCCGTAATATTGAGAATATCCATTTCTTCATTCACGGGCACCAATTTATCTGCAAACTGATTGCCTAACAAGGCGATGATTCTTTGCTTGGGCTTGGCTATTTCTAATTGAAACACATCCGTTTGATTATTCGTCATTCGAAAAGCAATTTCAGGATAAGCCATTGAAATTCGAATAAACTCATCCACAATATGCCTAGTTTCAACTGAATTACTTTTTAAAAAATTTCGACGTGCAGGCACATTAAAAAATAAGTTCTTCACCATCAAGCTAGTTCCTATGTTAGCCTGACAAGGTTCTTGTGTTTTCACTACACTATTGTCGATATAAATAAATGTGCCTACTTCATCTTGAGCGGTTCTTGTTCTTAATTCAACTTGTGCCACAGCAGCAATAGAGGCCAAAGCTTCACCACGAAAACCCATAGTGCGAATAGAAAACAAATCATCGATAGATTTTATTTTTGAAGTCGCATGTCTTTCAAAACTCATGCGTGCATCACTAGGACTCATACCCTTACCATCATCATTGACTTGAATTAATTCTTTTCCTGCATCTTTAATAATGAGATGAATTCTGGTAGCCCCTGCATCAATGGCATTTTCTAGCATTTCCTTCACTGCACTGGCAGGCCTTTGAATTACTTCGCCTGCGGCAATTTGGTTTGCAATATGATCAGACAATAAAGCGATAACATCTGGCATGTTGCAAATGTAGGAATTTGCATGAAATCTTTGCATTTCGTTTATAAGGCCTTCTCTATTTTATATCGACTGTATCATAAAAGCAATTTTTGAAAAAATTCAATTTTAGTTACTTTTATGGGGACTGCTTTAGGGATAATGGTAACCGTACTTTTGGCATATACCATTTCACGTAAAGAACTGGTTGGACGAAAGCTGATCATGCTTTTTGTTTTTTTTACAATGTTGCTTGTCATTTTTCACATCTCCTTTTCAATTTT
>CAZSUF010000111.1:9892-10446 GCA_964609875.1 uncultured Bifidobacterium sp.
CTTTTACAAAAAAACCATTATGCAAGACTATCAACAAGGTTATGTTCAAACAGAATTAGATCACGGCATTGCAAGTATCGAATTTTATCATCCTGCAAGTAATTCTTTACCTGCAAAAATATTGCATGACTTAGCCGCAGCCATTGATAAAGCAGGTCAGGACGAAAGAGTTAAAGTCATTGTTCTACGATCAGCAGGCAATACAGCCTTTTGTGCGGGTGCAAGTTTCGACGAACTGATTGCCATTAGCGACGAGGCCGCAGGTAAAAAATTCTTTTCAGGTTTTGCTTTGGTTATCAATGCCATACGCAAGGCACATAAATTTGTGATTGGTCGTGTGCATGGAAAAGCAGTGGGCGGTGGCGTTGGATTATCTGCTGCTTGTGATTATACCATGGCTACCGAATCGGCTTCGGTTAAACTCAGTGAATTAGCAGTGGGTATTGGACCATTTGTGGTTGGACCTGCAGTTGAAAGAAAATTGGGCACTTCATGTTTTTCTCAATTAGCCATGGATGCTACAGAATGGCGAAGTGCAGAATGGGCTAAAAAGC
>CAZSUF010000111.1:10456-11860 GCA_964609875.1 uncultured Bifidobacterium sp.
AGCATAGTTTGTATTGCGAAATCTATAAGAACACCGAAGAACTTGATGACGCGGTAAGGCATTTGGCCGACAAACTTAGTCATAGCAACCCCGAAGCAATGGCCATGCTTAAAAAAGTATTTTGGAAAGGAACCGAAAATTGGGATACCTTATTAGATGAAAGGGCAGCCATGAGTGGCAAATTAGTTTTGAGTGAGTTTACACGAAATGCTATTGCAAGTTTTAAAGCGAAAAAATAAAATTTCACTTAGGATCGACTTACTTTATTTGAAACGAGTTTGCGCCAGGGATTGTCGCGGAAAGCCCATCTCGTTCTTAAAAACGAGATGGCTTGGAGCAAAAGCCCGGTGGCTTATTGGCCCTAAGGACAATAAGCAAGGCGCCCTAAAAAAGAAATAAAGAATAATTGTTCTTTAGTGACTCTTATTTTCCGCCGAAAACTTTCTTCAATAAGCCTGTAACTTGCGCAGCTGGATTACTTCTGATGTTGGCTTCTTCTTCAGCCACTTTTACGAACAAACCGCTTAAAGCTCTTTCAGTAACATAAGCTGGCAAATCTGTATTGACTTTGTTTTTTGTAATAGGTAAACGATTGTATAAGGTAAAAATGTCATTCCAATATCTTGTGGCATCTACCTTACCTAAAGACTGCTGAATGACTGGGCGAAATGCTTGTGTAAGGGCGCCGGTAGTTACTCGCTTTAAATATTCTGTAGCTGCATTTTTATTACCTCGTAAAATATTTAAGGCATCATTGATATTCATGCTAGTGATGGCATTAATAAAAATGGGAACAGCTTTACCAGCAGCATCTTCCGCAGCACGATTCAAACTTAAAATCAATTTATCGCATTGCTTATTAAATCCAAATGAACGTAAGGTTGTTTCAATATTTCTTGCTTCTGGCGGCATGAGTACTTTAATCATTTGGTTGCCAAAAAAACCATTCGTAACATTGAGTTTTTGTGAAGCATTTTTAGCGCCGATTTGCAAAGCTTCTTTAAGTCCACCTACGATTTCAGTATTACTTAATCCGCTACCTAAACCGCCGCCGATGCCGCCATTTTGACTATTATTCCCATTCAACAATTTATCTGCTTTTTTTAGATAATCATTAAGGGTTTGTGCTTGTGTATTGAGAGAGGCAAAACAAATCATCAACATGAACAAGCTAAGACTTTTGAATGAGGAGTAGGTTTTCATTTTTATTATTTTAGTGTTTTAGAATTAGGTTCAAAAGTATTAAGTAAATGTGTTGATTTTAGTTAAATCAATGAAAATAGCTAATGATTATCCGTAAAGCTTTTCCACTTTTGCCTTGATGTCTCGTCACTAATGACGAGAGCAAAAAAAATTATCTCATCTACGCCACTTTTATACCGATGTAATATTTATATTTCATTG
>CAZSUF010000112.1:0-763 GCA_964609875.1 uncultured Bifidobacterium sp.
CTATGCTTACATCCACAACACAAATTCGAGTTCGCTATGCCGAGGTAGATCAAATTATGATTCATAGGTGCTTCCACTTCATTGGAAATACCTTCACAATACATTTCTGTAGTGATAAGTTGCCCAATATGAATTTCATTATTTTTAAGTACAAATCTGCCCGAAATTCTATTACACCCTGCATAGGCTTGAATAAGTTGTTTGGTGCCATCGAAGGTAATCATTACTTTATCTAGGTTTTCGGTAGATAATTGACCTTTATTGAACTGCTTTTCAAGCCCAAATTCTCCTTGTATACTTGCTATAGTAGGCTTAGTTTGTTTCTTTCTTTTCTTTTTAGCCCCAAATAATACAAGGCTTAGGCATAAAAATACAAGCAGTATATTGATCGTTTTCATAGAATTAACTCATTAATAATGAATAAAAGTACGTCAAGAGAAGAATAAATGTACCTTTGCGCACTTTTTTACCTCAGTATAACATCTCGGGGACAAGATTATAAAAGGGATTTTATAGTCGTTCCGCTGATTTGTTTTCTATAAACAAGCTATTATGAACATAAGAAATATCGCGATTATCGCACACGTTGACCATGGTAAGACCACCTTGGTAGATAAAATACTTCACCAAACAAATGTATTCCGAGCGAATCAGGATACTGGTGATTTAATCATGGATAGTAACGATTTAGAAAGAGAACGTGGTATTACCATCTTTTCTAAAAACGCTTCTGTTCAATACAAAGATTTTAAAATTAATGTAA
>CAZSUF010000112.1:773-2607 GCA_964609875.1 uncultured Bifidobacterium sp.
GTAATTGATACTCCGGGTCACTCTGATTTCGGCGGTGAAGTAGAGCGTGTGCTTAAAATGGCTGATGGAGTTATTTTGTTAGTAGATGCTTTTGAAGGACCTATGCCTCAAACTCGTTTTGTGTTGCAAAAAGCACTTGCTTTAAATTTAAAGCCAATTGTTGTTATTAATAAAGTAGATAAGCCGAATTGCCGTCCTGATGAGGTACATGATGCGGTGTTTGAATTGTTTTTCAATTTAGACGCGACTGAAGATCAATTAAATTTCCCAACTTTTTATGGTTCTGGAAAAAATGGTTGGTTCAATTCAGAAAATTCTCAATGTGATGATATTACGCCTTTGTTAGACGGTATTTTACAATATGTACCTGCACCTAAAGTGTCGGAAGGAAATTTACAAATGCAAATCACTTCCTTAGATTATTCTTCATTTTTAGGTCGTATTGCGGTAGGTCGTATCGCTCGTGGACATATTAGTGAAGGACAACAAGTAGCTTTAATTGGCTCTGATGGTTCACAAAGAAAAATCAAAGTGAAAGAATTGTATGTGTTTGAATCTTTAGGAAAAAAGAAAACAACACAAGTTTTTGCAGGAGATATTTGTGCAGTAGTAGGTATCGAAGATTATAATATCGGTGATACTATTGCTGATGCAGAAAACCCAGAGGCTTTACCGAATATTAAAGTAGATGAACCTACCATGAACATGTTGTTCAGTATCAATAACTCACCTTTCTTTGGTAAAGATGGTAAGTTTGTTACGAGTAGACATTTACGTGATAGATTATTTAAAGAAACTGAAAAGAACTTAGCCTTAAAAGTAGAAGATACGGATGCAGGGGATAGCTTCTTAGTATATGGTCGTGGAATATTACATCTTGGGATTTTAATTGAAACCATGAGACGTGAAGGCTATGAGTTGACTGTAGGTCAGCCTCAAGTACTTACCAAGCAAATTGATAATGTGAAGTGCGAACCTTATGAGAACTTAGTCATTGATGTTCCTATGGAATTCGCCAGTAAAGCCATTGATTTAGTAACTCGTAGAAAAGGTGAATTACATGTAATGGATACTAAAGGTGAAATGCAACATTTAGAATTTGAAATTCCTTCAAGAGGTTTAATTGGATTAAGAACTCAAATGTTGACGAATACACAAGGTGAAGCTGTAATGGCGCACAACCTAATTGGTTATAAGCCTTGGAAAGGAACAATTCCTGGAAGAAATAATGGTGTATTGATTGCAAAATTTGGTGGTGCCACTACAGGATACTCTATTGATAAATTACAAGATAGAGGTACTTTCTTTGTAGATCCAAGAGAAGATGTGTATGCAGGACAAATTATTGCAGAAAACATCAAGCCGGGTGATTTATTAGTGAATGCAGTTGAGGAAAAGAAATTAACCAATCATAGAGCAAGTGGTTCTGATGATTCAACTCGTATCGCACCAAAGAAAATTATGTCTCTTGAAGAGTGTATGGAGTATATTGAATATGATGAGTGTATTGAAGTAACTCCTAATTTTACAAGAATGAGAAAAATTATCTTGAACGAAGATGATCGTAAAAAATCTGAAAAAAGAATGCAGACTTCTGAAGCTTAATTCAGTAAATGGTATAAAAAAAATGGGAACTCGAAGTTCCCATTTTTTTATGCTTGCTTTTTTATATTATTTCAATTTAATAAACTTAGTAGTTAATTTTTGATTTCCATTGTCAGCACTAATAAAATACAATCCAGGAATCAAAGAAGTTGTATTGAGCTTAATAAATTCTTCATTAGCTTTTAAGGAATATACTTGGCTAAATAATAATTTACCACTTAGGTCGTAG
>CAZSUF010000112.1:2617-11817 GCA_964609875.1 uncultured Bifidobacterium sp.
AACTATACCACTTGCCAATTTTAAATAAATGGTATTCACCGTGGTATTGGTTATAATGGGGTCATTGAAATCAAAGTAGATAGCTGCTTTGTTTTTGAATTGAGTGCCAAGGGGCAAATTTTTCTTTGTTTTGATGGTGTAAGAAAACATGCCTTGACTTCCAGCTTCATTATACATTTTAGCAGGAAGTACGATATTTTTAAATTCAAATTTTGCAACACCATTTTCATTAATACTCACTTGGCAAGGGTGTGATTTATACACAGGGCGTAATGTTGTCCAATCTAAATCTGAATCTAAGGTGTCTAATACAATTACATTTTGTGCATGATAATTACCGAGGTTTTGAAAGTGAACCATGTAATCAAGCACAGAATCTTTACGTTCGATATTGCCATTTGAGCCAACACCTTTAGGATACACTTCTTTAAAATTTGGATCATAAGGACCAATAACCGTCGTAGTAAAATAATTCACGTTATCCCAAGGCGAATAATCATTTAACCAATTAGACATAGGCCCCATGTAGGCAACAGTATCTCTAGCAACTATCCCAGTTCCAATAGGAATATTGGTTGGAGTAAGGTAGTTGATATAAAAATTACTTGAGGCGCCTGGAGCTAAATTAATGGCTGAAGAAGAAGCTAATGTAGAATACCAATTAGGGCCTCCTAAAGCAAAAGGTGTTGCAGGTGAAAAAGAAGGCGTGGCCAATTGTCCATCGTGCAAATATCCACTTTGCACAGTATTTTCTGTGATCGTTCCCATATTGGTAATAATCATTTCTTGTGTTGCTGGAAAACCAGGAACTGGGAAAGCATAATTCCAAGTATTGATTTTCATGTCATGAATTGGATTGATTGAGTTACCAAAATTATTAGTTTGTATACAGCCTGAAGCAGCGGTTACATTTATCGATATATTATTATTTTGGCAGGCTGATAAAGGGTACATGCCTAATACTGATTCCATGAGGGTGTAATTTCCTGAAGGAACTTTGAAAGAATAAAATCCGTTCGCATCAGTATATACAAATCCAAATCCTACACAATGAATTTGAATGTTAGGAATTCCTTGTTCGCCTGCATCCATGACACAATTGTTATTGACATCATGGTATACTGTACCTTGTAAAGTGCAAAAACATGATGTGCCTGAAGTATTATACCCGACAAAACTTGTTCCCATATCTGTGCAACCATTAGCATCGGTAACAGACATTGTATAATACCCTTGTTGTAAGTTACTTAAAACATTGCTACCTCCAGACCAAACATAAGGTGCTGTACCTCCTGTGGCTATGGCAGTTAATGAACCGTCATTTGAATATATGCAAGAAGCTTGTGTAGGGGTTAAACCTATATGTACTGGAGAATTTGAGATGACTGTTGCATAAAATTGTTTTGAACAACTAAGGTTGTCAATGACGGTAACATAATAATTTCCCGCTGGAACCCCTGTAAGTGCAGGGCCAGTTCCTTTGGTGCTCCAGACATAAGTGTATGGGGGCATGCCGCTATTGAGCGTTGTATTGATGGCTCCATTGGATTGAGTGCAACTAGCAGGCGTAGTAGTTAAAGTGGCACTGATGATACTTACTGGGGGTATGGTAACAGAGCCAGTTTGAATACAGCCATTGATATCAACTGTACTGAACGAATAATTTCCTGGTGCTACATTTGAAAGCGAATTTCCAGTTTGCGGAGGAAATGTACTCCATGTAGTGGTATAAGGTGGATTACCCCCACTAATGGTTAGTACAGCACCCCCTGTAGGAGCGGTACATAAACTTGATGTAGTAGTATAATTGACATTAATAGGTGTTGATGAATTAATATAGGCTGCAGATGAACCCGTACAACCATTTACATCCATAACAGTTACTGGATAAAAGCCTGCTGCTAAATTTGTGATTGTTGAAGTTGTTGCTGCATTGCTCCATAAATAAGTATAAGGTGGCGTGCCTCCAATTCCAAAAGCAGTTGCCGAACCATCATTATTTAAGCATGTGGCAGGTGCAGAAGTAATTTGAACACCAATGTTAGGGTTTTGAGAGAGATAAAAAATATGATCTTCTGCACAGCCTGATCCATCAGTGATAGTTACAATATATTGGCCCGAACTTAATCCCGTAATTGCATTTCCAGTTGCTGCATTGCTCCACACATAAGTATAAGGTGTAGTGCCGCCACTCACAGAATTAATAGTTATTGACCCATTCGTGCATCCTGCAGGAGTTGATGATGAATTGACATTAAAGGTATTATTTGTATATACGATGATGGAATCAAAAGTATAACGAGATCCAAATTTGCACCCCATTGCATCTGTGATCATGACTTCGTATTCACCTGCGGGTACACTTGCAGGATTAGAGGTGGAAACCATCATATTTGTCTGTAAGTTAGTATATTCAAAAGCATAGGGAGGTGTGCCTCCAGTAACAATCGTATTAATACTTCCTTGATTTGGGCATTGCGCTGGGGTGGTTGTAGTGGTAAACAAAAAGGGCGGTGCACCACCTTGAAGCACGCCAAAGAAATTCACATTGTTTGCATCGGTTCCGGATAAATATACATAAGCACCCGTATAGTTATTAAGTACATCAGTAAAAGTATTTACATTCGTATGAGTGACTACAGGGCTTCCAGAAGAATACCAATTCACGGTTAAGGGTAAGGTGACTCCTGAAAAGGTGGCCGTTAAAATACCGTCGGCATTACAAGGGGCTTGGGTAACAACAATATTGGCTGTTTGTGCTTTTGTGTAAAAAGAAAAAAAAGCAAGTAAGAAAGAGAAAAGTATTGGTTTCATAAGATTAAATTTTATACAATCGAAGACGATGATAATCTTCGGTCTGTTAGCGGTGAAGATAAAAAAAACTTTTTGTGCAGAGAACTTATTTGTTCTACTATAATTTATGAATGCCCTATTCTATCTTTGAGCAAATTGAATTAAGTGAAAAAATATTTCTTAACCCTTGTTTTTTTATTGCCAGCATTTTTCATTCATGCGCAATCTATAATTCCATATGCACAGCATTATGAAACTTTATCTTCCTCTTTGAATCAAACTAGTAATTTTTTAGCCATTAAATATATCAGTACAGATAATCAATCAGCACTGAATGATATCAATGTATTTAATGGGTTTTTGAGTCAAATGAAGTTGGATACTTTTTTATTTTCTAAAGGAAATAAAGATCTGATTCGTATCAAGTTGGATAAGCAAATGAAAGATGGAGAATATACGCTAACCTGGAAAGAGAATAATGTGCTTGAAGTGAATGGCTCAACAAATGGAATCTTTTATGCCTTGATGACTTTGCTTCAATGGAAAGAAGAAGCAAAGTATTCGAATAACATCCCACTTCATACTATTCATGATTTCCCCTCATTCGCATGGAGAGGGATGCATCTTGATGTAAGCAGACATTTTTTTGATATAGAGTTTATAAAAAAATACATTGATATTTTAGCCTTGCATAAAATGAATGTATTTCATTGGCATCTAACAGATGATCAAGGTTGGAGAATTGAAATAAAAAAATATCCTAAACTTACAGACATAGGAAGTAAAAGAAAGGAAACCATGGTGGCGAAAAATTTTGATCCTTATGTTGGAGACGGTCAAGGTGTAGAAGGGTTTTATACGCAAGATGATATTCGTGAAGTCGTGGCTTATGCACAAAAAAGACATATTACCGTAGTGCCCGAAATAGAAATGCCAGGTCATTCTGTTGCAGCGCTTTCTGCATATCCTGAATATGGATGTAGGAAAGAGAAAGTAGAGGCCTTGACAATATGGGGCGTAAGTAATGATGTATTTTGTCCTAATAAAAAGACAATACGATTTCTTGAAGATATTTTAGATGAAGTGATGGAATTATTTCCTTCAAAATACATACATATTGGGGGAGATGAAGTACCTAAAACAAATTGGAGAAAATGTATTGAATGTCAGCAGACAATCAAAACTAAACATCTGAAAGATGAACATGAACTACAAAGTTATTTTATCAAACAAATTGATGCCTATGTGAATTCTAAAGGTCGCAGTATTATTGGTTGGGATGAAATACTTGAAGGCGGATTGGCAGATAATGCTGCCGTGATGAGTTGGCGTGGTGAAGAAGGTGGTATAGCTGCGGCTAAACAAAAACATCAAGTAGTTATGACACCCGGAAGCCATTGCTATTTTGATCATTACCAAGGAAACAAAAGTTTAGAACCTTTGGCTATTGGTGGCTTTACACCTATCGAAAAAGTATATTCCTATGAACCTGTTCCTTCTTCTCTATCTCCAGAAGAACAAAAATATATTTTGGGGGCACAAGCAAATGTTTGGACTGAATATATTCCTACAACTACGCATGCTGAATATATGGCCTTGCCAAGATTATGTGCCTTGGCGGAGGTTTTATGGACAGGTAAAAATAAACCGGGTTATGACGATTTCACTATACGTTTAAGGAAACATATGAAGTTGTTAGATCAACTTAATATCAATTATGCCACATCTATTTTTAATGTGGACTTCAGTACAAAACCTATAGAAAATGAAATACAGCTTGAACTAAATACTACCTATAAAAGCGGGGATATTTTTTATACCCTAGATGGAAAGGATCCGGCAAAAAATGGTGTAAAATATGAAGCGGCAAAAAAAATAAAGATTACTGGGCCTGCTACATTAAAAGCAGTTTATATAGAAGATGGGAAAGCATTCGGAAAAGTTCTTACACAAGATTTTCTTTACCATCGAGGAGTAGCTAAGAAAATATCAAGTTCGATTGAGCCGAGCAAATATTATAATTTTGGTGGGTTGCAAACTTTGCAAAATGGAATTATCGGTCAGTTGCCTTGGATTAGTAATGAATGGTTAGGTTGGAGTGGGAAGAATCCTGAAATTACTATTGACTTGGCTAAAATAGAACACATACATGACATTCAAATTTCTGTATTAAAGGAAGAATCGAGTTGGATTTATTTGCCAGCCAGTATTGAAGTCAATGCAAGTCAAGACGGAAAAACATATTTCCCTATCAAAAATCTATCAACTCAGGAATTATTATCCCAATATAATCAGGGTAAAATTATTCATATAGCTTGTGGACATAAAGATATCCGATTTTTAAAATTGAAATTTGTGTGTGCCCCTAAAATACCTTTAGGAAGTCCTGGAGAAGGAGAAGATGCTTGGATGTTTGTGAGTGAAATTGTGATAAATTGATTTCAATAGGTGTGGTAAAAAACAATCGCTTACTTTTGCTTCAATAAATGTAGACATGTTAAAGATTTTACGCAGATTCAAATTTAGTTATGCCTTATATAATTTTTTTCATAAGGATGCATTGATGCATAATGAAAAGGTATATAAAAAATTAGGTCTGCATAAAAAATATTATTCGTCTATTTCGAGCAAAGATTTTATACATTTTGAAGGAGGGAAGCAAGAAAATTATGTGGTGTCAGCAAGTGATATTAAGTCGACTCAGCTTTTTCAACATATTGATGCAGCCAGTCAACAAAGTCTGTTAGATTTCGAAGAAAATGGATTTGCCGTTTTGAAGTCTTATGTATCACAGCAAATTTGTGATGAAATTAATTCTGCCATAGAAGAGGGTGTTAAAAAAGGGCAATATCATTTTATCAATGAAGGCAAAATTATGTTTGCTTTTCGAAGCATAAAGGCTTTATCTGACATAGGCTTACATACTGAATTGATAGAATTGCTCAGTGTATTCATGCATGGCAAAGCTCAACTTTTTCAAAGTATTAATTTTGTGATGGGCAGTGAGCAACATACGCATTCCGACAGTATACATATGACAACCTATCCATTGGGTGGACTGATGGGTGTTTGGATTGCGCTGGAAGATATTGGAGAAGATAATGGGCCTTTGCACTATTATCCAGGCTCGCATAAATTGCCTTATTATTTAAATAAAGATTATGACAATGAAGGTAATTCATGGATGTTGGGGAGTAAGTCTTATCAGGCTTATGAGGATATGATAGAAGAGAAAATAAAAGAAAAGGGGTTGCAGAAAAAAACTTTTCTGGCAAAAAAAGGAGATGTGCTTTTGTGGCATGCTAATTTGTTTCATGGAGGCAATGAGCATTTGAATAAGAATCGTTCAAGAAAAAGTGTTGTTTTTCATTATTTCAAAGAAGGTTCTGTGTGTTATCATGAAATTTCGCAGAGACCTGCTTTATTCAAATAGTCGTTGGAATGAGAGCTATTTTATAATCGTTGCACAAGTGAAAAAAGACAAGGCATTACAAATAATTTTATTCGTCTTTCTAATTGGATTGTTTTCTTGTTCAAGTCAATTTGAGCAAGAATATAATGGGAGCCAAGTAGACTCTACTCAAATGAAATTACAAAGTGGATTAGGCCTTGAGAAAACCAACGATAGTTCAAAGACGCAGTCAGATAAACTAAGGGAAATTTATATTCAGGCTATTTCAGATTATCTCCATGCAGTTAATAATCATTTTAACCTAGTGTACGATACTTTATTCTTTGGGAAGCATGTATACGGACAAGAGGATGATTTTCCGGATATTGAATTACCTAGTGAAATTAATCAAACAGTCATTAAGCTTGTTGATCCCGAGTTAGGCGCTCAATTGCAAGATGAAAAAATGTCGAGGGTTTATATTAATCTTGTAGGATTTGCAGATAGCACTAAAGCTGAATTTATTTTTGTCACTTTTTCGAACGGAATGAATCATCAATTTGATTGCTTTATTAACTACACGAATCAGCAAAAATTGGAGGGATTTAAGTTGAAAGATATATGTCTTGAAGATAATAGATTGAATCAAGCAGGGAAAAATGAACGAATTGTTATTTATCAGGATGGCAAGTATGTAAGAAATAAACTATTGAAACAATAAAATAACTTGGATTGGGTTGAGTTTTAATCTGCAAAATGGCTCTTTAGAAACGATTATTTGGAGGGAAAAAGGTGATTTGTATTGCGGCAAGGATAGTAGTGAAAAGCCCGGAGCACGCGCTCTGGCGTGTGAGGACTTGCAACGGATAGCCTGTTTGCCGCCCTGAAAAAAAAGAAGAAAAGGCTTGTTGAGGAAATGGCCTGCAAATTCTAAACTTGAGCCTAAAAAGGCTTGCTGGAAAAATTGGAGAAGGAGGTAGTCAAAGTGGCGTATATATTGTCAAAAACCCTATATTTGTAACCCTTATGATTGCATTTTTGAATGGTAAATACGCCAAGAAAACGCCTGCTTATGTATGGATGGATATTCATGGTGTGGGTTATGAAGTGAATATTAGTTTGCATACGTATGCCCAAATTCAGCATGCAGATGAAGGGAGATTGCTAACTTTTTTGCAAATAAAGGAAGATGGTCATACTTTATTTGGATTTTATGATGAAGAAGAGAGGAATTTATTTATGCATTTGTTGAGTGTAAGTGGTGTGGGGGCTTCAACGGCTAGAATGATGTTATCAAGTTTGAAACCTGATGAAATTCGACGAGCCATTATACAAGAGAACGAGCGCGAATTAGAGAAAATTAAAGGGATAGGGGCAAAATCGGCCAAACGAATTATCTTGGAGTTAAAAGACAAGTTAATGAAAGCTCAGCCAGCGGAGAATTTATTGCTCAAGCCAAACAATAATATGGAGGAAGATGCGTTAAATGCCTTGATCAGTTTGGGTATTGCAAGAAATGCTGCCTATTTATCACTCCAAAAAACCATGAAACAAGGGCCTGCAGAATCATTAGAAGATTTGATAAAACAAGCCTTGAAAAACATTTAATGCCATTGAATAACTTGCTAAAATATCTGTTTCAGTTTCTTATCATTTTCGGAATTACTTTAGGTGGTTTGATGGTGGGTTCGGCAGGTCCTGCACATTATGTTTATTTAGAACCTTCCTATCTAGATACTCCCATGACCCAAAAGGATACCTTGATTTTCCCCATTGAGGATAGAGTATCGGATAAAATTAATGAAGATTTGCCTACTCAGTTTGATTTGAAGGATCCTTCAAATATCAAAACAGATATTGAATATGATCCTGCCTCGCAGCAATATTCAATCACAGAAAAAGTGGGGGATGAGTATTATAGAGCGCCTTCTTACATGACGTATGAAGAATTTTTAAAATATCAAGCCGGCAAAGACGAAGAAGCGTATTTTAAGAAAAGATCTAAAACATTTAATCAGATATCTAAGAAAGGTGGGGGAGTGATACCTAAAGTGAATTTAGGGAATGCCTTATTTGATCGAATATTTGGAGGGAACACGATTGAAGTGAAACCACAAGGCAATGTAGAACTCTTTTTTGGTGGGAATTGGCAAAATGTAAAAAATCCTACATTGGTGCAAAGTGCCCAACGTTATGGGATTTTTGATTTTGATATGAATTTGAATATTAATCTTCTAGCTAAAATTGGCGAGAAGATGAGGATGAATTTCAATTATAATTCTAAGGCAACATTTGATTTTGAAAATCAATTAAAGTTAGAGTATAATGGACAAGAAGATGATATCATTAGAAAACTATCGGCTGGATATATTAGTTTCCCTCTTAAGACCAGTTTAATTCAAGGTGTACAATCCTTGTTTGGATTGAAAACTGAGTTGCAATTTGGTAGACTAAGAATCAACTCTGTTGTATCTCAGCAGAAATCGAAGAAAGAAACCTTGGCATTAAAGTCTGGTTCTCAAACCCAGAATTTTTCTATCTCTTGCGACAATTATGAAGACTTTAGACACTTTTTGCTTTCTCAGACATTCCGAAGAAACTATAACAAGGCATTATCTAATTATCCGATCATTAATTCATTAAACAATATTAACAGACTTGAAGTATGGGTGACAAATCGTAGTGGGGCCACTGAAAATGCCAGAGATATTGTGGCCTTTCAGGATTTAGGAGAGCCTTATCCTTATGAGACTGTTTTTTCGAAAGCAACGCCTGATGTTTCAGACAATAATTCAAATACCCTTTATTCTCAGGTAGTGCAAGCTAATGGTTCGCGTGATATTGGAACTGTGGTGAATGCTTTGCAAGGTTTAGGATTGAAAGGCAGAGTAGATTTTGAAAAAACCTTTGCTAGGAAATTAAATCCATCCGAATACAATTTTAATCCTCAATTAGGATTTGTATCCATCAATGCGCAATTGCAACCGGATGATGTAGTGGGTATAGCCATGGAGTA
>CAZSUF010000113.1:0-6059 GCA_964609875.1 uncultured Bifidobacterium sp.
TTTCTTTGGATTGCTCTTGTTCGTTTAACATATTGCTCAAATCTGATTTTAATAACAGTTTCAAGCTATCAAGGTTGATTTGCTTTCTAATTTCTTGATCCTGATTACCTAAAGTGTCGATATACATCTTCATTTGCTGGATTTCAGCATCCATTTTGGCATTTTTAAATGAAATAGTCTTCCATTTGTTACATAAATCGTCCTTTTTATTTGAATTGCAGGAAATTATGCATAAAATTGAAAAAGATATAAAAACCCAGATGTTTATAATTTTCGCGATCATTGTGTAAAAATAGACGATAAATTTTAATTTAAAAATTGATTAAAGGCTACCTTTGCGCCATCTTTTAAAAAACACAACATGAGTACAACAATTTTAGAACCTAATTTAGAAAAGAATATGTCAACAATGACTTATCAAGACATAAAAAATGTAACTGTAATTGGCGCAGGAACTATGGGAAATGGCATTTGTCACGTATTTGCCCAGCATGGATATAATGTAAGTTTAATGGACGTTTCCCAAGAAGCCATGAATAAAGCTTTAGCAACAATCGCTAAAAACATGGATCGCCAAATTGCCAAACAAGCCTATACTGAAGAGGAAAAAATGGCTGCCATGTCGAAAATTGCTACATACACAGATATGGCAAAGGCGCTTGAAGATGCAGACTTAGTTGTGGAAGCAGCTACAGAAAATATCGACTTGAAAATGAAAATTTTCGAGCAAATTGATGCACATGCCCCTGAAAAATGCATTTTAGCAAGTAATACTTCATCGATTTCAATCACCAGAATTTCTTCTCATACAAAAAGAATGGGTAAAGTAATTGGTATGCATTTTATGAATCCAGTGCCCGTGATGAAACTTGTTGAAGTCATTAATGGATATGCTACTGATAAGGCAACTACCAATGCAATTATAGAACTTTCTAAAGCGATTGGCAAAGTACCTTGTGTGGTAAATGACTACCCAGGATTTATTTCTAACCGTATTTTATTACCGATGATCAATGAAGCTATTTTAGCTTTACAAGAAGGTGTGGCAGGTGTAGAAGAAATTGATACTGATATGAAATTAGGTATGCCTCATCCAATGGGTCCTTTACAACTTGCTGATTTTATTGGATTAGATACATGTTACAGCATCATGAATGTTTTGCACATGGGATTCGGCAATCAAAAATATGCGCCAGCTACATTATTAGCGAATATGGTTCAAGCAGGATTCTTAGGCGTTAAATCTGGAGAAGGTTTTTACAAACACACTCCTGGCAGCAAAGAATTAATTGTAAGTGAAAGATTTTCTGATAAGAAATGGCAAATGTAATTGCTTAAATATTATTGTAAAAAGGCCCTATATAGGGTCTTTTTTTTATACCTTTCGCCGCTTTCTGATCATTGCTAATTCATAGAAAAATAACCTTACATAAACCAACACAATTTTGTGAAAAATATCTTTACTGCCATATATCAACTTTTTGAAAAGCATAAGATTATAGTTTTCTTCTTGTTTTTTGGGCTTATTTTGTCATTCGCTTATTTGGCAAATAAATTAAAATTTGATAGCGATTTAAACTCTATGATGCCTGCAGAGAAAGGGCGTGAGAGCAGTGAAATTTTTACAAAAAATAAATCATTAGAAAAAATTATTGTAAGTGTTAGCCTGAAAGACAGCACTAATATTGATCCTGACTTACTTACTTCTTATGCAGACTTATTTTCATCTACCTTATTAGAAATCGATCAGCAACATATAATTAGTAAGATAGAAACAAAGCAAGATGAAGATCAAATGTTATCTATCCTTCAAACTGTTCAGGATAACTTACCTTTTTTATTAAATCAAGAAGATTATGATAAAATTGAAAGACAACTCAATCATGATTCAATTCGCACTAAACTTGAAAATTCACTTCATCAACTTTCTACACCCAACGGACTAGCCCTAAAATCTTTTATCCAAAAAGATCCACTTGGCATGTCTTTTATAGCCTTAAACAAATTAAAAGATCTTCAACAAGACGAACAAACAGAACTATACGATGGTTATGTAATGACGAAAGATCAGCGCTATTTAACTTTCTTTATTCATTCGACCTACCCTGCTTCAGACACCAAACATAATGAAGGTCTTGAAGCATTACTTTCAGCGACTCAACAAAAATTGTCAACACATTCCGAGTTCAAGGAAGTCGAAAGTATTTATTTTGGCGGACAACTGGTTGCCTCCGGCAATGCCACTCAAATGAGTAAAGACACCAAGCTTACACTCACAATCACCTTGGTATTGTTATTGATCTTATTTATTTCATTCTTTAAAAATTTCCTAGCGCCCTTTCAAATTATGATCCCTGTAATCTTTGGTGGATTATTTGGTATGGCCGTGATGTATTTAATCAAAGGAAAAGTAAGTCTGATGTCTATGGGGGCATCTAGTGTAATACTAGGTATTGCCGTAAATTACTCCTTGCATTTTATGTCGCATCTAAGACATGCGAAATCTAAAGAAGAAACCATCCAAGAACTATGCGAACCCATGACGATTGGGAGCTTCACGACCATATTTGCCTTTCTGAGTTTAATGTTTGTTCATACTCCGGTGCTTCAGGAGCTTGGTTTATTTACCGCAATGAATTTAATAGGCTCATCGTTATGCACCTTGATTTTCTTACCTCACTTCGTCAAGAAATCAAATCATGAACATACAAATTCTAGTAATTGGATAGAAAAATTATCGGGATTCAACCTTGGAAAAAGTAAGTGGGTTGTATTAGGTATTATTGTACTCACGGTTGTTTTATCTTTTTTCATGAATGATGTAAAGTTCAATGAAGATTTGATGACGATGAATTTCATGCAACCCAAACTTGCTTCGTACCAAAAAGAAATCAACAAAAGAAATGCAGAATCTTTAAATTCTATTTTTTGTGTTTCTGAAGGAAAAGATATCGATGAAGCTATTAATTCACAGCTTGATATATTGCCCCAATTAAATGAACTGAAATCGAATCAGTCTATTAGAAAGTATAGTTCGCCGGCTCAATTCATCTTAAGCAAAGAAGCTCAGAAACAAAAAATTATTGATTGGAATACATTTTGGACTAAAGAAAAAAAGGAGAATTTACTTGCACTTATTCAAGATGAAAGTACGAATTTAGGATTTCAATCACAGGCATTTTCAGCGTTTGGTCAAATTTTAAATAAAACCTATCTTTCAACTGATTCTTTATATCAGCAAAGCTTTACACATCTTTTTAAAGACCTTATTATCACCAATGAAAAAGGTGTAAAAGTATTAGCCATTTTAAAAACAAGTCAAGACAAACGAAAAGAATTATTTAGTAAGTTTCAAGGAAATAATCAAACTTATATTATAGACAAACAATCACTGTCAACAAAATTTGTGAACTTTATCAAAGAAGATTTTTTTAAAATTCTTGCGCTCACTTCTCTAATAGTATTTCTAACTATTCTTATTTCTTATGGTCGCATAGAAATTGCTTTGATTTCTTTTATTCCCATGGTCATCACCTGGATATGTATACTTGGTTTAATGGCGGTATTGGGCATTGAATTTAATATTATAAACATCATTATTTCAACATTAATCTTTGGCCTTGGTGATGATTATAGCATTTTTATTACCGATGGTTTGATTGAAAAATACAAGTACGGCAAAACAAAAATCAACTCCATTAAGACTTCCATATTCTTATCTGCCATCACGACCATCATTGGACTTGGCATTTTAATATTTGCCAAACATCCTGCCTTAAGATCTATTGCTATGGTGTCTGTCATTGGGATAGTATCCATACTATTAATTTCTCAAACCCTGCAACCTTTACTTTTTAATTTCTTCATACAGCATAGAACGAATAAAAAATTTCATCCTTTTACTGCTTGGAGTTTTATCAAAACAATTTTTGCCTTCACCTATTATGTGCTTGGTTGCTTGATGGTCACATTGATAGGATTTATCCTAACTAAATGCCTCCCATTCAATAGAGATAAAATGAAATATCTGTATCATGTTGTCATTTGTAAAATGATGTGGAGTCTACTTTATATTATGGCAAATGCCCGTAAAACTTTTGCAAACAAAGCCGAGGCCCATTTCGAAAAACCGGCTGTCATTATTGCAAATCATAGTTCATTTCTTGATTTACTCCGAATTATTTCTCTTCATCCGAAGATTTTATTAATGACCAATAAATGGGTTTGGCGTTCGCCTGTATTCGGTGCCTTGGTTCGAATGGCAGATTATTACCCAGTAGAAGAAGGTGCTGAAGAAAGTATTGACAAACTCAAATATTGGGTAGACAGAGGCTATTCAATTGCTGTCTTCCCAGAAGGAACTCGAAGCTATGATGGGGTTACAAAACGCTTTCATAAAGGCGCATTTTATATTGCAGAAAAACTTCAACTAGATATACTCCCAACCCTTTTCCATGGAATTCATTATACCATGCAAAAAGGAGATTTCTTATTGAAAAATGGAGAAATCAATGTAAAATTCCTACCTAGAATTTCACCAAGCAACACAGAATTTGGCTCAACGTATACAGAAAAAGCAAAACAAATTGGTAAATATTTCCGGCAACAGCTTCATGCCTATGCGCAAGAACGAGAGACTGTTCATTACTTCAGAGAACAACTGATTAAAAACTATATTTATAAAGGCCCCATCCTAGAATGGTATTGCAGAATAAAAACCAAGCTCGAAAACAACTACGAAACCATTGAAAAAAAGGTGCCTAAAAGTGGCAACATCTTGGATATTGGATGTGGATATGGGTTTCTAGCTTATATGCTATCCTTTATGTCCAACCAACGACAAATTACAGGACTCGATTACGACGAAGAAAAAATTGAAGTAGCCAACCACAATGTATCGAAATCAGATAAATTACATTTCGTAGCTGATGATGCGATTCATTTTCCTACGAATACAACTTATGATTGCATTCTGATTATGGATGTACTTCATTATTTAGTTCCAGAAAAACAACATGAATTATTATCCAAATGTCATCAATACCTAAACCCAGGTGGCTCCTTAATCATTAGAGATGGCTGGCAAGAATATCAACAAAAACATAAAGGCACTTTACTCAGTGAGTTCTTTTCTACCAAAGTTTTTAATTTCAACAAAACAGATAACGCTTTACATTTTATTTCTGGCGAGATGCTACAGAAATTTGCAAGTGACCACAGCATGCAATTTGAATTAATTGATCAAACTAAATTCACATCCAATGTGATCAGCATTCTTCATAAATCTAAATCTTGATGAATACTTTTTTTCAATTTAAGCAGTTCGTCATTCATCAAGATCAATGCAGTATGAAAGTAAGTGAAATCGCTTGCATTCAAGGCGCTTGGACAGAAGTACCTTCTGAAACAAAAACCGTGTTAGATATTGGATGCGGCACAGGACTACTCAGTTTAATGCTTGCACAACGATATCCGCAAATCAAACTAACAGCAATAGAAATAGATCAAGAAGCTTATTTGCAAGCCACTGAGAACTTTAAACAAAGTATTTTCCATAACAGAATACATGCCATACATACTGATATTAAAACTTTTACATCAACTACAAGTTTTGATTTCATCATTACCAATCCGCCATTTTTCGAAAATCAATTAGAAGCCACACACGAAAAGAAAAATATTGCTTGGCATAGTCATCATCTTAAATTGAATGAATTAGTAGAAGCTATCAACCGACATCTAAAACCAACAGGTCAGTTTTCTATCTTATTTCCTTATGACAGAAAAAATGAATTAGACGTTGCTTGCAGAAAACTGAAGTTTTATCCTTCACATTATTTATTTATTCGTCATTCCGAAAATCATGCATTAAAATACTTTATTGGAATATATAGTCGCCAACATACTGCAACCAAAACCGAAACACTTTCGATCAAATCCAACCAAACCTATTCAGAGATGATGAAGGAATTAATGCAAGAATTTTATCTGAATATTCCGTCTACCAAAAAGGAGATTTGAACTTTCTAGTAAATTAACCTTTCACAAATTTAAGTAAC
>CAZSUF010000113.1:6109-7395 GCA_964609875.1 uncultured Bifidobacterium sp.
ATAGTCGTTCAAATCTTGCTTAGAAGCATCAAAACTAAATACAGTATTGACTTTAAAATAATTATTTGGATCAATACAATGCTCATAAGCAGATTTAGCGAAACTCAATTTATTGGCTTCAAAACTAAACAACTTACATAATTCCACAATTTGATTCGTATTCAAACAATTCGAGTTTAATACTTGAAGAGCCGTCTGCAATTTGGTATCATCAAAACTTTCATTAGAAAGTAAATTCTTGGCAGCAGAAAAATCATTTCCAGACATGGCATATCCATCGCAACCAAATACCGGTGAATCTTCAACAAATCCATCTTGTACATAATGATTTTGGTTTGTATTAGTTGTCATGGTTGTGGTCGTGGTGGTTGTTTGTGTTCTCACACTTCCAGAACTTGTAACACCATCATTCACTTGCATATTTACACCTGCTCCACCCAAATTAATTTGAATGCTTGCTCCTTGATCTCTAGGTTCAATAGTTTGAGTTTGCACTGTGGTTTGTTGAACCACAATAGGTGCAGGATTGCCAAAACGATATACAGTGGTATTCGAAGGTCTGACCATATTTTGCACAGCAGGAATAAACGAATGAAATCTCATCACTTGCTTTCCTGATTTATCTTTCTTGATTTTGTAAGTTACATCTTGATATTTACCATCTGCATCTACCAACATCAAACTACTTTTAGATATTTCCTTTTGCGTTTTATCTTCAAAAATAATTTTACAACTATAATAAGGCTGAGGTAATTCTTCAACCCGAATATTGGTTTGAGGAATATCATTCTGCCTTTCGCCATTTAAAATCAAATAAAACTTAAATCCATCTTCAGAAAATATCGTCAGATTTGCTGTCGGCATCATTTGAGCTTGTAAAAATTGTATGCCCACAAATAATAAACATAAAGTAGAAAGTATCTTACGCATAAAAATAATTTTGATTGTCAAATATAAACCCTAGATTTCATATTCATGATTTCGAGCCTAATATCCTGACAATTCAATAACAAACCAAAGCATTTCAGTCAATTCGAGCATCTTTGCCCATCACTGATTATCTTTGTCGCCATGCAACTTATCGGAAAAATCTTAGGAAGTCATGGTCTTAAAGGCGAAGTCACCCTGAGTCACCAACTTAAAAAAAATACTTCTTTCAAAGATTGGGACTGTTTGATGATCGAAATTCATCCTAAAAGCTATATCCCTTTTTTTATCGAAGAAATCAGACAAATTTCAGACGACGAATGTTTGTGCAAACTTGAAGAAATTAACGACAGAGAATC
>CAZSUF010000113.1:7405-11590 GCA_964609875.1 uncultured Bifidobacterium sp.
GCAACGCCTATACTTCGATGAATTATTCAATTCAAAATAGACAAATAGATAACTTAAGAGACTGGATAGGTTTTCAAATTATGGACAATGATCATTTACTTGGCACCATTGAAGATGTCATCGATTCTAAATGGAATCAAATGTTTATCATAAATATTCAAGGTAAAGAAATACTCATCCCTTCTACGCCAGCCTTCATTCAATCTGTAGATAAAAAGAATAAAATTATTCACATGAATTTACCCGAAGGATTACTTGATTTATAAAACCATCTCATGAGAATTGATATTATAACAGTTTTGCCAGAATTACTGGAAAGTCCATTGAACCACTCCATCATGAAACGCGCCAAAGAACGTGGACTTCTTGACATTCATTTGCATAATTTAAGAGATTATGCTATCAACAAACACGGACAAGTGGATGACATGCAATATGGTGGAGGAGCCGGAATGGTGATTATGTGCGAACCTTTAGCCAGTGTCCTTGACAAACTAAAAGCCGAAAGAAATTACGATGAAATTATTTACCTCACTCCTGATGGCATCACCTATCATCAGCGCCTTGCCAATAAACTTTCTCTGAAAGAAAATTTACTTTTTATTTGCGGTCATTATAAAGGCATCGATCAAAGAATCAGAGATCAATATGTAACGCTCGAAATTTCCGTAGGAGATTATGTACTAAGCGGAGGCGAAATTCCAGCAGCCATTTTAGTGGATAGCATAGGCAGATTAATCCCTGGCGTTTTAAACGACGAAACTTCTGCACTCACAGATTCACATCAAGATGGATTACTTGCACCACCTGTTTTTACAAGACCTGCAGAGTTCCAAGGACTCAAAGTACCCGAGGTATTATTAAATGGCAACTTCAAACTCATTGAAGATTGGCGACAAGAAGAAGCTTTAAAAAGAACACAAGAAAGAAGACCAGATTTATTAGATTGATTTAATTTTTTTTGGGCGGCACACAGGCTTTTCGTTCCAAGTCCTCCCACGCCAGAGCGCGTGTTGCGGGCTTTCCACTGCAATCCTTGCCGCAATTCAAATAAACTTTATCGTCTTAATCAAGCTACAAGTAAAATTCTATTTCCTTGAAAAGGAAAATGAAAAACGAATAATTATTTAAGGATATTCTTAAAATAACAAACTCCTAAATTTTAGTTTACCAAAAAGCAAATATAAAATTTACTCTTTCCCTTGCTCTACAACGGATGTGCCTAAAGACTTATTTTCTACAGGTTCAGTATTGCCCACTAATTTTTCTAAAGCCTCTTTCCTCGCAGAAAATATAGATTCAATATTCTTTAATTCTAAACTAGCTAATTGCAACATATTCTTTTGCTTTCTGCTGGTGCTTTTCATCAACCCCATCACAATAAATAAAATCCCAATAAATACGACCAAGCCTTTGACTGCCAAGTTAAAACTGTCCATGTCTCCCACATTCGTTACTACAGATTTATAAGCGCTTTTATTCATAATTTCTCCTAGTACATGAAAAGGAAAAACTTGATTCATAATAAAAATAAACCCAAAACAAGCTACACCAATTATGTAATAGATAATCTCCATTACAATATCCATGCCTTTCCCTAAAAAATGGACAGCCTTATTTGAATAAATTTGTTCACTCACAGGAGCTATTCGAGCTAATATTTGCTTGGCTTCTTCTAGTTGACCCGCAGCATCAGGGATATTCTTTTTATCTTGTTGAAAAAACATAAGGTTTTATTTAAGTGTATAATTTATGTATTGCTTGAAATAGTGTATTTTGCCCCAAATTCAGCTAAACATGAAAATAAATTTTTTCGCTATGCTTGCATGCTGCTTTTGGATAAGCTCCTGCAAAGATAGCCCAAACACAACTAAAAGTTCATCAAAATCTAAGAACTTCACAGATGTCTTAGCTTCACATATCGATTCGAATATAGTACCAGGCAATGATTTTTTTCAATATACCAATGGAGGATGGATTAAACGAAATCCCATTCCAACCAGTGAAAATGAATGGGGTATTTTCAATTTGGTGGATGAAGAAAATAGTGCCCAACTAAAAAAAATTAGTGAAGAAGCAAGTGCCGCCAATTATAAACATGGTGAAGCAGGTCAACAAATTGGCGACTTCTTTTATAGCGGCATGGATTCCATCAACATTGAAAAAATTGGCATCACGGCTATTCAAAACGAACTCAATCAAATTAATCAAATCAAAACTACAAATGACCTATTGTTATGCATAGCTAGCATGCAGCAAATTGGCATGAAAGTTCCTTATGAAATTTCAATTGGTCAAGACATGAAGAATAGCGAAAAAAACATGATGTATCTTTCTCAGAGTGGAC
This sequence comes from uncultured Bifidobacterium sp., assembly GCA_964609875.1. Taxonomy (GTDB): domain Bacteria; phylum Bacteroidota; class Bacteroidia; order Chitinophagales; family Chitinophagaceae; genus OLB11. The sequence continues at coordinate 9,753 of CAZSUF010000113.1, forward strand.
TCGGATTACCTAATAGAGATTTTTATTTTAATACTGATTCCATTGCCATTAGAAACAGAAACGAATATCTCAAACATGTCACAAAAATGCTCAGCTTCTTGGAAGGAGATTCTAACAAGGCTAAAGCCAAAAGTATGGCCATCATGAAATTAGAAACCGACATAGCCACTTCACACAAAAAGCTTGACGAACTTCGTGACCCCTATGCCAATTATCATAAAATGACTTTTAAAGAGTTGAGTAATACCTATCCAACTTTAAATTGGAATGCTGTATTTGCGAATTTTAAAATCAAAACAGATACCTTGATTGTAGGTCAACCTCAATTTTTTCAAAAATTAAATTCGCTTATTAGTTCAACACCTATAGATACATGGAAGACCTATCTCACTTGGCAACTTCTCCATACCCTTTCCCCTCATTTAAATACTGCATTAAATACTGAGAATTTTCATTTTTATGAAACGATCTTAAATGGCACCAAAGAACCCAGAGTGCGTTGGAAAAGAGTTCTTGACACGCAAGAAGAGGCTCTAGGTGATGCCATGGGACAATTATTTGTCAAAGAGTATTTTCCAGAGAAAACAAAAAAACGCTATACCGATCTTGTAGAGCAAATTGTAATTAGCTACAGAGAGCATATTCAAAAATTAGATTGGATGAGTGATAGCACGAAACAAAAAGCCATCAAAAAACTTAATGCGATTACAAGAAAAGTGGGCTATCCAAATACATGGAAAGATTATAGTTCTATGGAAATAAGTAGAGAGTCTTATTGCAAAAATGTGTTAGCAGCAAACCGTTGGCATTTCAATTATCAAATCAATAAATTAGGCAAACCCGTTGATAGAAACGAATGGAATATGACACCTCAAACTTATAACGCCTATTACAACCCTTCTAATAATGAAATTGTATTACCAGCTGCCATTTTCACAGCTCCTGGCTATAGAGATGAAGATATAGATGATGCAGTAATTTATGGTTATGTAGGCGCTTCCACTATTGGTCACGAACTCACTCATGGCTTCGATGACGAAGGAAGACAATTTGATGAAATGGGTAATTTGAAAAATTGGTGGAGTCAAGAAGATGAACAAAAATTTAAAGCCAAAGCCGCTATGTTGGTAGAACAATTTAATCAATATACAGTGTTAAACAATTTACACCCAAATGGCAAAGCTACTTTAGGTGAAAATATTGCAGACCTAGGAGGAATCGTCATTGCATTAGATGCCTTTAAGAAAACCCAACAATTTAAAGAAGGTAAACTCATCGCAGGACTTACACCTATTCAACGATATTTCATGGGTTACGCCTATGGCTGGATGCAAACACGAACTCCAGAAAAACTGGCCGCTCGATTATTGACAGATGTGCATGCACCTATATTCTTACGCGTAAACGGTCCTATGAGCAATTGCGACGAATGGTATAAAGCCTTTAACGTTAGCGCCTCAAACAGCATGTATAGAGATAGTTTGCAAAGAGTAAGAATTTGGTAAAACAAACAAGAGACCATGAGAATAATATTTTTAGGCACTCCAGATTTTGCAGTAGCTTCTTTAAACGCTTTAATTGAGCATAGCTTTGATGTGGTGGCTGTAGTCACTGCTCCGGATAAACCAGCCGGAAGAGGTATGAAATTACAACAATCCGCCGTAAAAAAATATGCCTTAGAACACAATATCCCAGTGCTTCAACCTGAGAAATTGAAAGACCCACAATTTCTTGATGAGTTAAAAAACTTTCATGCCGACTTGCAAGTGGTGGTTGCTTTTAGAATGCTGCCAGAAGTAGTTTGGAATATGCCTCGTTTAGGCACCATCAATGTACAT
>CAZSUF010000114.1:0-2829 GCA_964609875.1 uncultured Bifidobacterium sp.
ATCAGAAAAGCAATCTAAAAATTGACTCATCCAAATAATATCATAAGTGCCTGGGATATCAAGGGAATTGTCCAAAATATCATGCGCTTCTTTCTTGTATCTAGATGTAAACCCAGCCTCGAGGATGTTTTTTTCACATACTTCTAATTGCGGGGGCAAATCTATCATCGTCATTTCTACGGTAGGGTTGTGTAGCAAACATTGAATCGTGAATTTGCCTGTATTTGCGCCGATATCTAGAATTTTTGCAGGATTGAACGAAAATAAATAAGGCATGATGAGAGGGAAGATATGATCGGAATAATAGTGATCAAAATCGAACCAGCTTTTGCTTTGTTGGGGAGTGAGCTGAGTAAGTCCTTGATACAAAGTATGCCATGGTCCAAGAAATTTTAGACCTTCAGCTTTACCATTTTCTATGCTTTCTTTCAGTTTGCCTGCGCCTTCGTAGCAAATATCACGCATGTAGGAGGTGTTAATTTTTACCATAGCATCTGTTATAAACATGCTACCCGTTTTGGTAATATAGTATTTTTCATCTTCTTCGTAAATTAAGCCTATGCCAATGCCGGCTTCGAGAAGAATTCTTACGCCATATTCGCTAATTTTCATTTGTTGTGTAATGGCTGCAAATGTCAACCCTTCATTGTCTTGATGAAGCATCTCAAGAATACCGTAATCTCTTAATAATACGGAGGCTTGAAAGGCATAAGGCGCAAAAGAAATGAAATGTGCTTTTTCTAAAGCAGTGAAAGCGTGATATTCTCTGTCTTTGAAAAAGGAGTGTTTATTGGGCATAAGATAATTCTATATGAATTTTAATGGGGGCAAATATAAGGGCAAAAACTGATTTGGGTGAAGATTGTCAAGAGTGAAATCAGGCTTTGGAAATAAAATATTTTATAGTCTGTATTAGTTAATTTTATTCAAGAAGGCCCTTAATCTATGGTTATATGGCCTTGAATTGCCACAAGGCGGTGATTATTCATTTGTTTTACACAGAAAGCATGTTATTTTTGCGGATTATCAAAATTAATTCACTTTGGCAATTTTAGGTCATCTTATTGCTCGCTCCTTAAGAATCAGGCAAAATTTTAATATTCTAACCGGTACACCTAGAGGATATCAAGTACAGGTTTTGAGTAGACTGTTGAAAAAGTCAAAGAAGACTCATTTTGGCAAGCATTATCATTTTAGTGCGATGTTAGATGAGGATGATTTGTATAAAAGCTTTAAACAAAACATTCCGTTTCATAATTACAATCAAATGTATAATCGATGGTGGAAGTTTTGCCATGAAGGAGAATCGAATATTTGTTGGCCTGGAAAGGTGAAATACTTTGCCTTAAGTTCGGGAACCTCTGAAAGTGCAAGTAAGCATATTCCGGTTACTGATGATATGATTAAGTCGGTGAAGCGAGCTGGCATGAAGCAGTTTTTTTCCATGCAGAATTTTAGTTTGCCACCAGAAATTTTTGGCAAAGGAATTTTGATGTTAGGTGGAACAACTTCCTTATTCGAGCATGGCGATTATTATGAAGGAGATATGAGCGGAATCAGTGCGAAGAATATGCCAAGGTGGTTATCGTTTTTATTTTACAAACCTGGACAAAGCATTTCTAAGCGAACGCGATGGGAAGATAGAATAAAGTTGATTGTACGTAAGGCGCCCAAATGGAATGTGGGTACTGTATGCGGGGTGCCAGCATGGGTTCAAATTGTATTTGAAGAAATTATCAAATATCATAAGGTCAAAAATATTCATGAGATATGGCCCAACTTAGCCTTGTATATTCATGGTGGAGTATCATTTGAACCCTATCGTGAAAATTTTAAGCATCTGTTAGGAAAGCCTGTTACATTTATTGAAACCTATATGGCATCTGAAGGGTCATTTGGATTTCAAGCAAGGCCTGATACGCGTGGCATTAAGTTGATATTGAATAATGGGATTTTTTATGAATTTGTACCTTTTAATGAAGAGAATTTTACGGATGAAGGGGAAATAAAACCTGAGGCTAAGGCCTATATGGTGCATGAAGTTGTAGAAGAAAAGGAATATGCTGTGGTTTTATCTACTTGTGCAGGAGCTTGGCGTTATGTGATTGGGGATGTGATTAAATTTACTTCAGTAAAGAATAGTGAATTTGTGATTGTAGGAAGAACCAAACAGTTTTTAAGTTTATGTGGCGAGCACTTGAGTGTTGATAATATGAATAAGGCCATTGATGAAGTGCAAAAGAAAATGAATATCACGATTAAGGAATTTACTGTATCTGGATTTGTTCATCAGGGACTTTTTGCGCACAAGTGGTTTATTGGTTGTGATGAGGAGGTAGATGAACAAGAAGTGATTCGGACCATTGATAGCATGCTTTGTAAAATTAATGATGATTATGCTGTAGAGCGCACTTCTGCTTTGCCACACTTGTTTATTGAAGTATTGCCAACCCAGACATTTGTAGAGTTTTTGCATGCGACCGGAAAATTTGGCGCCATGAATAAATTTCCTCGCGTACTTAAAAATAAGCAATATGAGCAATGGGCTTCATTTTTAGAAAGTAAGCAATTGGTATGATCAGGAAAATTACCTCTTGGATTATTTTCCTTATAAGTGCTTTAGTTAGCCTATACTTTTATTTTAATTATGGGAAAGAATCTTATACTTTTTACGGTGATGCTGAAGGGTATTATTCTTATTTGCCATCCGCCTTTATTTATCATAATTTTCATGCAATAGATTCATTACCGAAAGACAAGGGAATAGAATATCCTATCATGCATGATATGGAAAGTTTGCATGCGAATGCTAAGCGCAGTCCAAAAGGA
>CAZSUF010000114.1:2839-6551 GCA_964609875.1 uncultured Bifidobacterium sp.
TTTAGAAATGCCCTTTTTTTTCATGGCTCATGCTTATGAATATGTGAAGGGGGATTCTATGAATGGATATTCGACCAATTATCATTATTTTATTAAGCTATGTTCTTTTGTGTATGGCATGTTGGGATTGTGGTTTATGTTTTTGATGTTACGTAAATTGTTCGATGTGGACATTGCACGCATCGTATGCAGCCTGACTTTACTCGGAAGTAATTTGTTATGGTTTACTTATTTTCAATCGGGAATGGCCCATGTGCCTGTGTTTTTTTTATATGCGATGTTTTTATGGAATTGTTTGTGGCTTTTTGAAAAACCTACTTGGGCTAGGTTTTTGCTAATGGGTTTTTTAGGGGGCATGATAACGATTATCAGACCCACTGATATCTTGCTTTTATTGTTTCCATTATTGTATCAGGTGTATTCGATAGAAAGTTTGTTTGATAAAATGAAGTTTATACGCACGCATGCACTGAAACTTTTTGGTGCTGGTTTGATGTTTATAATGCCATTGATACCGCAGATGTTGTTTTGGAAAAAATATGCAGGTTCGTTTTTATATTATAGTTATAATGATCAAGGATTTTCTTGGGAACCGAAACAGATTTATGAGGGCTTATTCGGCATGAATAATGGATGGTTGGCCTACTCGCCTATGATGATATTTTCTTTAGTAGGCTTGTTATTTGTGAAGAAGTTAAAACCTTATTTCTTGTCTATCGTATTCATTTTTGTGGCCTATGTACTGGTGATTTATTCATGGTGGTGTTATACCTATATGAATGGTTTTGGTTCTAGGCCCATGATACATTTATATCCATTATTAGGAATTTCGTTTTCTGTGTTTATTCAATGGCTATTGAAAAGAAAAGTATGGGTGCAAGTACCTATTTGGGTAACATTTTTTTTAATGGCCTTTGTGAATATATCCTTGAGTATACATATGGCAAAAGGCAATCTAGATTCTAATGAAAGTAATTTAACGTATAATCAGGCTATCTTATTTAAATCTAGTGTGAACTATGGTGATTTACTCAAATTAGATTTGAATCAACGACAACCCCAAGAAAACACCTTAGAAAAGTTGAGTACTCTTGGACAATTAAATTTTGAAGACTCCACAGCCTCTCGTTATAAATCTAATATATTTGGACATGAGGGAAAAGTGATGGAAATAACTTCAAGCGATGAATATAACCCCAATTTGAGTTGTGTATTACCTGCTATGTCGGCACAAGAAAAATATGTGATACATTGTTCTGGCGATTTTTATGTGCAAGCAGCGCATCCCAATGATTACACAAATTCGTTATTAGTCTTGGACGTGCAGCGGCATGATTCGGTGGTATTATGGAAAAGTATTCACATCAATAATAAAATAGGGTATAAAGATTCTTTAGGGAAGTCGGCCATGCACGCAGCGCCACGTAAAGGCATTAATAATTGTTGGGGCAATATTCCTTATTATATTAAGTTGCCCGAAGGTTTGCTAGAAGGCGATAAAATTTCATTGAGCATTTGGAATCTTGGATGGGCACATATCTATATAGACAATTTGAAGCTCGTGTTGTTTAAGCAAAAGAAGGTGGTAAATTAATTTATACTAAAGTGAAGAGGTTGTAAGGCCAATTCTTTCAGTGGTAAATTCTGGTTGAACATGGAAGCATCTTCAGAAACATGACTTGACAAGTACAACTATCAATTGCTTAGGAATCGAAGCATCTCACATGAATGATGACTCAAGAAATATTTTTTGCCGCATCCTGGGTAGATGGTTTGTGGGGACACAAACCATGGAGTAAAAGACTCTTCCTATCCTCAGAGAATATAAAGTTTGGAGTCGCCGATTGAACAGGGATGCATTTTCAAAAACATGACTTGACTAGTAAGACTATCAATTGCTGAGGAATCGAAGCATCTCACATGAATGATGACTTGAGAAATATTTTTTGCCGCATGAGGCGTTTGAGAGGCTGACTATCGTCAGAGAATATAAAGTTTGGAGTCGCCGATTGAACATTTAAGTACCTTTCAAAATTATCATATGATTATGAGACGGAACTCCCTTGTATTGCGGCAACGATAGTAGTGAAAAGCCCACAGTGACGACGAAGGAGGAGCGAGGACTTGGAACGAATAGCGTGTATGCCGCCCAAAGTATTTTTATGAAAAAGAATTTCTTGCCAAAATTAAATTAAGGAAAATAAGGTTGTAAATAGCTCAATAATCTTTCAGGCATTTTCACCCGCTTTTGAGTTTTAGGATCGAAGAAAGTAAGTGTCACTTCGCCAATATTTAGAAGTTCGTTTTTCTCATTAAATAGTTTGTGATGAAATGTCACAAATCCATGTGTATGTAATTCTTTCATGGTGGTTTCAACAGTAATTAATTCGTCGTAAAGTGCGGGCTTCAAAAACTTGCTACTCATTTTGACCACAGGCATCACCACACCATCTTTTTCCATGTCGCTGTAAGGATAGCCTGCGTCTCGAATCATGACGGCACGAGCCACTTCATAGAAGGTTGCATAATTGCCATAATACATAAAGCCCATTTGATCTACCTCGGCATAGCGAACTCGAATTTGTGTTGTGGATGTAAGCATAGAACACAAGAATACAATTTTTTTTTGTTGATTCTGAATGACTTTTAATTTCTTCTTGATAGGCCATAGAATTATTTTGAAATTTCATGGATAGATTTGTATCTTGTCAACCCAAATGGACTGTAATCACTTACAAGTCTGATAACCAAATTCTAAAACCAAATTGATTTTTATGGCCACTATTAAATGGAACAATGGAAATTTTCAAGAAGTTTCTTTAGAAAGGCTTGATTCTAAAGCAAAAATATTTCTTTCAGTTGATGTAATCCCTGATGATGAAGTGATTAAAATTGCAGGTCATAGTGTAATAGATTGTTTGAATATGGACATACAAGATGTAATTTTCAAGCCTTTTCAAATTGGGCAAGTATCCAAACTGCTTTGGCAAAATTGCAGCGTTGAAGTAAATGTGAGTAAAATTAAAGCTAATCAATCAGCTATAGATGGATCAAAAGTTCCTATTACTTGTGTATTAAAAATATTAGCAGGGGGTATAGTCATCGAAGAATTTGAATTGAATGATAGAAAAAAACTGAGTTCCAATTCGGTATTTATTTACAAAATTAAATTTTGATTTACCCCATGAAAAAGATTCAAGTTGTTTTTTTACTTCTATGCATGTATTCATGTGTGCAAGCCCAAATTGAAGAAAACTTAAAAGAATTAGAGCTGACGAGCAATCCGGCTTATGTTTTATTAGGTGTGCAGCCAACAGATATACAACGTCCTTCCACGCCAAGAGATTTTACAAGCGGTATTCAATCAGCTATGGTCAATGGTGTATTGCAACCCAATTTTGCCATGGAGTTTAATCCTTTTAATTGGGTTAAAAAACCTGAAGAACAAACTCATAGTTTTATTGCCAATGATTATTTCTCGAAAAAAGCTTGGCCCGCGATTAAAAAGAATTTCGCATTTTCCTTAGCGACTTCGCCAACAGATACCATGGTATTTGGAAGTTTCGATCAAGGTACTGGTTTGGGTTATGGTTTTAGAGTCACTATTTTTCCTGGCAAGGTAAATCAAGCCACCACAGAAGATTTTACTTCATGGGCTGATGCCGAATCTAAAGAAGTTTTTTTAAGTGTATTAGAAGCATTTATCAATAAG
>CAZSUF010000114.1:6561-9939 GCA_964609875.1 uncultured Bifidobacterium sp.
TGTTTTCATATGATGATGTAACTCGAGCTTTTGATATGGCTAGCAGTAGGCTTATTAAGACCAACAATATTTCTACTGATTTGAAAAGTAGTATTCAAGAGTCTTTGGTTGTTTACAAGGCTACATTTTCTAATTTATTGACTAAAGAAAAAGTAGCAGATAAAATTGAATCTGAAAAGGAGTTGATGAGTAAACAAAAAATGTTGGCCTTAGACCAAATTAATCATAGGGTTATTCCATTTGCACGAGATGGATTTATTTTGGAAGTGGCTTTTTCAGGTGTAAGTATATTTCAACAAAATCAATGGGATAGAATGGCCAATGCAAAAAATGCTGTATGGATTACACCTTCTTACAGAATAGATTTAGGAAAAAAATCTGATCCAACTTTAATTCAATCACTAGATATTATGGCTTTAGGCAGATTTATTCAAAATGATAAAAGGGTTGATGTGGGTAATTATTTTGATGCGGGTGGTAAATTACAATTCAATCATAACGACTGGAATATAGCTTTAGAAGGGATTTCGCGATGGGCTTCTAAAATTCCTGTGGGGTATAAAAGTAATTGGACTTATTCCTGGATGACAAATTTTATGTATACCATTAAAGAAAATGTAACCCTTAGATTCACCTTTGGGTCTAAGTTTGATGGTAATACAAAAACTTATACTGATCCAAAGCAAATGGTAGCCATTGGAGGTTTAAATTTTGGTTTGTTGAAGTAGTAAATCTCAATATTTATTAGCCGGCCTTATTTATTTTATCATGAATGGAGGCAATTTTAGCTTCTAATTTTTCGCACTCTTCTGTTTGTTTATTATGTCTATAACCTTCTGCAAGATTGAAATAATAAGTTTCTACATAAGGATGATTTTCTCCAAATTGATGTTCAAAAATATGCACGGCTTTTGAGAAATAAAGAGTAGCCTGATCAAATTGTTTTTGGTCAAAGTATAATAGTCCAATATTGTTATAGAGCGTTCCATAATCAATATGTTTATCATCAACGACTTTATCAAAGGATTGTGCGGCTAAGGTATAATTTTGTTCAGCTAATGGATATTGTTTTAAATGTCTATAGCATTCTCCCAAATTATTATAAATATTTCCTACTCTAAAATGCGGATCATGCTGAGTCGTATTTAATAAGATAATAAGTGATGTATTAAACATCTCAATGGCATCTTCAAATTGTTGGTTGTATAAATAATGGATACCTAGATCATTTTTTAGCATACCAATTCTTACATGGTTCGCATCAAAAAATGTATATCCCATCTTCAAGGCTTTTTCTGAATAAGCAACAGCTAATTCTAGTTGTTTGCATTTACTTAGAATGTTTGCATAATTTTCATAAAACGTAATTAAATCCGGATGCCCATCTTTATAAGTTTTCTCGCCAATCTCCACAGCTTTTTTAATACTTGCAAGTGCCTCCTCAAAATTTCCTTGAATCATATAGGCTCTACTTTTATTGTTTTCACGAACACCCATAATCCAATCATCAGGAGGCAATATTTTCTTATCAATGGTAAGGGCTAATCTGAAATAGTTTAGTGCCTCTTCTGCATGGCCCATTTCGGTCATACTTAATCCTATATTGTTGTATAAACCACTTAATTGAATATCTTCAATATGTTGGTCTACTAAAATCTTCTCAGCCTTTTTATAAGTATCGATCGCTTCTTGATATCTTTCTAAATTGCCTAAGGTTAAACCAAGTAAACTATAACTTACTGCCGTGTCTAGATGATGCTCACCTTTAAAAGCGATGCATAGCTCTAGCGATTTTTGTGCAAATTTACAAGCTTCAGTGTCGCTTCGATTTGCATATAAAGCATTAGCCAAATTGATGACAATTTTAAAATATTGTTCATCCTTTGTGAGACCTGCTTTTTCAGATAAATGAAGACATTGCCATAGTTTTTCTAAGGCAGCTTTCACATAGCCAATATTTAATTCAAGTTGACTTGCTTCAAACAGATAGCCAATATGAGTAGGATATTCCTGAACAGCAAGGTTTAAATATTTCGATGCTTCTTGATAAAGGAATTGTAATTTTTTGATGTTAGCAAGCTCGTAATAATTGGCAGCGCTTTTTATTTGATGACTTCGATTGCTTTCAATCAGTAATTGCTCAGCATGGTCATAGTCGCCTTCTTTTATAGCAACTAATGCTTCTGCTTTAAGTTGATCTTCTGCTTGTTGTTGTTGCAGTTTTTCTTCAAGTATTTTTTTGTCTTGTTGTTGCGAAGCAATTATTTCTTTACTAGAAGAAAGCTCGACTAATATATTTTCTTTTTCAGCTTTCAACTTTTCTAGATCTTGCTCAAGATCTTCTGAAGGCTTCTGATGTAAGAGTTTTACTAAAAGATCTATTTTTTCAGTATTGGCTGCTTGTTGTTGAAGCAAAGACTTAACCGTTTCTGAAAGTTGTAAACTAGATTGCTCATCTGCAATATTTGTTGTTGGCGGATAAGTTTTAGATAAATATAAATTTAGGTTTTGAAAAAATAAACGTTCAAAATCAGCTGTGGATTTGAAATCTACAGGCAGTATTCGACCTTGTAATTCCTTCTTGAATGTAAGTAATTCAGTATATGCACCAAGCGTATCAAGAGTAGGAGAGTAGTCTGTTTTGAAATAAATAAAATACGGCTTCTGATGTTTTTCTACATAATCAAATTCTTCGCGCGTGAATTTTCCTATTTTAGAATAAAGCACAAACACCGTAATATCGCAATCTGAAATTAATGGATTGATAGCAGCCTGTGCATTTTCCATGCCTGGATAATTAGAATGCACCATGTCAAGTTCCCAATTGACAGGTTCTACGATCAGATGCGGATGACTTTTTGCAACAGCCAATACTTGGTTTTTGAAACTGTTTCTTTCCTCACTCACTTCTGCCGAGGAAGCAATAAATATTTTAATCGTTTTACGCTCCGACATGAGATTGATTTTTAGCCATGAAGGTAATAAATTCAGTTTGGCTCTACAATTTAATAGGGCGATTACTTTCTATGTTTTTTATGCTCCCGATTATCAACATCGTAGCCGAATGTTTTGGGTCGGGAGCCCTGCACCCTTCGGGCTTTTATCTAAGAAATCTAGAGCGGAAAGAAAGTTATTTATTCCATTTCTGTAATACTTAAATATTGGCTGACATTTTTTGTTATCTGAAATGCGTGAATCACACAAATCATTTGGGTAATAGTGTAATACAAGCTTTGGTAAAGTGTTGCACTTTTGTATCCTGCAAACTCTAATAAAATTAAACAAAATGAAAAATATTATGAGAGCACTTGTTGAGCAACTTTAATTATTACGGATATAACTCGAACATAAGTTGTAAAGTAATAAACTTAATCACAG
>CAZSUF010000114.1:9949-11542 GCA_964609875.1 uncultured Bifidobacterium sp.
TATAAAGATTTAATAAATCACAATTTCAAACATAAATTTCATATAACAATTTAAAATCAAATCAAATGGAAAACGAAAAAACAATCGAAGTGTTAAACACACTCATCACTATCAACAACGATAGAATTGAAGGTTACGAAACGGCAGCTAAAGAAACTGAAGAACAAGATTTAAAAACATTTTTTAGCGAACTGAAGCAAACAAGCCTACACTGCAATAAAGAACTTTCAGTAGAAGTTTCTAAATTAGGTGGCAAAGCAACGGAAGGGACAAAAACAACAGGTAAATTCTTTCGTGTATGGATGGATGTCAAAGCAGCGCTCACAGGCAAAGACCGTAAAGCAATTCTTAACTCTTGCGAATATGGTGAAGACATGGCAAAAGGCACTTATGAAAAAGCATTAAAAAATGATGCAGCAAATTTAAGTCCCGAACAACAAACCATGATTAAAGCGCAACACATATTGCTTGTAGCGGATCACGATAAAGTTAAATCTATGAGAGATTTAGTAATGGCCGACTAATAAAAACCTAGTATCTAAGGATAGACATGAAATTTAATTTATGTCTATTCTTATTTATAAATTGAATTAGGCAAAAGAAGAAAAGCTATTTACACATGAAGCAAAAGATAGCATTCCTCAAAAAGATGTAAAGCTTACAATGGAAATCGATAGACAATTCATGAAGTCTTTAATAAATTGGAAAATGATACAAGAAATTTAAAATTTAAAAATAAAAATAAATGAAAATATTAATGGTTCTGACTTCACACAGTGAGTTGGGAAACACAGGGAAAAAGACAGGTTTTTGGATTGAGGAGTTTGCAGCTCCGTATTATGTATTTTTAGATGCGGGAGCTACCATCACCCTTGCATCTCCTGAAGGTGGTCAGCCTCCTATAGACCCATCAAGCGATACTGATGAAAATCAAACGTCTGCTGTGATTCGCTTTAAAGCTGATAAAAGTTTACAAAAGATTTTATCCGAAACCAATTTACTATCTACGATTTCATCCGATGATTATGATGCTATATTTTATCCTGGTGGGCATGGGCCTTTATGGGATTTAACTAAAGATATGGATTCAATCAATTTAATTGAGCATTTTTGGAAAAGCAAAAAGCCTATTGCCACTGTTTGTCATGCACCTGCAGTTTTATTACATGCAAAAGATGAGGCAGGTAATTATTTAATAAAAGGAAAGAATGTAACAAGTTTTACGAATAGTGAAGAAGAGGCAGTTGGGCTTACTGAAGTAGTTCCGTTATTATTAGAAGATGAATTAAAAAATAAAGGCGGAAATTACTCTAATAAAGAGGATTGGGCTTCTTATGTGGTAAAAGACGGGTTGCTTATAACCGGACAAAATCCCGCGTCTTCTGAAGCTGTAGCCAAAGAGTTAATAAAGATTTTGACATAGTATCTACTAGAAACAAGAACTATTGCTCTTCATTAGCCTATGAAATCTACAACCGAATTAAACAAAGACATAATTGAAACCGCTGGTAATATGCAGGATAATTATCCAGAACTCTTAAAATTTGCGGATGAAATGACTGTTACCATTCCTGACCAAGAAATACCTGAAAT
>CAZSUF010000115.1:0-5467 GCA_964609875.1 uncultured Bifidobacterium sp.
ATTAATATACTCATTTGGAATAATAGTGTTTAGGCAAAAATAATCTAAAACACTTTAAATAAACATCTTGGCATTCTGCCACTATAGAATGTAAGAACTTGCATGTGATAAAGAAAATTCGTAAATTTGGTCTGTAAACAGACAATTAAATGGCACAAATAATAAATATTGCAGATATTAAAGCACTTTATCCTGATGAATGGGTTTTGCTTGGAAATCCAGTTATGGACGAAAGTAAAATAGACGTTCTTTCAGGAATTCCTTTATTTCATAGCAAAGACAAAAAAGAGGTTTGTTACATAGGCAGAGACAAGACTTCAAACTTTGATAAAATAACTTTGATTTACACAGGTACATTTAGACCAACTAGAAAAATTACAGGCATTTTCAATCGCATTACTAAATGACCTATAAATTTAAACGAGAAACTGAAAGTGGACTTATTCTTGTAAATGTAGAAATTGATAACAAGTATGAACTGAAAATGATTTTGGACACAGGAGCTACTAATACAACAATTGACAGCAATTCATTATATTTAATTGGTTATGATTTAAAAGATTGTATTGGAACTGTTGAAATTGAAACAGCTAACGGAATTATTGAAACCGAAGTATTTGAAATTAATAGATTTGCTTCACTTGGATTAATAAAGGAAAAATTTCAAATTCAGGTTTACGACTTTATAGCCCACGGTATTTTTTCAGATTATAACGGACTTCTTGGACTTGACTTTCTAGAAGGTACAAAATTCTGTATTGACACAAAAGAAAATAACATCACCTTGTCCTAATTACTATCACTTCTGCCAAGATCTCCTTGACTACATAGTGGATAAAATTCATTTATGAAAGATTCACGCATGATTCAACTGGAAGAATTCTATTGAATTGTAGTACTCAAATCAGCCACATTGCCAAATCAAAAAACAAATTAAACCAAGGCCATAATCAGCAAGAAGTTATACCTTAAAAGTTTCATGGCAAAGTTTATATTTGCGTTTGTTTTATACAACCTCAAATAATTAATTATATTTCTTTATGGTATTACTCGATGGAAAATTAGTCTCACTTCATTATAAAGAAGAAATCAAAAAAGAAGTTTTGGCAATAAAGGAAAGTGGCAAACGTCCACCCCATTTAGCCGCCATGCTCATCGGAAACAATCCTGCAAGTCAGGCCTATGTAGGATCAAAAGTAAAAACTTGTGAAGAGCTTGGCTTCGAATCCACCTTAGTTCGGTTTGATGAACAGGTAAGTGAATCTGATATTTTGGCCACGATTGCTCAATGGAATAAAGATGAAAGAATTGATGGCATTCTAGTTCAACTTCCTTTGCCATCGCATATTGAAGAAAATAAAATTATCGAAGCCATTGACCCAAACAAAGATGTAGATGGATTTCATCCTGTCAATTTAGGGAAGATGATGTTAAGTTTACCTTCATTTATTCCAGCAACTCCTTTTGGTGTGATGTTGATGTTACAATATTATGGTATCAAAACTTCAGGCATGAATGCGGTGGTTATTGGAAGAAGTAATATTGTAGGAACGCCTATGAGTTTATTACTCAGCAGAAATACCGAACTTGGAAATTGCACAGTGACTGTGTGTCATTCGAGAACAAAAAATATTAAAGAAATTTGTCTTAAAGCAGATTTAATTGTAGCTGCCATTGGCAAACCCAAATTTGTAACGGCCGATATGGTCAAAGAAGGAGCATTCATTGTGGATGTGGGCATCAACCGAATTGAAAGTTCAGAAACAAAAAGTGGTTATCGTTTGGTGGGTGATGTAGATTTCGAGCAAGTTTCACCTAAAAGTAGTTATATCACACCTGTACCAGGTGGTGTTGGATTGATGACCATTTGCGCTCTAATGAAAAATACTTTGTTGGCTTATTCTAAACATCAGTCATAATGGCTATTCTTTATCCCGTGATGGAAACCTTTTATTCTATTCAAGGAGAAGGTACTTATCAAGGACATGCTGCATTTTTCATTCGACTTGCCGGATGCGATGTGGGCTGTGTTTGGTGTGATGTAAAAGAAAGTTGGGATGCTCAGGCGCATACAAGTAGAAGCATTGAATCCTTGGTAGAAGAAGTAGCCCTTTCTAAAACAGAAATTGTCATTATTACTGGAGGCGAACCCTTGATGTACGATTGTAGCCCACTGACTGAAGCCTTGCATGCCAAAGGTTTTCGAACGCATCTCGAAACAAGTGGTGCCTATCCTTTGAGTGGACAGTGGGATTGGATTTGTTTATCTCCTAAAAAATTCAAGGCGCCTTTAGTAGAAAATATGACTTCTGCTTCCGAATTAAAAGTGGTGATTTTTAATAAAAGCGATTTCGATTGGGCTTCCACACATGCTGCTCAATGCAGTATAAATTGCCAATTCTATCTTCAACCCGAATGGAGCAAGGAAAAAGAAATGCTACCCTTCATTACCCAATTTATTCAGGATAATCCGAGATGGAAGCTTTCTTTACAAATTCATAAATACATGGGTGTACGCTAATAAAAAAATCACAAGAGAATCACAATATTGACAAGGCTGAATTTCGGTAACACAATATTTCGTTTATATTTGCCCCACAAAATTAGATTATGCTCGATACCCTTAAACATACTATCCTCAATCCACAATGGTATATAGAGATTGGCGGGCTATATATGTTGCTTTTTGTAATTTTTGCTGAAACAGGCTTATTTGTTGGATTTTTTTTACCAGGTGATTCATTACTTTTTGTGGCCGGTATTTATGCCGAAGAATTGGCTGCTGAATTTTTTCATGTGCCTTATATTGTGATCATGATTTTAATTGCGCTTGCTGGTATACTTGGGAATTTTGTAGGTTATTGGTTTGGGAAAAAATCTGGCCCTATGTTGTACAAAAAAGAAGATAGTTTCTTCTTTAAAAAGAAACATCTAGAAAGTGCGAGCAAATTCTATCAAAAAAATGGTGCACTCACCATCATTGCGGCAAGATTTTTACCTATTATCAGAACTTTTGTACCTATTGTGGCTGGCATGGTAAAAATGGATTCGAAGAAATTTGCTATGTATAATGTTATTGGCTCTTTTGCATGGGTATTTTCGATGATGTTTGCTGGATTGATACTTGGCAAACAATTTCCTTGGATCAAAGAAAGATTAGAAGTGATCGTGATTGTGATTATACTCGTGACCACCTTACCCGTGATTTTAAAATTTGCTTTAAGTAAACCAGAAAAAAATGAGGAAGTCAACACTATGGAATAATTTCTTATTTCAGTTTTTTTCTATGGTGATAGAAGTCATTGTGACTTGCCTTTAGGGATAAACTTTGATAATTTAAAGATTCACCTTATTTTCATCGGATGAATCAAAAACCTAAAATTTTAAATGTAGCGGTTGTTGTAGCTGCACTTGGATATTTTGTAGATATTTACGATTTAGTTTTATTTAGTATAGTACGTAAACCTAGTTTAGAATCCATTGGATTAACTGCTGCTCAAATGGAAAAGAGTGGCTTATGGCTACTAAATATTCAGATGATTGGGATGCTTATCGGTGGACTTTTCTGGGGCATTTTGGGTGATAAGAAAGGCAGACTTTCAGTATTATTTGGTTCTATTCTCATGTATTCGATTGCCAATATATGTAATGCATTTGTTACAGATATCACTCAATATGGAATTCTAAGATTTATTGCTGGCGTGGGCTTGGCAGGTGAATTGGGTGCAGGCATTACCTTAGTTTCTGAAATTTTGCATAAAGAACAACGAGGTTGGGGTACAACCATCGTTGCTACTGTAGGAGTTTCGGGAGCTATCTTGGCAAGTGTGTTAGGTTTAAATTTACATTGGACCACCTGTTATATTGTTGGAGGTGTGTTAGGTTTAGTTTTATTGGTATTGCGTTTTGGTGTATTTGAATCAGGCATGTATAAGCAAACCAAAGAAAGTGCGGCCAATTTAGGCAGTTTAAAATTATTGTTTGGCAATTGGGGGCGATTAAAAATTTACTTACAATGTATAGCCATTGGTTTACCTATTTGGTATTGTATAGGCATATTAATTACCTTAAGTCCAGAATTAGGTAAAGAGCTAGGCATTATCGGCACCATCAAACCGCCTTTATCTATCATGTATTGTTATGCCGGCGTAACCGCAGGAGATTTGGTTTCTGGTGTTTTAAGTCAGTTAATAAGAAGTCGCAAAAAGGTACTGCAACTTTTTGTATTTGGCACTTTAGTGATGGTGGTAGGCTATTTCTTTATGCAAGGTCAATCTGTACAAAATTTCTATATTTTATTTACTGTACTAGGATTTGCAGCTGGGTATTGGGCCGTATTAATCACTACAGCTTCTGAGCAATTTGGCACAAATATTCGGGCGACTGTGACTACCTCTGTACCGAATTTTATACGAGCAGCTTTAGTACCCATTACTTTGATGTATACGATGTTACAAGGCACGGGCATCACCAAATTAAACAGTGCTTTGTATACAGGCATCGTATGTTGTGTATTGGCATTAGTTGCAGCCACAGCCTTAAAAGAATCTCATGGCAAGGATTTGGATTATCATGAGCATGCTTAATGAGAAAAACTCACTTGACTTGAGCAGTCGCATAATTTGAAGACGTGTATTGTGGCAACGATCGCAGCGGATACCCCGCATTGCGCTGCTTTGAGCGCGAGAGGAGTAGCAGCGAAGAGCGTGTTTGCCACCCAAAAATATTTGTATGCCCCATAAGTAAAAAAGAATTTCTTTATAGAAGTTTTAGCAAAATAAAACGGCAGTATAGAAAGGTTTGAATAAATTTGCGCAACTTAAATAAATCAAATGAGTGAATATCCTTATGTCCCTTATGGAACCACAGTGCACGGTCAAGAAGAGATTGATGCTGTAGTGAATGTATTAAAAACAAGCACCCAAATGGGTAAGCATGTGCGTGAACTTGAAGAAAGAGTGGCAGGATTATATCAAAAGAAGTATGGCATTGGGGTGAATTCTGGTTCTAGCGCCTTGTACTTAGCGATGGATTTATTGAACTATGAGGAAGGTGCAGAAATTATAACGCCTGCTTTGACCTTTTCAACAACCGTAGCTCCTTTGATTAAAAAAGGTTGGGTGCCGGCTTTTGTGGATGTAGAAGAAGGTACTTATAATTTGGATGCCAATAAGGTTGAAGAAATGATTACTTCTAAAACGAAAGCTCTGGTGATCCCTAATTTGATTGGGAATTTGCCTAATTGGCGACAATTGAGAGATATTGCCGATAAACATAATTTGTTTTTATTAGAAGATAGTGCGGATACGATAGGTGCAGAAATTGATGGCTTAAGTAGTGGGCGTTTTACCGATATGAGTACGACAAGTTTTTATGGATCTCATATCATCAATTGTGGTGGTAATGGGGGCATGCTATGTGTAAACGAGGATGCTCATGTAAATCGTGGAAAATTATTAAGAAGTTG
>CAZSUF010000115.1:5477-10379 GCA_964609875.1 uncultured Bifidobacterium sp.
TTCCTTATGATGCAAAATTTGTGTTTGAAGAGCCAGGTTATAATATAGAACCTTCGGAAATGGGTGCGGCTTTTGGATTGGTTCAATTAGGTAAACTAAATAATAATATTGATTTAAGAACCACGCATTATACACGAATTCGTAAGTTTTTTGAGCAATACGAAGAGTATTTTATTTTACCGAAACAGTTACCAAATTCAAGAACAGGCTGGTTAGCATTTGCTGTCACTATTCGTGAAACCGCACCATTTATTCGACGTGATTTACAAATATTTTTAGAGAAAAGAAATATTCAAACAAGAACAGTTTTTACCGGCAATATCTTACGACAACCAGGCTTTAAACATTGTGCTCATAAAGCTAGTACCGCTGGTTATGCAGAGGCAGATAAAGTGATGCGTGGAGGTATGTTGATGGCTTGTCATCATGGATTAAATGAAATTCAGATCAATCATATGTTGGAAAGTGTGACAGCTTTTATGGAAAGTTTTTAAGTTAAAGGGCCGTATGAACATGCATGAGCTTCCTTTAGTCAGGACGAGTGATTATAATTATGAACTTCCTGATGAACAAATTGCGCAATACCCTTTAGCTGAAAGAGATCAGAGCAAATTGCTTGTAGCTCAAGATCAATCATTTATTGATGCTAGCTACAAGGACCTTGCAAATTATTTACCCTCAGAAACTTTGATGGTGATGAATAATAGCAAGGTAATTCCTGCCAGAATACAATTCATTAAAGAAACTTCAGGTGTCATAGAAATATTTTGCTTGAATCCAGTTCATGGAATTCCAGAAATCGCTTAGGCCCAAAAAGGAAAAAGTATTTGGCATTGTATGGTTGGGGGATTAAAAAAATGGAAACATGGAGAGCCTTTGAAATGGATTATTTCTGGAGAAGATCCCTTGGAAATACAAGCAAACTTGATTGAAAAAAAGGAGCAAGATATACTTATTGAATTTTCATGGACAGACGATCAAGTAAGTTTTTTAGACATTTTACATCGGCTGGGTCAAATGCCTATTCCTCCTTATTTAGCCAGAAAAAGTGAAGCGGCCGATACAGAGAATTATCAAACAGTCTACGCGCAAAAGGAAGGCAGTGTAGCTGCACCTACAGCCGGACTGCATTTTACAGAATCACTTTTAGAAAAAATTAAACTCATAGGCATACAGATAGCACAAACTACTTTGCATGTAGGTGCCGGAACCTTTAAACCTGTAAAAGATGAATTTGCACATGACCATATCATGCATGCAGAATGGCTTGACATTGAACTTAGTTTTTTAGATAAATTAATCAACCACGATACGATAATTTGCGTAGGAACGACCAGTTTAAGAAGCGTTGAAAGTTTGTATTGGTATGCTTGCTATGTATTTGAAAAAAAGGAATTGCCTGATCAAGATTTCATCTTACCTCAATGGATACCTTATTCATCGAAGAAAGAAGTATTACATACAAGATTAGTTTTTAGTTATTTAAAAAAATTACTCGAACAAAAAAGCATGAGTAAAATGATGTTTAGTACTTCATTAATGATTTTACCCGGCTATCAGTTTCGTGTTTGTTCATTATTACTTACTAATTTCCATCAACCCCAAAGTACTTTATTGATGTTGGTTCATGCATTTTATGGTGAAAATTGGAAAGCACTTTATAAACATGCTTTAGAAAATAACTATCGATTTTTGAGCTATGGAGATGGTTGTCTTTTAAAATTAAATCAGGACAATCAAGCTTAAGAAAATTTAAAGAGATTGAATGAACTCATGTCTCTATTATAAAATTTGATATGCATGTATTCTAACTTGCCATATTCATTTAATCGAAAAGTTTTCTTGATTAACTTAGAACTTCCTACCATTTTTTCTCTAACAATGACTAGCTTATTTCTTGCACTGATATCAATTTTTTCTGTAGTAAAATAGGCTTGTGAATTAAAAAACTGTTGATAATAACGTTGAATTTTTTCCTTACCAGTAAGTTGAGTTACAGCATATTCATCTTTAGATATTTCATTACCTGGTAATTCAACAAAAGCATTTTCAGAGAAAGATTTCATCATACTATCAATATCTCTTCTGTTCCATGCGTTTGAATATTGATCGTAAATTTTTTCAATTATAAATCTAAATGACATAAAACAAATTTTAATTCAATCATAAAAGTATACATTATAATTTATAATAAATATATTTTCTTTAATATTTATTATTATTTAATATGTAGTGGAATATGTACATTTACTCGATTTCAACTCTTCAAACTGAATAAATCCAATGAGTTTAAGGTTCAAAAATTAAACGATTAATCTTGAACAAGCATAAAATATCATGCTTTGAACCATGCAAAAGCATAAATCAAATCAAGTAAATGATTGAATTCTCTTGTTAGTACCGATATGTGTTGAATTTAAAACTACCCTATTTAAACGCATTAATCCCTGTCACATCCATACCTGTGATCAGTAAATGAATATCATGTGTACCTTCATAAGTAACTACGCTCTCCATATTCATCATATGTCTCATGATAGAATACTCGCCAGTAATACCCATGCCTCCGTGCATTTGACGAGCTTCACGTGCTACATTCAAGGCGATCTCACAACTATTTCTTTTGGCCATACTCACTTGCTGTGGTGTGGCTTTTCCTTCATTCATCAATACACCTAAACGCCAAACCAATAACTGCCCCTTGGTGATTTCAGTAATCATTTCAGCCAACTTCTTTTGTTGCAATTGAAATCCTGCAATCGGTTTACCAAATTGACTACGTTGTTTAGTATATCTTAAAGCACTGTCATAGCAATCCATCGCTACACCTAAAGCGCCCCAAGCAATGCCATAACGGGCTTTCGTTAAACAGCCTAATGGTCCTTTTAAACCTTTTATCTCTGGGAAAATATTTTCCTTAGGTACTTTTACATTATCAAATACTAACTCCCCTGTGCAACTTGCACGCAAGCTCCATTTGCCATGAATTTCTGGTGTGGAGAAACCTTCCATGCCTCTTTCGACTATCATTCCTCTGATTATGCCTTCTTCATCTTTTGCCCAAACCACAGCCACATCCGCATAAGGCGAATTGCTTATCCACATTTTTGATCCATTTAAAATCACATGATCTCCTGCATCTTTGATATTAGATAACATACTATCTGGATTGCTTCCTGCATCAGGCTCAGTTAATCCAAAACAACCTAACCACTCTCCACTGGCTAATTTAGGTAAATATTTTTTTCGTTGCTCCTCACTGCCATAAGCATAAATTGGAAACATCACCAAACTTCCCTGAACACTAGCTGTACTGCGCATGCCACTATCACAACGCTCAATTTCTTGCATCATTAAACCATAAGAAATATAATCTAAACCGCCGCCGCCATATTCTGTAGGTACGGTTGGACCAAATACACCCAACTCCCCCATTTGAGGTACCAAGTGCTTAGGAAAATGGCAGTTTTGCGCCCATTCTTCAATATTCGGACTTACTTCTTTCTTAATCCAAGCTCTCACCATATCACGAATAAGCTTGTGTTCTTCGGTATATAAATCATCTACTGCATAATAATCTGGATGTTGATATAAGTCTTGTGCCATAATGTAAAATTTGTGCGCAAATATAACAAGCAGAAAGCATAAACAAAGTTTGCATGCTTGTTTTTATCCTCCTTTCAAGATACTTTTCTGTTATATTCTATTGGGGCTGTCAGCCATGATTCTTTCTTCAACTAATTCCGCGCTTTCTGCTTTAGTGCGGATGAAGCTTAATTTGATATATAAGCCATCCGCAGCTATCGCTTCAATCGCGCAGCCTTTCAACGGTTGAACTTTATGCAGCTTTTTCAACAGCCATATACATTTCCTGTCGTGTATACTTAAAATTGGAAAATAATTTCTCCCCGAATCTAGAATACTTTCTATATTTATCTTCATTTCTATATCTCATGAATTCTTTTTCACCATTCATTTCAACACACATTAAATCTGCATGTATGTTGATTATTTTACAACTTTTCACACTTCAATCTTTTGCCCATCTCGAAGATGCTGAAAGAAAAAAAACAAGAAAAGGCATCTTGCATCACTTCACATGGAGAGCCACTTTTTTAAATGGAGCAATCGGGATGCCACCTCATTTCATCAATGGCAGATTACATCCTGGCGTGGATTTGGGAATTCAATCAGACTTATTCAGAAAAAATAAAAAAAACAAGATCGACTATACCCTACTCGCGGGTTACTTCTCAGTCAGATCACTTCAATCCTTAGCCTTTCTGAAACCTGGTGTAGGATATGCCATAAAGGTTTATAAATCCCATTATATCAGACCTCATCTGAATGTAAGTGCTATGTATGTTCGACAAATTAATGCTGAATTCAAATATATAGGTTCTGGCAATTATGAAATGGTTAGACATGCTAGGTTTCAAGTCATGCCATCTATAGGAGCAGAAGCTTTAGTTCCTATTAGCAAGAGTAAAAATCATCAACTCAATTTAATTCTTGGCTATGAATTTGGGATGCAATTACCTTTCAGTGAAATTTCTTCTATACTCCCCATCAATCAACTTCATCTAGGGTTTCAATTTAAACCAACCCATTAAAATTCTTTTTCATGATGCCTATTTCACAAAAATTACTCGTCCTTTATTTTATTATATTGAATGTTTCTTTTAGTTCCTGTGTAAAAAGAGAAACTGATCAAGCCGTGCTCACATGTAATGACAACTATGGATGGATAGATAGCAGTGCAACTCATCCTAAAAATGCTGTGTACACCCAGTTAATTACTAGTTTAACGGATATGGGTCTTCCTGGAATTTCTTTGATGATTGAAGATCAACAAGGTATTTGGTATAAGAGTAGTGGCTTTGCAGACATAGGCAATAAAAC
>CAZSUF010000115.1:10446-11137 GCA_964609875.1 uncultured Bifidobacterium sp.
ATGATTTATAAATTGGTTGACTTAGGTAAGATCAAATTAAATGATCCGATTAGTTTGTATATTGACAATAAACTGCTTAAAAAAATTAAGAATAGTGATCAGGTTCAGATCAAAGATTTGTTGGCGCATAGCAGTGGCATTTATGATGTTGTATTTGATTCAGAATTTATTTTATACACCTTTAATAATTTAGATAAAGAAAAATCTTATGAGAAATTATTGAGTTTTGCTTTCAATAAAGAGGCTGCCTTTCCATATAATACCAAACAAGAATACAACCAAACTTTGAATCATGTATTGCTTGCGATGATTGTCAATTCAGTTACAGGTCAAGATCAATCTATCTATTTAAGAAATGAAATATTAAATCCTTTGCATTTGACAAATACTTTTATTCGTCCACAAGAAGATATTCCTTGGACTCAAGTGGCCAAAGGCTATTATGATTATAGAAAAGAAGGTATACTTCAAGATCTTACTCCTTTGTATACAGGTGATGGAAAAGGTTTTACAGGCATATATAGCAACCCTAATGATTTGCGCCTATTTGGGAATGCCCTATTTCGTGAAAAAACATTGATGAGTTCAGCCATGTATAACTCCATGACACATATAGACAAAATAGATACTACCTTAGGTTGCGCCGGTGGTTGCAGAGCCAAGCTAGTGAATATAAATGGCAAACAAGTTA
>CAZSUF010000115.1:11147-11508 GCA_964609875.1 uncultured Bifidobacterium sp.
GAAAAACAAGCCACTATTTCTTTTATTGTAAATTATGGGGTAGCCTTTAACGAACTTGGTGCTTACACCCAAGCTTACTATGATTTTAGACAAAAATTATTTGAAGAGGTTTCGAGATAGAGTGATGAATATCATATTCTAAGTCTGTTTTATGCAGTTATTTTGCATAAATAAAATGAGATTCCATGCAACTTAAATTTCTAAATTTTATTTTAATTGTCACTTCTTTGTTTGGATATTTATCTTGGGGAGGCAATCATCACATGTATCTTTTTCAAGCTGAAGCTGAAATCCTGTCGAAACTTTATACAGATCCTTTATCTGTATTGCACCCCTTTACTATTCTTCCCATGTTGGGGCA
>CAZSUF010000116.1:0-11463 GCA_964609875.1 uncultured Bifidobacterium sp.
CTCGACCATTGCGAGAAATAAGTTAGCGTTGAATGGTCAATTGAATACTTCTCGAACCTGACGCCGTTGTCAATTGGCAAACATAATTTCCATTGGCTAAGTTCACAATAGGCACTGTAGTATGGCTCTGGATAGATCGATCGAATACCATGTTTCCTGTCATATCGAAGATTTTTAATTGCCCAACAGATTCTGCAAAGTCTATCGTAATCGATTCGCTCGTAGGATTTGGATAAATACGCCCTTGCCATAAAGGTAGTACAGGCAAACCTTGCGGGTTTAAGCTTGTGACGGTGGTATTGGTAATCACAGGTGCATTAAAATCAAAATAAATATACGCGGTATTCAAAATAGAGCCTCCCATACTCATGGTTGATTTTGGATGTATAGAATATTGAAAAAATCCATGAGAGGCTGGTTCGTTTATGTTAGAATCAGGTAATAAGATATTCGGAAATGCAACTTCTAGTAGTCCTTTCTCACGAATTGAATATTGATAGGAATGACTTGCTTGTAACATTTTAAAACTACCCCAATCTAAATTTTGACTCAAGCTATCTCTAACGACAACTGTAAAGGCGGTATCAGTGCCAGTATTTTGAAAACGAATGGTATAGATTAATGCATTGCCAAGTGTTGCAGTTGTCAATGTATTTGTACTCACTGTTTTGTCATTCGGATCGTAAGAACCCGATACAGTGCCGTTAAACAGATACTCATTATCCAAAGGTGTGAAATCACTTGCCGTTGGTGTTACCCATGCATGAATTTCATAAGGTGAACTTAAAGGCGTGGTTGGAGGTAGAGTCCAATGAACAGCAAATGTTTCTTGTGCAAACATAGATAAATTGATATTGTTCCAAATGAGGGTATCGCCAATTTGCGCACTTATCATCGGACTAGAACTTGTGTACACAAAACTAGAAGGCTTTAATAGTTTTAAGGTAACATTACCCATTGGAATGGTACCAAAGTTATTTACCCCAACACTTACCCATTGACTAAATCCTGGACGCGCAGCTCCGGCCGCGATGGACACATTCATATCTTGTATACTAGGTGTAAATTGAACTCCAAAGTTATAGTTGCTACCTTGGCTTCCACTTGTGGTGGGTGTAATGGAGTGCTGTGCAGGAGCAATGGTGCAATAGGGAATCAATGGATTTAATTGAAAGATGTTATTTACACCCGAATCGAGTTTGATATAATACTCTCCGTGTTGATTTGTCATGGCGGTCCAACCATTTGAATTTGTGATGACCCAATTTCGCAACACTGAATCCAAGCCCACTTCATACGTTGAATTCATATTTAGATCCTCAAAGGCAATCCCCGATGCTGTTGGATTTGGTTCACACGAAGAACCACCTCCACAAAGAGGTAATATGTTCCAGTTTTGATAATTCGTTGTTATATTGGGCACACAAGTAATGTTGGACATAGAGGCATTTAACATCATTAAATTTTGAGGCAATAAAGGAAGGCAGTTCAACAACATGTTCTGGCTACAATCGAGATTCACCAAGCTTGTTGGCAAGGAAGGCAGGTTAGTCAATTGATTATTCGAACAATTTAACATGGCTAAATTCGAGTTCAATAAGGGAAGATTCGTTAAATCATTCGCATCACAATACATGGATGTAAGACTATTGGGAAGTACTGGTAATTGCGTCAATGAATTCAATCCACAATCTAAGTGAGTTAAGGCAGTGGGCAATACACCCAAATTCGAAATTGAGTTTGCGGCGCAATTCAAATGCAATAAACTATTTGGCAAGGCTGGCAAAGAAGTTAAATTAGTATATCGACAATTTAGGTATTCGACAAAAGGGGGCAAGGTAGGCAACACACCCAGTGCATTCTCAGCTGTCTCGAGATGCAACAAGGAATTAGGCAAAGTAGGCAAAGTAGATAAATAGTTTTGTGTACAAGTAAGATTTTTTAATGAGGCATTTAAGCTGGGTAATGTTGAAATTTGATTAAAGGAACAATCAAGATATTCTAGGGTGCTTGGCAAGCTAGGTAATGAGGTTAATTGATTGTCTCTGCAATAAATTTGTATCAAATTTGGGGGTAAACTAGGCAAGGATGATAATTGATTATACGCGCAATTTATAAAAACCAACGAATTGGGCAAGCTCGGTAAGAAAGTCAACCCATTCCAAGTACAAGAAAAATTTGTCAATGTTGATGGCAAGACAGGAAAATTCGAGATTGTATTTACATCACAAACAAGTCTATCCAAACTAGAAGGCAGAGTCGGTAACACGGACAATTGATTATTAGCGCAATTTAAATCCAATATGGAATTTGGCAATAACGGCAGGTTCGTAAATTGATTGTTGGTGCAATAAAATTTTATTAGACCATTGGGCAATACGGGCAAAGTGTTCAATTGATTGTGGTCGCAATGTAATTCGAGTAGATTGGCCGGCAGATTATCGATATGTGCAATCAGATTGGTTTGACAAAACAACATGGATAGATTCGGAGGCAAATTTGTAAGGGTATCCAATTGGTTGAGTTGGCAATTTAAAAACGTCAACGTATTAGGTAAGAGAGGCAATTTCGTGATTGAAGAATTATTGATATTCAACGTATCCAAATTATCAAAATACTGAACCCCACTGATATCCGTAATGGCAATATTTGCATTTATCGTCAGGGTGCTGGATGACACGATGGGCAAACAAGTGGTATCCATATCTAAGTTCGCATTGAAACATGTAGGATACAATGTCATTAAGTGATTTCTAAAATTGGTATCCGGTAAGGTTACAAATTGTGCGGAGGCTTGTAAACATAGCACCGATAGGCCAATCAGCGTGTACATTAATTTCATTTTCATCATTATTTTTTTTAAGGTGCTCCTTTTAGACGAAACACGAATATAGTTTGTTAGTGCAAAAAACTATTCTTTTCAATGTGGTATCTATATCAAAATTAATTCCCTAATTTTTTCTTTCTTGTAAGTAACTATCATTCATAGCGAGACGCTATCATAAAGAATCCACAAGCAAGACGCTTGCGTGATGAAATGTCGAACAGCGAATATCAAGCATGAGGAACATTGGAATACTCACCGACGAAGACAAATGACTCAACTAGCCCCGATTGCAGCAAGCTACCGTGTAGCGCGAAAAGCGGGCCCGACATTAGATAGAAAGAAAAAGAGGATGCTACAAAATCTATTTAAAAATTTGTTCGAGTTTTTGATCTAAGGCATTGCCACGTAAATCTGTGGCGATAATTTTGCCAGTTTTGTCTAGCAACAAAGTTTTTGGAATCGAAGGCACGTGATATAAATCATTGATAGCGCTATTAAACCCTTGCACATCTGAAATTTGTATCCAAGGCATTTGAAATTGTCGAAGTGCCGCAAGCCAGGCATCTTTTTTACTATCTAAAGACACACTCACTATTTCAAAACCTTTGCTGTGAAAATTCGTATACGCTGTTTTTAAATATGGAATTTCGGCTTTACACGGACCGCACCAACTTGCCCAAAAATCGACCAACACATACTTGCCACGAAATTCTGACAGACTATGTTTTTTATTTCCTGTAGAATCTGCTAAAGTAAAATCGGGCGCTATAGTTCCCACTTCAACGGCCTTTAATTTTGAGACCAGCCTTTGCATTTCCTTGCCGTAAAAGGAAGTCTTGCCTGGACTTTTCAAAAAACGATTCATGCTATCTGCCATCAAGGTTGTCATGTTTCTATCGTTAGACACCGTATTATACACGATAAAAGCTGCTACTTCGCTTTGTCCTTGCGTGCGCAGAAAAGTATAAAAATTATTTGTCAAGTTTTTGTTTACTTCATACATCGCCTGATTCAGACTATCAGCATTAGTTCCTGCCACACTAGAAGCTTGTTGTATGCCTTGAGCTTGTTTCTGATAAGGTTCTTGACTATTTAAAAACTGTTTGAAAATTTCATGTGAGGCTGATCCTTTTAGCCCAGTGACTTGCATGCCATTTGATTTCAAGGTCATTTCCATTTTTGCTTTGGGTTCAGCAAAAAATAATTGATAGTGATTTTGAAAATCAGATACGATAAAAGGAGTGGCTTCTGTGAGATCCTCTGTATAAATAAAATTTCCTTTGGCAACTATAACAGTGTCTGGTAAGGGCCTAGTCAGGTTTCGAACTAATAGTTTTCCTTCGGGCATATCAGTAACCACACAACGAAGTTCGAATTTGCTTTTACTTGCAGCCAATAAAGTTGTTTGTGAAAATAAAAAACAACAAACACCAAAGAATAATTTACGCATATTGGAAAATTAAGGTTTATTTGAATAACTCAGCCAGTTTTGCTTTTAATTCTTCGCCTCTTAAATCTCTGGCTATGATTTTGCCTTCAGCATTCAACAAAAAATTCGTGGGTATAGATTGTACACCATAAGTGGCTGCGACCTCGGAAGTCCAGCCTTTAAGATCACTGACATGAGTCCAAGTTAAATGATCTTTTTGAATGGCGGCTTCCCATTGTGGTTTTTGTGTATCAAGAGAAACGCCTAAAATTTCAAATCCCTTCCCATGAAATTGCTCATAAGCTTTTACCACATTCGGATTTTCTTGTCTGCATGGCCCGCACCAACTTGCCCAAAAATCTATCAAGGTCACTTTTCCTTTATAAGAAGATAAGCTTACTGACTTTCCGTTTACATCAGGTAAAGTAAAATCAGTTGCTTGAGCTCCAACAGCCGTATTTTTCATTTGAGAGATCATTTCAGCAAGTTTTTTTCCGTAGTAAGAATCTTGAATAGTTTTATCGAAGCCTGCATAAATTTGTTCTGCATCGGCTAAGGTTTTATCCATCTTTTCATTCAAATAATTAATGCCGATAAAGGCAGTTACATAATTTGATTTATGACCTTGAATAAATTTTAATTGCTTTTGTTTCAAGCTGGCGTCAAGTGTAAAAAATGCTTGTTGAAGTTGTCCGAGTAAGGCTTCGTCCGCTTCATGGGCTGTAGCAACTTGGCCTAAAGAATCCATTTGTTGGAAAATAGGTTTGCTTTCATTCAAAAATTCAGTGTATAAGGCTTGTTCTTTGCCACCTTTCACGTCAAGACTTCCAGCCTTATCCATTTCATAGGTGAAGGTGGTCTTTCCTTGTTCAATGACAAAAAAACCTGGTTGTTGACTTGCTCCAAAATTTACCATATAGATAGTTGGCTCTTTGACTTCTGTAGTGAAAGTAAATTTATCTTTATCTACTTTGATCGTATCAATTTTTTCATCATCGCCAGAGCGAATAAAATAAATTTCACCGCTACCAAAATTTTTCACTTCGCCTTGAATCACAGATTTATTGGATGGCGTACACGCTGCAAATCCAATCAGCGCGAATAGAATAACCCTAAGTTTTTTCATCTTTTTATTTTAAGAGAGGCAAATTTAAACCAATTCTTTGATGCTGATGTTTTTACATGTTAAAGTCCACTTAAGCTATGTTGATAAGGTAGGCAAAATATCTCTATCATAATCAAGGAAGCTTTGATGTATAATTTCATATGCCTTGGTTTGATTATAAAATTCATCTACAACCACAGCTGCATGCTCTAGCTTTTTATATTGCTCAAAAAAATGTTTGATTTCACTGGTTAAATGAGGCGGTAACTCATCTAATGTATTAATATGGCTGACAGAAATATCGTCTGCACAAACAGCAATTATTTTATCATCAATGCCTTTGTCTTGCATACGCATTACGCCAATTACTTTAGCCGACACAATACTTAAGGGTTCTATATCTATTTGCGACAAAACCAAAATATCTAAAGGATCTCCATCACCGGCATAAGATTGTGGAATGAAACCATAATTAATAGGGTAATAAAAGGCGCTATGCAATACTCGATCTAGGCGAAGTAAGCCACTATCTTTATCTACTTCATATTTGGCTTTGCTTCCTCTACTAATTTCGATGATGGCATTCACAACTTGAGGTGCCTGTTCGCCTCGTTTAACTTGATGCCAAGGATGTTTAGACATAAAAAAAATGTTTACGACAAAGTAAACATTTTTTTTCAAGTATATCTTCAAATTACTTTCTAAATGGATCTGAATACATTTCAGCAGTGACCATTACGGGGTCTGTAAACGTTTTCAAATAAGATACTAAACATTTTTTTTGATAATCACTTAACTCAAAACGCAGAGGTTGTCCAATAGGCCCTGTAGAATTTGACTTCACTTCTGCTAATTTAGCGGCTACTGGATCATTTGCAAAAGGATTGAAAGGGCCTATTCCACCACCCGAAAACCAAGTACCTGTTGTTAGATTGCCATTTAAATTTTTATGAGCCTGTATATTTTGCGTATAGAAATCAACCACTTCTTCTAAAGTTTTAAATCTGCCATCATGCATATAGGGTGCTGTTAATGCTACATTTCTTAATGTAGGCACCTTGAAAAATCCTTCTGAATCTTGGTTAAATGAACCAAAAAGATTTTGAGCTCCTTTATCTGTATAGTGTTCATCCAAGCCAATATTGGCAAAACTGCTTCCAACCCATGAGTTCGTATTGTTTTCAGAATTATGACAAGAAAGACAAGGTAAACTAACCGAAAATAACTGTCTTCCTACACGCTCTTCCATACTAAAATCTTGAACTGTGGTAATTGTTTCATTTTTATTTTGAAAAGACACAATACTTTTCACAAACTCTTGTATGCCTAAAGCAATTCTTTCTTTAGTGACGGTTTCGCTACTAAACGCTTTTTGAAAAAGAGGTTTGTAATACTCGAGTGCCGACACTTTGGAAACAATTGAATTTAAATCCATTACACCCATTTCAACACCATGCTCTCCAAATTACTCTCACGGCCATCCCAAAAAAATTGACTTTGTAGAGCAGTATTGCAGATCGCAGGCGTATTTCTAGCTGTTTTGGCCAAAATAAGTCCATCACTAAATCTAGCTCCATCTGTAAATCCTTTTGATTGTTGATGACAAGATCCGCAGGACACTGTATTGTTAGCCGATAAATGTCTATCATAAAAAAGCACACGACCTAAGGTGGCTAAATTATTATTCAAACTAGATTGAAACTTGAACAATGTTTCGAAACGTGCCTGATAATCGAAGGGAATCTGAGGCAATTTTGGGGTATCGTTCAAATACGATGATTCTTGAATTCCTTTTTTATTACATGCCATAATCACCACCAAGCTGACAAGACAGGAGAATACGATTACTTTTTTCATAAAATTAAAAATTAAAGTTTATAAAGAAGGCTATTGGAAAATTAGAGGTTAAGCTATTTGTTTTGAGGGTAGATGAATTAAGTGTAGGAAATTGTCCGGTTACAATCTGCTTTTCATATGTTTCACTATGCTCAAGATACATACTTCCTTCTGTGCCTAGAGAAACGCGAGGATGTACAAAATACTGAATGC
This sequence comes from uncultured Bifidobacterium sp., assembly GCA_964609875.1. Lineage (GTDB taxonomy): Bacteria > Bacteroidota > Bacteroidia > Chitinophagales > Chitinophagaceae > OLB11. Next base: position 7,411 of record CAZSUF010000116.1, read on the forward strand.
TTAATAATGGACCAGCCCCATAACTAAAGGATTCGCTTTTTTGCTCAAAATCCAGTCCTGACGAAGGATCATTTTCACGACTAGTTGAATTTGCCTTGGCATATATTGCATCAATTCCAGCACCTGCTTTCCATTTTTTTGTTTTCAACAAATAATATTCAAACCCTAATCGAAAATTCATTGAACTTGAATTCTCATTTCTAGGTATACTGGATGTAGAACTCACTAAATCTCGATTTTTTGTTGAAGCCCCGAGCCCGAATCGAATATTCATGCCAGTAGCAAATTGTGCTCTATAGGTAAATAAATATGGGTCTATTAAGCCAGCACTCGCATTATTGAATTTAAAAAATCGATCCAAAAAAGTGGCCGCATTAATCCCTACTTGATGTACAACCTTACTTTTTTTTCCTGACTTCTTTTTTCCTTCCTCCTCTTTTCCAGCCTCTTTTGCATAACTTCCTATAGAGGAAATACTTAAAAAAGTCAACAAGCCGTAAAAGGTGATTAATTTCAATCTACTCATCATTGTATAAAATTTGCTTGGTCTAGACGTATGCCAGAAGGCATTTATGAGTAAATTTAACGTATTTTTTTAAAAAATATTACACCACCATGATTTTTTATAGAGCCTTGTTTGCTATTTGGCCCATAAAAATCCTAGAAATGTGGCTACAAGACAACAAACTAGACTTAAAATCACATAAGTAAAACCTAAGACCCATTGTTGCTGTTGAAAAAGTAACACGGTTTCTTTACTGAAGGTAGAAAATGTGGTAAAGCCCCCGCAAAATCCAACCACTAAAATGGGCGATAAGACTTGTAAACTATTTGGTTTTTGCAAATAACCCATCAGCAATCCAATCAATAATGCACCGATTACATTTACAGTAAAAGTGGCATAAGGAAAACTTCTGCTTGAATTGGTGAAATACATGCCAAACAAATACCTCATAATACTACCCGCTCCACCACCAATACCTATTAATGCAAGCTCTTTAAACATGACACAAATATAAATGAGGAATATGAATAAATTCTCTTGATTCATATCAAGGCAAGTTCTTATCAATCACCATCAATCCTAGTTACATAAATACTTATTCACAGCCTAGTAAAAAAGAAGTTGCTGTATTACCTTTGCCCGACTCCCAAAAAAAGTCTTTATTAATGATCATTTCTCTGCTACATAGTGGAGTAAAAAAAAAATGCCTAAAGACAACTCGATTCATTCAGTACTTATTATCGGTTCAGGTCCTATTATTATTGGCCAAGCATGCGAATTTGATTACAGTGGCACGCAAGCTGCACGATCTCTCACAGAAGAAGGCGTTAAAGTATATCTTATAAACTCTAACCCGGCTACCATAATGACCGACCCTATGATGGCAGAAAGAGTTTATCTATTGCCCTTGACGGTGGAAAGCATAGAACAAATTTTAGAAGAAAATCAAATTGATGCTGTATTGCCTACTATGGGTGGACAAACAGCCTTGAATTTGGCGAAAGAAGCTGAAGAATTAGGCATTTGGCAAAAATATAATGTTCGTTTAATCGGCGTTGATATCAAAGCAATAGACAAAGCCGAAGATCGCGAGCAATTCAGACAATGGATGATTTCCATGAATATCCAAGTAGCTAAAGCTCGAACTGCCAACTCATTTCTCGAAGGAAAAGAATTTGCGCAAGAAATTGGATTCCCTCTTGTGATCAGACCTTCCTTTACCTTGGGAGGTACAGGAGGTGGTTTTGTAAATGATAAAGATAATTTAGATGAAGCCCTTAACCGCGGCTTGCAATCTTCTCCCATACATGAAGTTCTTGTAGAGCAAGCAGTTCTTGGTTGGAAAGAATTTGAACTTGAATTATTACGTGATGCGGCAGATAATGTTTGCATTATTTGTACTGTAGAAAATTTCGACCCGATGGGCGTGCATACTGGAGATTCAATTACGGTAGCTCCGGCTATGACTTTAAGCGATACGGCTTTTCAGCTCATGCGTGATACGGCCATTCGCATGATGCGCGATTTAGGCAACTTTGCCGGCGGATGTAATGTACAATTTGCCATGCATCCTGAAACAGAAGAAATTATTGCCATTGAAATTAATCCTAGAGTTTCGCGCTCATCGGCCTTAGCGAGTAAAGCCACTGGATATCCTATTGCGAAAATTGCAGCCAAATTGGCTCTCGGCTATCATTTACATGAATTAAAAAACCAAATTACTGGTAATACTTCAGCTTTTTTCGAACCTGCTCTTGATTACGTGATTGTAAAAATCCCTCGTTGGAATTTTGATAAATTTAAAGGCGCTAAAGACACCTTAGGTCTTCAAATGAAAAGCGTAGGTGAAGTGATGGCTATCGGAAGAAGCTTTACTGAAGCCATTCAAAAAGCTTGTCAGAGTTTAGAAAACAACGCAGTCGGTCTTGGTTATTATGGCAAAAGCCTCATGAAAACTGATGAACTTTTAGATTATTTAAAAACGCCTAAATGGGATAGAATTTTCAGAATCAAAGACGCCTTGATGGCGGGTATCAGTATCAACTCGATTTCAAAAGCTAGTCATGGTATCGACAAATGGTTTTTGCAAGAAATTCAAAAAATCTGTGACATAGAAAAAGAGATCGCCAACTATAAAATGGATACGTTGCCAGCCAACTTGCTAAGTACAGCCAAACACAATGGTTTCAGCGATGAACAAATTTGCAGAATCATGAATGATGGCACCGAAGATGAACTTTACATCAAACGTAAAGAACTTGGCATTACACGTGTCTTTAAAATGGTGGATACATGCTCAGCAGAATTTGAAGCAAAGACACCTTATTTTTATAGCACTTTCGAAAAAACAAGTCAATCTGATGAGGGTAAAAAAGCTTTAACCCATAACGAATCTAAGATCTCAGACAAGAAAAAAATTATTGTTCTTGGAAGTGGCCCTAACAGAATTGGACAAGGTATAGAATTTGATTATTGCTGTGTCCATGGTTTATTGGCCATTAAAGAATGTGGTTATGAAGCCATCATGATTAATTGCAACCCCGAAACCGTAAGCACTGATTTTGATATTGCAGATAAACTTTATTTCGAACCTGTTTATTGGGAACATATTTATGAAATTATAGAACACGAAAAACCTTTGGGCGTAATTGTGCAATTAGGTGGACAAACCGCCTTGAAGATTTCTAAAAATTTGCACGAAAAAGGTATTCCTATTATTGGCACTAGTTTCGATAATATGGACATTGCAGAAGACAGAGGAAGATTTAGCGATTTGCTTAAAGAACTAGAAATTCCTTACCCGCAATATGGCACTGCCATTGATGTGGATGAAGCTATTGAAGTAGCCAATAAAGTTGGGTACCCTGTGTTAGTCAGACCAAGTTATGTAATAGGTGGACAAAGAATGCGTATCGTCATTAATGATGAAGAAGTTGAAAAAGCAGTGGTGAGTTTATTAAAACATATTCCCGGCAATCGCATTTTAATTGATCATTTCTTAGATCGTTGTCAAGAAGCCGAAGTCGATGCCATTTATGATGGAGAACAAATTCACATCATGGGTGTCATGGAACATATCGAACCTGCTGGAATTCATAGTGGTGATAGTCATGCCATGTTACCTGCGTTTAATTTAACGCCGTTGATAGTTACTAAGATGGAAACCTATGCCTTGAAAATTGCTCAGGCACTTAATATCAAAGGGCTCATCAACATTCAATTTGCGATCAAAGACAATACGGTGTATGTGATAGAAGCCAATCCACGCGCCTCTCGCACCACACCTTTCATTGCCAAAGCTTATCAAATTCCTTATTTGAATATCGCCACAAAAATCATGATGGGCGAAAACAAATTAAGCGATTTTACTTACGAGAAAAAGCTTACTGGTTTTGCCATTAAAGAACCTGTTTTCTCTTTCGATAAATTTCCAGGAGTGAATAAAGAATTAGGTCCTGAAATGAAAAGCACAGGAGAAGCCATTCGTTTTATCAAAGACTTACGCGATCCTTATTTCAGACAATTGTATAAAGATAGAAGCATGTATT
>CAZSUF010000117.1:0-439 GCA_964609875.1 uncultured Bifidobacterium sp.
AATGAGCCCAATTTCCAAATGACGAAGGATATTTTTCTAGTACCGCTGCTTGCGAAGAAAGCATTAACTGTGCTTGTTTGGCCCATTCATTGATGCCAAATTTATACGACAATTCAAACAACACTTCTGTCATTACAGAATTTATGGAAGGTTGAGCACCATCATATACATCTTGCTTATACACCTCCATTTGCTGATGATCATGATGTGTAAAATCGAATAATATTTCGCCCTCCCGCTTATAATGCACAAATAAATAGTCGACAATGTCTTTCGCTTTGTGCAAATAAGCTGGTTTTGCTGTAGCCCCAGCCAAGTCTATCAGCGCCTTTGCTAGATATACCAAATCCTCCGCATAAGCCACAATTTTAGCGCCGCCCAATCTTAAGGTATGATAAAACAAGTGAGTATCACTTTTGAAAGCACTCAGCAGAAATTG
>CAZSUF010000117.1:449-3519 GCA_964609875.1 uncultured Bifidobacterium sp.
TTTCGGCCAATTCAAGATATTGCTCATCCGCCGTACATAAATACAAACCGACCAAAGCCTTATTCATCAAGGCGTTGATTCCTAACAACATTTTATCGTCAGTCAATGGTTTCACTCTCTGTTGTCTAACCTGCATCAAGCTTTGATGTAGCTCTTTCAACTTGGCCTTATATGGCTCTGCTACTGCCGATTTACTTTCATAGTTCGTATATAATATATTGGTATGCTCCCAATTACCTTCTTCTTTCACCTGATAATACTCGGCAAATAAAGCATAATCTTCCTTAAGTATTAGTTTGAGTTCTTCGGCAGACCATGTATAAAATTTCCCTTCAACCCCTTCACTATCCGCATCTTGGGCTGTATAAAACCCGCCTTCTTGACTCATCATTTCTCGTTGTAACCAGGCTATGGACTGATGAATCACATCAAGATAATAAGTCTGCTTAGTTACAGCATAAGCCTTAGCATAGAGTTCCAAGAGCAAGGCATTATCATATAACATTTTTTCGAAATGAGGTGCAATCCAATAACTATCAGTAGAATATCGCGAAAACCCACCACCAATTTGATCATACAAACCGCCCATGGCCATTTTATCGAGCGAAAGCAACACATGTTGTAAGGCTTCATCATCTTGATACAGACTTGCATAGCCCAACAAGTAAGTGAGATTAAAGGTAGCTGGAAATTTAGGTGCTTGGCCAAATCCGCCATGTGCTTTATCGGCAAGTCCCAATAATTTATCACGTACTGCCTTAAGTACTTTCGTGTTGTCTATATTTTTGTCATCATCCGCAAACTCTGAACTTCTTAAACCCAAAGCTTTTAAATGATCATAAAGCTTTTCTGCTTGGGTTTCTACTTCACTTCTATTTTGAGAATAATACTGTGAAACATTAATCAGCACTTCCTTCCAAGATGCTCTTCCATGAGCTCGAACAGGCGGAAAATAAGTGCCTCCATAAAATGCTTTTTTGTCGGGTGTCACAAATACATTCAAAGGCCATCCTCCACTGCCTGTCATAGCCTGCACAGCATCCATATATACTTGATCAATATCGGGATACTCTTCACGATCGAGCTTAATATTCACAAAAAGTTTGTTCATCAATTGAGCCGTTTCTTCATCCTCGAAACTTTCATGCGCCATCACATGACACCAATGACAAGATGAATACCCAATACTAATCAGCACGGGTTTATTTTCGGCCAAAGCCAACTCAAAGGCTTGCTCACTCCAAGGCATCCAAGCCACAGGATTATCTTTATGTTGTAATAAATACGGCGAAGTTTCGGTACTTAATTGATTCATAGAAATCGTATTGACATATTATTTTGGGTGGCGGACACGCTCTTCGCGACTACTCCTCTCCCGCTTCGGCTAATAGCTTGCGGGTGAAACTATCTACAGTATAGCCTCTCGGGATGCGGGGTATCTGCTACGATCGTTGCCACAAGATACGTGATAAAAAATCTTTCTTGTCCTAAAAGTGTCAACAAGTATTTGTTTCAACCTAAAGAAATGAGATGTCACCGCAGGCAAAAAGTTTCTATTTATAACTATACATCAGTTCTTTCACTGCTTGCACTGTTTTATGAATATCAGGCAAGAAAGCAGCTACTAAAGTTGGCGCATAATGCATGCTAGCATCTGCACTACATAGTCTGCGAATGGGTGCATCTAAAAAATCAAACGCCATGCGTTGTACTCGATAAGTAATTTCTGTAGACACACTTCCAAACGGCCATTGTTCTTCGACAATTAGTAAACGATTCGTCTTTTTTACAGAAGCAACAATCGTATCTATATCCAAGGGTCTGATAGTTCTCAAATCAATAACCTCGGCTGAAATTCCTTCTTTGGCTAGCTCTTCAGCAGCACCTAAAGCAACCTTCATCATTTTATTGAATGAAATAATGGTCACATCAGTTCCTTCTCTTTTTATATCGGCTTTTCCAATGGGAATTAAATATTCTTCTTCTGGCACAGGACCCATATCGCCGTACATTACTTCACTTTCCATGAAAACAACGGGATCATTATCGCGAATAGCGCTTTTCAACAATCCTTTTGCATCATAGGGATTAGATACAGAAATTACTTTCAAACCCGGAATATTAGCATACCAACTTTCAAAGGCCATAGAATGCTGTGCGCCTAATTGTCCGGCCGAACCATTGGGTCCTCTGAAAACAATGGGGCAACTAAATTGACCACCACTCATAGCCAACATTTTAGAGGCGTGATTTAAAATTTGATCAAGAGGAAGTACCGCAAAATTCCAAGTCATAAATTCTATGATGGGTCTTAAGCCATTAGAAGCAGCGCCCACACCAATAGCTGCAAAACCTAATTCCGCAATGGGTGTATCTATAATTCTTTTGGCTCCAAATTCGTCGAGCATACCCTGACTTACTTTATAAGCTCCATTATATTCAGCAACCTCTTCTCCCATTAAGAGAACGTTTTCATCTCTACGCATTTCTTCCTGCATCGCTTCTCTCAGGGCTTGTCTAAAGGCAATTTCACGCATACTTTAAATTTGAGGAACAAAAATAAGGTTTGAATCGGGTATTTCTCTTTTTTTTAATGAAGAAATTAAAGTCAGGAAGCAAAGGAGACTTTGAAGCCATAGACTAGTAATTTTTGGCACTAGATTATTTAGACTTGCCTATTCCAACAGACTGAAAATTTGTATTGCGGTAGTGATTGCAGTGAAAAGCCCGCACCACGCGCTTTGGCGTGGGAGGACTTGCAACGAAAAGAACGGGTACCTCCCAAAAAAAATTGACATCCTTGCGAAAAGGGAAGAACTTCAATTTGACTAAATCGTTAAGAAATTATCATTTTACTAACAACTTGCTGTGTGATATGACAAAAAATTAGGCTTACTTTGTCGAACATTTCTTAGAAAATACCAAATCTTTTTTATTATTAAATTATGTTGAAATCAATACAACGCTACTTAAAACAAGTTGTTGACACATGGAAAGACATGTTGGCTGACAAAATGTTTCGACTAAAGCTTTGGATTGCGCCGGGTATTTTTTTCATTTATTCTTCTTT
>CAZSUF010000117.1:3529-8485 GCA_964609875.1 uncultured Bifidobacterium sp.
AGCTAGGCAATTATATTGAGGTTAGAAAAGGAGTTCAACTTCAAGACAAATTGCTTCACTTTTTTCCCAGCTTTGATTTTTCGACTTATGTGTTTTTATTACTCTACACTTCCATGTTACTGACCTTGGTGATGCATTTAGAAAAACCCAAGGTGATACTTAAAGTGATAGAAATGCATTTTGCTGTGGCTGTAGTTCGACAAATTTGTATCTTGCTAGTAGCCTTAGAACCTCCAGCAGGCATCATTGTTTTGCGTGATTTGTTTTTAGAGAATACTGTGTATCCGCATAATACGCCAATGACAAAGGATTTGTTTTTTAGTGGACATGTGGCTAGTATTTGGATTTACTTTTTATGTGCTGAAAAGAAATACCTTAAATGGATTTTGCTTGTGGCTACTTTTGTCATGAGTTTTATGATACTCTGTATGAAAGTGCATTATACATATGATGTATATGGTGCGTTTTTATTTACTACCTTGATTTATTTCGTGCCTATTTGGTACAGACAATACACCTACACACGTGGTGCCATCAGACGCTAAGGAGTTTTAACACCTAGCATTTTTTCTTTTCTTAACGCCTTTATTTCTTTCAAGGACTTTATCGATATAAGAAATAGCCTCTGGCACTTTACAGGCTGTACCTCCCATATCCACTTTAACTTCACCGATAGAAGTGGCTATTTTTTTGGCTTCATCTGCAAGTCCCTCTATGTAAGAACCTACTGAAATCACAAATCCATTCATGGTATGTCTTACACGATTCATACTTTGGTGAATATCTTTCTTAATAATTTGTAACAATTTAGAAATAGCCTTTTGATCTAGTTGTTCATCTGGTGTTATACTTACATACAGACTTAAAGTTGCCCAACCAGCTGAAGCCACATTTTCGCGATTTGAATTTATCCATTCATTGGCCAATTCCCAGGCATAGGGACTTTCTGCTGCCACAAAAGGAACAGTGTACTCGCTTATCATATACCAAGAACTTTTCTTAGCCCATTTGTTTAAATCGGCACGTGTCATTTTATTTTCATCACCAATTAATCCTGCTAAATACATGGCATCACTATTTCCAGTATTATATAAACCTATGGCTAAATCATGATTTTTTTTAATACGCTTCACGATTGTCTTTAGGTCACCAACTTTTACACCAAACATATTTTCAGGCGCCCCATGATTGGCAAAAGTTTTTTTGGTTTGAGCCGAACCCATTTTTTCAAGTTCTTTCATGATTGATTCTACAGTATCCATATTGGTGATTTTTGTATGAAAAAATATTTTGTTGATTTACTTTTTTTGTTTTTTAAAAAATTTACAGATTTCGGTTAATCCGCATTGATCACATTTGGGTGATCGTGCCAAGCAAGTGTATCGTCCGTGCAAAATTAGCCAATGATGCGCTTTGTGTACCAACTCTTGGGGAATAAATTTTATTAATTGCAATTCAGCTTGCAAAGGCGTTTTAGCTGCTAGTGTAAGTCCAAGTCTTGCCGAAACCCTAAATACATGCGTATCAACCGCCATGTTGGGTTGTTGATCAATCACAGAAGTAATTACATTGGCTGTTTTACGTCCTACGCCTGGTAATGTAATTAATTCATTGACAGTCAAGGGAATTATTCCATTAAATTGGCTCATTACCAAACTGGCCATACCGATCAAATGTTTCGCTTTATTGTTTGGATAACTGATACTTTTGATGAGGGCAAATACATCTTCGAGTTTAGCCTTAGCAAGACTTTCGGCATTCGGATAAGCAGCAAATATGGATGGCGTAGTTAGGTTCACGCGCTTGTCTGTACATTGAGCAGATAAAATAACTGCTACCAACAATTGATAGGGATTATCATAGAATAATTCAGTCTCTGCCTCGGGCATATGTTCTGAAAAATAGGCAATTACATAATCATATCTTTCTTTACGTGTCATGGAGTAAATATAAGTGCAAAAGGCTGAACCATAAAATTTCTAAATTATTCAATTTCTCTGTTAATTTTGTAACCCGACATGAAAAAAATCCTTATAGTATCTTTATTTATCACGCTTTGCATTCATGTAAAAGCACAATCTTTAATTGGCAATAGTACTGAATCTCGAGATCTTTATGCAAGTGCTAGATCTTATTTACAAAAACAAGACTACGCCAATTCAATTATGGTATATCATCAAGCCATTCAGCTTGAGCCGAACAATTTAGTTTATCGACGTGAATTAGCTTATGTATACATGGTCGCCAATGATATATCTAAAGCCGAAAAAATGATACACCCTTTGTTAAAAGTAGATTCGGCTGATGAAGAAACTTATCAGGTAGCCTGTAAAATTTATAGTAAGATGAATCGATATGATGATGCTAAAGAAGCCATCAATAAAGGCATCACGAAATTTCCACAGGCAGGCATGTTATATGCCGAGAAAGGTGAATTATATACGCTGCAAAAAAAATATAAGGATGCCTCAGAGGCATGGGAAAAAGGTGTGGAACAAGCACCTGCTTTTCATTTGAATTATTACAATTTAACCAAAGTATATTTTTTTACGAAGCGCTATTTATGGGCCATTATTTATGGAGAATCCTTTGTAAATATGGAAAGCTTTTCTAGTCGAACTGAAGAAATAAAAAAGATTGTATTTGAAAGCTATAAATTACTCATTAGCGATTTAAATAGTATTGCTTTAGAAGGAAAGGTAAATCGATATGAAAATCCAAAAAATTTCGAAGAGGCTTGTCTGAGTATTTTTGACAATTTAAGAAATGTGGTCACTGGTGGAATCAATCAAAATAATTTGACCATGTTACGTACTCGTTTTTTATTAGATTGGAATAAAAAATATGCGATGAAATATCCGCTTGAATTGATTGATCATCAACAGCAATTTATTTTATCAGGTTATTATGATTGTTATAACCAATGGCTATTTGGAAGATTAGATAATGAAAAACAATTAACTGCATGGACTCAAAGAAATGCAACACTCATGAACCAATTTGATACTTTTTTCAGGTCACATAAACTACTACCCAAAGAAAACCAATATTACCTGAATCAATAAACCCTGCTGTGCAGATAAAAAGACTGTTTGATATTGTTGACCATTATGCCAATAGGTTTCCTGAAAAACCTATGCTTCATGCAAAGCTGCAAGGTAAATGGGTAGGCCATAAGGCAAAAGAAGTTTGGAATCAATCTTTACAACTTGCTCATGCATTAAATAAATTAGGCATAGACGGAAGGGATTTTCATGTAGAACATCAACAAAAAGTCGCCATCATTTCAAATAATCGACCGGAATGGATCATGGTCGATTATGCTGTTCAAATTACAGGAGCTGTTTTGGTGCCGATTTATCCTTCCATGACCGAAAGCGAATGGTCGTATATATTAAATGAGTCAAAAGTTTCTGTCCTGTTTATTTCAGATAAGCATATTTACAAAAAGATATGCCAAATAAAACATGAAATCGAATCCTTAAAACATATTTATTGTTTTGATCCTGTTGACGGATTACCCTTGTGGACAGAATTACTTAGTCCACTAAGCGTTGATGATTTGGCAGGTATGGAGCATTATAAAAAAAACATTCTACCTGAACATTTAGTTACGATCATTTATACTTCAGGAACCACAGGCACACCTAAAGGGGTAATGCTATCACATGCAAACATTTTAAGTAATGTTTTAAGTTGCATGGAAGTATTTAACTTTTGCGACCACAACCAAAATGTGTTAAGCTTCTTGCCATTAAATCACATTTTTGAAAGAACTGTGATGCTGATTTATTTAAACAAAGGGGTATCTGTGTATTTTGCAGAAGGCATGGAAACCATTGGCAATGATTTAAAAGAAGTCAAACCTGTTGTATTTACCACGGTACCTCGACTTCTTGAAAAGGTGTTTGAAAAAATTGATGCAAGGGGGAGTAAGCTCACTGGATTCAAAAGAATTTTATTTAATTGGGCTGTAGAATTAGCCTTGCAATATGATCCAGAAAAAATAAAATCCTTCAGATATAGGATGCAACTGAAAATTGCAGATTACTTGGTTTATACTAAATGGAGAGATGCTGTAGGCGGAAAAATAAAAGCTATTGTTACGGGCTCGGCAGCTTGTCAAGTGAAACTACTGCGATTATTTACTGCTGCCAATATTGTAGTCATGGAAGGTTATGGACTTACTGAAACTTCACCTGTAATTAGTGTAAACAGGTATCAACAAGCCAATAGAAAATTCGGGACAGTAGGCACCATCATTCAAGGCGTGGAAGTTCGATTAGGGGATGATGGAGAAATTATTTGCAAAGGCCCTAATGTGATGATGGGTTATTATAAACATCCAGAGTGGACGAATGAGGTGATGATAAATGGCTGGTTTCATACGGGTGATATAGGTGCCTTTGAAGAGGGTCGATTCTTAAAAATTACGGATCGTAAAAAAGAAATCTTTAAAATTTCAGGTGGCAAATATGTGGCACCTTTACCCTTAGAAAATAAAATGAAAGAATCTCCTTTCATTGAACAAATTATGGTAGTAGGTAGCGATGAAAAATTTGCAGGGGCTCTTATTGTTCCGGCATTTGATAAGGTAAAACAGCATTTTGCCCAGAAAAACATGTCGATAAGTTCGAATGTAGACTTAACCAAAGATAAAGATGTGTTGAAACTAATCAGAAGTGAGCTTGACAAATACAATAAATCTTTTGCTGCCCATGAACAAATTAAAAAATTTCAACTCTTGCAAGAAGAATGGACTATTGAGGGTGGAGAATTAACGGCTACCATGAAACTAAAACGAAAAATAATTATGGGTAAATATGCAGAGGCTGTGCTGAAAATTTATGACTAAGAGATGAAAATATTTCATGAACAAACTTTCAAAGTTGAGTTCTGAAAAAAATAGTAATATTGCCTTGATAGGTTTGACATCCTAAGGTCCCGTAGTTCAAT